>CACJLJ010000001.1 GCA_902594235.1 uncultured Pelagibacteraceae bacterium | reverse complement strand
TAGTGAGCTATTCATATCTGACCATGAATAAACAAAATCATTTGGAAAACTTTTTTGAACAATTTTTTTTTGATGCCCAATATTTTTTGGGTTTTTCAAATAAATTTCTAAATTTCTATTAGCACTATCTAAATTAAAAAATTCTTCTAAAGTTTCTAAATTAATAAAAGCGACATTGTTATCAAAATCAATTAAACCACTTTCAAAAATTGATGAAATTAAAAAAGTTTTTTTCTTTGGAAAACTACCAACTAAAGTGTCTATACCAGATGATGACATTAAAGTAATACTATCTCCAATATTAAGACCAAGAATAAAGCTTAATTCTTTTCCAATTGAAATATTATCTTTTGATAAAATCTCTTTATTATTTGATAAAATTTTTTTTTCAAAAATTTTAAGTTTTTTAAATTCGTCGCTTTTATAACCTCTCAATAAAATACCTTTAGAAGTATTATCTCTAAGTATTATTGACTCACCTGAATTGCTAAATATTAAATCTTGTGAAATATTTGATAAACTATTATCAGTAATATCGAAATTTATAGGATTATCGTAAGGTTTGACTGTTATATGTGCATTAAATCCAACAATCTTATTAACTAATTCAGTTCGAAAACCATTCATAACGGACATGACAATGATTAATACAGCTACTCCAAGACTTATTCCGATGAAGGAAAAAATGGAGATTAAATTCAAAAAACCATCTTTTTTTCTGGCTTTTAAAAATCTTAAAGTAATTTCTTTTTCTAATGTAGAAATCAAATTTTTTCTTTTTCTTCCTTAATTATCTTAATTATTTGATTTAAATTTATTTTTTTTGCTTCTTGTCCAGTTTCTTTAAACTCTAATAAATCTCCATCAATTTGTTTTCCTAATATTATTTGATATGGTGCTCCAATTAAATTCATTTTCTTAATTTTTGATGAAAAATTTTCATCTGTATCATCTATTATTGCATCAATACCATTTTTAATGAATTGAGAATTAATTTGATTAGCTTTTTCTAAGGCAGAGGAATCATTTTTATTTATCATTGGTATTATTGAAACATCATATGGAGCAACAGAAATTGGCCATTTCATAATCTCATTTTTATGATCGTATTTTGCTTCTATTATTGCTCCTACTAATCGTGACACACCAATTCCATATGAACCCATTTTCACAAAATCTTTTTTTCCACCAGGTAGATCTACTGAAGCTTGCATTGCTTTAGAATATTTATCACCAAAATAAAATATATGTCCAACTTCAATACCTTTAGTTTTTAAACGATTTTTTTCGGAAACTTTAGACTCAAATTCGTCTTTATTAAATTTATCATCCGTAACTGAATAAAATTGTTCATATTTTTTTCTCAAATTTTCTAAAGAATTTTCTTCTAATTTAGTTTCAGCATTTTCAACTTCAAAAATTCTTTTGTCTGTATAAATTTTACTTTCACCTGTTTCAGCTAATATTATAAATTCATGTGAAAGATTTCCTCCTATTGGGCCTGTATCAGCTGCCATTGGTATAGCAGTAAGATCTAATCTTTTAAAAGTCTTCAAATAAGATAAAAAAAATTTGTTATATGAAAATATTGCTTCTTTATCTGAAATATCAAATGAGTATGCATCTTTCATATAGAATTCTCTACATCTCATAATTCCAAATCTTGGTCTAATTTCGTCTCTAAATTTCCATTGGATATGATATAAAAGTTGTGGGAGAGATTTATAAGATTTTACAGATGATCTAAATATATCAGTTACTAATTCCTCATTAGTCGGACCATAGAGCATCTCTCGATTTTGTCGATCCTTAATTCTCAACATTTCTTCTCCGTAATCTTCATAACGTCCACTTTCTTTCCAAATTTCACTTGATTGAATAGTGGGCATCAAAATTTCTTGAGCACCAATTTTATTTTGTTCTTGTCTAACTATTTCCTCAATTTTTTTCATAACTTTAAAGCCAAGTGGCAACCACGAATATATACCGGCTGATGATTGTTTTATCATTCCTACTCTTAGCATTAATTGATGAGATTTTATTTTAGCTTCAGATGGATTATTTTTTAAAATTGGAATAAATGATTTTGAAATGTACATTCTATTCAATTATATTTCTTAAATTTAAATATTCAAATTTCATTAATAAATAAATTATTGAGAAAAGGATAGTCGTTATTAACGTACAATAAATGAATTTTTTAAGTATTTTTGGATTTTCTGGTGACCCTGGATCCTCGCCCTCTACTTTTGCTATTTTATGTCTTTCTACATCCATTGGTAGAATTGCAAAAAAGATGATCCACCAAAGAATAACATAGATTATAACTAATCCAGTAATACTCATATCGTTATATCTTAACTAAATTTATATTTGTAAAAGGCTTTTTCCCGGTTTTATCTTTTGCAAATTTTCTAGAGGCTATTTTTAAAGCATCTATCAAGTTATGTTCTTGACTCTTATTTCCAAGTTTAAATGTTCTTGTAGTTTTTTCTATTTCTTCCTCTAATCCAAAAATAAATTCATCAGTTTCATAAATTGGTAGACCTCTAAAGTTTATTATCGGATGATTATGAATATTTCCTTTGGGAGTTATCAAAATTGTAATTTCTAAATAACCATTAGCACCTAAATTTCTTCTATCTTTTATTGATTGTGAATTTTCCTCAACACTTATATTGCCATCTAAAAATAGTTTCCCAGAAGGTGCTTTATCGTAGACTTCAGGCTTATCCCCTGGGAACAATTTAACTATATCACCATTTTCTACCTGAACAGGAAATGGAACTTGCATTTCTTTTGCAAAATTAATGTGCTCTATCATATGTCGATGTTCTCCGTGTACTGGTATGACGCACTTAGGTTTGACCCACTGATACATATCTTTTAAGTCCTCTCTATTTGGGTGTCCAGATACATGTATAAATTCTGTTTCCTCTGAAATTACCTCTATACCATCTTTCACTAAATGATTGTGTAATTTGTATAATTTCTTTTCATTTCCAGGAATAATTTTTGAGGAAAAAATAACTGCATCATCTTTTTCAATAAAAACATCTGGATGTGTATAATTAGCTATCCGCATCATTGCACCCATTGGTTCTCCTTGACTTCCTGTACATAGATAAACAATTTTCTCTCTTGAAAAATTTTTAGCATCTCTTGGATCAATTGGTTCGATTGTATTTTTTAAATAACCACATTGTCTTGCTGCTTTATAAATTCTATGCATTGATCTACCAACTAAAGAAATTTGTCGACCAGTTTTCTCTGCGCAATAAAACGCTGTCTCCATTCTTGCAACATTAGAAGCAAATGAAGTAATAATAATTCTTTTTTTTAAGCGACTCATTATATTAAGTAAATTTTTTCTCACATCCAACTCTGATCCAGACCTACCAGCACTAAAAACATTAGTTGAGTCGCAAATCATTGCTAAAACTCCTTCATCTCCTATTTCTTTTAATCTTTTTGAATTAATCTCATCTCCAATTAATGGATTTGGATCAACTTTCCAATCACCAGTGTGTAAAATTACACCTGCTGGTGTTTTAATTCTCAATCCATTGGGTTCTAAAATTGAATGTGTTAAAGTTATGTACTCTATGTCAAAAACATCTAATGAAATTTTTCCATTTAATTCAACTATTTTAAGATCTTTAGTTATGTCTATTTGTTTTTCTTTAAATTTTTCTTTGATTAAAACAGCTGTAAATGGAGTCGCATAAATTTTGCAATTAAGTTTTGGCCATAAATGAGCAATAGCTCCAATATGATCCTCGTGTGCATGGGTTAATAATATTCCTAATAAATTTTCTTTTCTTTCAACTATAAATCCTGGATCAGGATAAATTAAGTCTATACCCGGAATAGTATCATCAGCAAAAGTAACTCCAATATCAACCATTATCCACTTATGGTCTCCTGGTGCACCATAACCGAAAAGGTTCATATTCATTCCTATTTCACCTGAACCTCCTAATGGACAAAACAATAATTCTTCTTTCATATTTATTTTATAAGCTTTGAAGCTCTAATAAGACCATTAATAGTAATATCAATATCTAGTTTTGCCCTTGTTTTTATTGAATCCTTAAATAATTGTGAAAAACCACCAGTAATAATTACATCAAATGACTTTTTTGTTTCCTGCTTAATTAAATCTACAATATTATCAATTAATCCAGCATATCCCCAAAAAAAACCAGATCTTACAGCTGACTTGGTGTTCCTTCCTATTACTTTAGATATTTTTTTAAGATTTATTTTCGGAATTAATGATGCTTGATCAGAAAGTGTTTTGAGTGACAACTCAATACCTGGTGAAATAATTCCACCTTTGTAATTATTTCCAATCATAACATCAAAAGTTGTTGCTGTACCAAAGTCTAAGATAATAAAATTTTTATGTTTATTAGAAATACTAATCGCATTTGCTAATCTATCAGAACCAACCTGTTTATAGTTAACATCAATCTTTAAAATTGATTTTAAATTTAATTCTTTTAATTCAAAACATCTTTTATTAGTTTTTTTTTGCAAATATTTCTTTACTATTTTAAAAGTAGAAGGGACAACGCTGCAAAATAAAATTTTATCTATCTTAGAAAAATTAATTTTTTTTAGGTAATTGTCTAATTTGTTTATTTTCTGAATTTTTGAAGATATTAAAAACTTTTTTATTATTCTTAAATTATTGTTTACTAAACATATTTTAGTTTTAGTATTGCCAATATCTCCTAAAATGATCATTTATTTAATTTTATAATATTTTGATAAAAAAGTCTCAAAGGTTTTTTTTAATTTTTTTTCGAATAATTTATAATTTATCTTTTGGTTGGTAATTTTAAATAAATTTGTAGCTGGATAATTTGCAATATTAGGACTCTTAATCAAGTTTATGCCAATTCCAACAACTAAAAATTTTGAATCAGATTTTTTAATTGTTTCTTGTAAAATTCCACATATTTTTTTTTTATCAATTAATAAGTCATTAGGCGGCTTAAAAATAACCTTTTTTTTACAATATTTAGAAATTACATCTTTAACTAGGTAACAATTTTTCTTAGTTAATGATTTTAATGTTAAATTGATCTTATCTAATTTATAATAAAAAGATAAAAAAACATTTCCTTTATAAGATATCCATTTTTTACCATATTGACCTTTACCACTAGTTTGCATCTTGGAAATAATTAACCCAAATTCATCCTTATTTTTTTTAAGTAATCTTATTGCAGTTAGATTTGTACTCTTAACTTTTTTAAAATAAAATTTTTTAAATCTCATTGAATGATATTAATTTTTGAAACTGCATCTATAATTTGACTTGGAAAGATGAAGTAAATCAAAATAAATACCGTTGAAACTGATAGTGAGAATTTTAGCCAAAAACCATGATCATTATCATATTTTTCTTTTTCTTTATCAAAGTAAATAATCTTTATTATCCTTAAATAATAAAATGCAGCTATGACAGTTGATAAAAGTCCAACGATGGCTAAAAAATACATCGATTGTTCTATGACCGCTTTAAAAACATAAAACTTTGCAAAAAAACCTGCCAATGGTGGAATTCCTGCAAGAGAAAATAATATTAATAATAAAGATAATGATAATAGTGGGTGATTCTTAGAGAGACCTGATAAATCATCTAAAGTTTCGTAATAATTTTCATTTCTTTTTAACATTAATAAACAAGAAAACAGTCCTAAATTCATTAAAATATAAATTGTAATATAAATTATAGAGCTTTGTATTCCTTCATTCGTTCCAGTTGTGAGTCCTGCTATAGCATAACCAATATGACTTATTGAGCTATAAGCTATTAATCTTTTCAAGTTTCTTTGGCCTATAGCAGCTATTGCACCAAAAACCATTGAAGCTATAGATAAAAAAATTAATATCATTTGCCATTGATCAAATAAATTTATGAAAGGTACATAAAGAAATCTTATTAGTACTGTTAATGCTGCAATTTTTGGGACCATTGTAAAAAACAATGTTACTGAAGTTGGGGAGCCCTCATAAACATCTGGTGCCCACATGTGAAAAGGAACTGCAGAAATCTTAAATGCTAGACCCACCAGAATGAATACAATCCCAAAAGTTAATGTATATTCATTTGAATTTAATTGATCTGTAATAACATCAAAATTAGTCGATCCAGTAAATCCATAAATTAACGAACATCCGTATAATAATAAACCAGATGATAAAGCACTTAGCACAAAATACTTCAATCCTGCTTCCGATGATTTAATTTGGTCTCTATTGAAAGTGGCAAGAACATATAAAGCTAAAGATTGTAATTCAAGCCCCATATAGAATACAATTAAATCATAAGAACTTATCATTATCATCATTCCTAAGACAGAGCTCAAAATCAAAATTGGATATTCAATTTTGAAAATCTTAAAAGTTTTCAAATAACTAGAAGAAATAATTAAAACTAAAAAAGCAGCTAGCAAAGTAATTATCTTCATAAAAGAGGAAAGATAATCAATTATAATACTACCATTAAATAATTTTACTTCTGTGATACCTATTGTTTCATTAAATGTAATTACAACAGTGATTAATAAAACAATTATTGAAATATTTTGAATGAGTGTAGAGCTATTCTTTTTAAAAACTCCAAAAATAAGTAAAAACATTATAGACAATGAAAGAAAGATTTCTGAAAAAATTAATTCTAAATTTTCCATTATATTTTACTCGCTATTTCAATATTATAAGCTTTAATTAAATCACTTATCGATATCTCAATTGTATTAATTAATGGTTCTGGGTAAAAACCAAAAAATAAAGTTGGCACAGCTAAACAAGTTAAAATTACAATTTCTGATTTGTTAAGATCAACCATTTGTTTAAGATCTGAATTAATTAATTTTCCAAATACTACTCTTTTGTAAAGCCAAAGCATATAGGCTGCTCCTATAATTACTCCTAAACTAGCTATAACAGCTACCAAAAAATTATCTTTAAATGCTGCCATTAGAATTAAAAACTCACCCACAAAACCACTTGTGCCTGGTAAACCTAGCGCCGCTAATGTGAACAACATAAATAGAACAGAATATTTTGGAATAATGCTCACTATACCACCATAAGTATTTATAAGCCTAGAATGCATTCTGTCATAAACTACTCCAACACATAGAAACAATGCTGCAGAAACAAGTCCATGACTTATCATTTGAATAATACTTCCTTCTATACCTTGTTGTTGAATTGTAAAAATACCTAAAGTAACAAAGCCCATGTGAGCTACAGAGGAATATGCAATAAGCTTTTTCATATCTTCCTGCATTAAAGCAATCAACGATGTAAAAATAATCGCGATCACACTTAATAAATATATTAAAGGTGTAAAAATTTCAGAGGCAGCTGGAAATAAACCTAATGAAAATCTAATAAAACCGTAACCAGCCATTTTTAATAAAATTGCAGCTAATAATACGGAGCCAGCAGTTGGTGCCTCTACATGAGCATCAGGAAGCCAAGTATGAACTGGCCACATAGGTGTTTTAACAGCAAAAGAACTAAAAAAAGCTAGCCAAAGTAAATTTTGATATTTTGGGTCAATTCCTAATTCATAAAGTTTAACCACATCAGTTGTTCCAGTTATCCAATATATTGTTATTATTGCAACTAACATTAATACTGAACCAAGCAAGGTATATAAAAAAAATTTAAAAGCTGAATAAACACGTCTTGCCCCTCCCCAAATACCAATAATTAGAAACATTGGTATTAATCCAGCTTCAAAAAATAAATAAAACACAACAAGATCTAAAGAGCAGAATACACCAATCATAAAGGTTTCCATAATCAGCACTGCAATTAAAAATTCGGTTAACCTATCTTTAATCGAATTATTAATAGAAATGATACAAAGAGGAGTTATAAATGTTGTTAATAATATAAACAGAATTGAAATTCCATCTACTCCAACTTTGTAATTTATTAAGTTTTGTATCCAAATTCTATCTTCAACAAATTGGAATTCTGAAGTAGTTTGATCAAATAATATCCATAAATAAATTGATAAAACAAAATTAACAAGAGATGTGAACAAAGCTACATATTTGACTGTAAAATTATTTTCCTTATTACTTCTTATAAAAAATAAAAAAAAAGCTCCTATTAATGGCAATAAAATTAGAGATGATAAAATAGGAAAATTCATCATTTAATTATTAAAAAAGTTAATAGAGCAGAAAAACCAAGCAACATGACAAAAGCATATTGATATATAAACCCACTTTGAAATTTATTTGCTTTTATAGAAAATCTTTTAATAATTGAAGAAATTCCATCAGGACCAAAACCATCAATTATTTTTAAATCAAAAAATTTCCATAAAAATAACCCTAATCTTTTAGATGTTCTAACAAATAAAAAATCATAAAATTCGTCAAAATACCACTTGTTTACTAAAAATTGATACAAGGGCTCATTAACTTTTACTATTCGTTCAGTCAAATTTTTATTTCTCAAAAATAAATAGTAAGCAATTGGAATAGATATGATTACTAAAGCTGGCGTTAAAATCAAAAACCATAAAGGGGGATGGTTAGTGCTTAATGGTTTTAAAAAGAATATTGATTCCTGCCAAAAATTATTTGGCCCTTGAAAACTTATAAATAATTCTTTAAATGAATAACCTGCAAATATTGCACCTATCGAAAGAAAAATCAGAGGAATTAACATTACCAAAGGAGATTCGTGAGTTTCTTCTATTTTGATATTCTTATTATTATATTTTCCATGAAATGTTTTAAATATTAATCTCCAAGAATATATTGATGTTAGAAAAGCGGTAAAAATACCGATACCAGCAGCATAATATCCTGCAGTATTTCCTCTTAAATAAGCAAATTCAATAATTGCATCTTTTGAATAAAAACCAGATAAAAATGGAAAACCTGTTAATGCCAAAGTTCCTATAATCATTAATGTATAAGTATATGGAAGCTTTTTCCACACCCCTCCCATATTATTAATATTTTGCTCATCTTTGAATGCATGAATTACTGATCCTGAACCTAAAAATAATAATGCTTTAAAAAAAGCGTGTGTAAATAAATGAAACATTGCAACATTGTAAGCTCCTACCCCAGTTGCAAAAAACATATAACCCAACTGACTACAGGTTGAATAAGCAATTATTTTTTTTATATCAGTTTGAACAAGTGCAACTGTTGCTGCAAAAAAAGCTGTGCTCATTCCAACAATAGTGATGATATTAAGTGCTAATTCTGAATACTCATAAATTGGTGAACATCTTACTACTAAAAAAACTCCTGCTGTAACCATTGTTGCAGCATGTATCAGTGCAGAAACAGGAGTTGGTCCTTCCATTGCATCTGGCAACCAAGTATGCAGTAAAATTTGAGCTGATTTTCCCATTGCTCCGATAAAAAGAAGTAGGCAAATTAAATCTATTGATTTAATTTCAACTCCTAAAAAAATTAAATCTTTATCTACGATTGATGGTATTTGATTAAAAACTTCTGAATAATTAACGGTACCAAAAAGATAGAATATTAAAAATATACCAAGCGCAAATCCAAAATCACCTACTCTATTAACAAGAAAAGCTTTTATTGCAGCAGAGTTAGCGGTGTCTTTTTTAAACCAAAAACCTATTAAAAAATATGAACAAAGACCTACTCCCTCCCAACCAAAAAATAATTGAATAAAATTGTCTGAGGTAACTAACATCAACATTGCAAAAGTAAACAATGATAGATATGCCATGAATCTTGGTTTATGAGGATCATGTGACATATATCCAATAGAGTAAATATGAACTAAAGAAGAGATAGAAGTAACAACAACAAGCATAACAGCTGATAAAGCGTCAATTTTCATTGACCAATTTACTTCTAAGGATCCTGAATTAATCCATGTAGCAATTAATATATTATCCTCATATTGGTTTTGAATAACTTCATACAATACTAGGGCTGAAAATACTGCAGAAATTGAAACTAGAAGACTTGTTACGATCTCAGAATTTCTATCCCCAATATATTTTCCAAAAAAACCAGAGATAATTGATGCTATTAAGGGTAAAGCTATAATTGAAAGTTCCATTCTATCCCTTTAACTTATCTATTTGCTCAACACGTATAGTTCCTGAATTTCTGTAGTAAACTACTATAATTGCTAAACCTATTGCTGCTTCAGCAGCTGCAACTGTTAAAATAAATAAAGTAAATACTTGACCAGATAGATCACCTAAGTAGATAGAAAATGAAACTAGATTAATATTTACTGCTAACAATATAAGCTCAATACTCATTAAAATTACAATAATATTCTTTCTATTAAGAAAAATTCCAATAACACCTATACTGAAAATTACTGCACCTAATGTAAGATAATGCCCCAAATCTATTTCAGTCATCAATCTTTACTCCTTTATTTGATGGCACTTCTAAAACTTCCACACCCTCTGACCTTTCTCTTGAAATTTGTTTTAAATAACTTTGTTTTTTTACTCCATCTCTTTGTCTAAACGTTAGAACTATTGCTCCAATCATAGCAACTAGTAAAATCATTCCACTTATTTGAAAAATATGTATATAATCAGTATATAATACTTGTCCTAAAGAATGTGTGTTCGTAATTTTATCTGTAGATGACGAAGTCGTCAAATTTACCAAATTTGGTTTATATTTCCATCCACCTACTACAATTATTAATTCAAAAAAAATAACTGCACTTATAATCAAACCAATAGGTATATGGCCTGAACTAGATTTTGATAGAAACCACTGATTTTTTTGTTGAGCAACATTTAACATCATAACAACAAATAGAAATAATACTGCAACAGCACCCACATAAACAATAAGCATAATCATTCCTATGAACTCAGCTCCAATCATAATGAACAAGCATGATATGCTTATAAAATCTAATATAAGAAAAAATACAGAGTGCACTGTATTTTTCGAAGCTGTAACCATTATTGCTGAAATAACAGCAATTATAGAAAAAATGTAAAAAAATATCGCATGCGCTAACATAAAATTATCTATAGGGATTATCGCTTTTAATATTTGCTGCTAAAATATTTTCCCATCTATCTCCATTATCAAGGAGTTTTTCTTTGGTATAATATAACTCCTCTCTTGTCTCTGTTGAAAATTCAAAATTTGGACCTTGGACTATAGCATCAACTGGACAAGACTCTTCACACAATCCACAATAAATGCACTTCATCATATCAATATCATAACGGGTAGTTTTCCTGCTTCCATCAGATCTTTCTGCTGACTCAATTGTAATTGCTTGGGCAGGACATACTGCTTCACACAACTTACAGGCTATACATCTTTCTTCACCGTTTGGATATCGTCTTAAAGCATGCTCTCCTCTATATCTTGGACTGATTTTTCCTTTTTCAAATGGATAATTAATAGTCTTTTTTGATTTAAAAAGTTCTTTAATAGCAATGGACAAACCACCTAAGAAATCTGTCATTAAAATAGTTTTTAAAAATCGTGTAATTTTCATTTAAATAGTTGGTAAAAGATTAAAGTAAAAAAGATAAGATGCAGTTAATACAACATATATCAACGAAAAAGGCAAAAATATCTTCCAACCTAATCTCATTAATTGATCGTACCTATATCTTGGAACAATCGCTTTAACTAGTGCAAATAGAAGGAACAATAACAAAATTTTTAAAATTAACCAAATTGCACCTGGAATTAAATTAAATGGGTATAAGTCTAAAGGTGATAACCATCCACCTAAAAACAAAATTGAGCCTAGGGCACACATTAATAAAATGTTAGCATATTCTCCTAACCAAAACATTGCATACATCATCCCTGAATATTCAGTTTGATATCCCGCTACTAACTCTGCCTCTGCCTCTGGCAAATCAAATGGGGGTCTGTTAGTTTCAGCTAAAGCAGAAATAAAAAAAATAACGAACATTGGAAATAATGGGATAATAAACCACATATTCTGTTGAGCTATTACAATGTCATTTAAATTTAAAGATCCCACACATAACAAAACATTAATAATGATTATTCCAATTGAAACTTCATAGGACACCATTTGAGCAGCAGATCTAATTGATCCTAAAAATGGATACTTCGAATTTGAGGCCCAACCACCCATTATAATTCCATAAACACCCAATGATGAAACTGCAAAAATATAGAGAATTCCAACATTTATATTTGCTAAAACTTGACTCTCACTAAATGGAATAACGGCCCAAGCAATTAAAGCTAAGGTCATTGTAATTATTGGAGCAAGTATAAATATGACTTTATTTGAGCTTGCTGGAATTATTATTTCTTTAAAAATATATTTTAAAGCATCAGCCAAAGATTGTAATAATCCGAAAGGGCCTACTACATTTGGTCCTTGTCTTTTTTGAACAAATGCCCATACCCTCCTATCCAACCAAACAATCATTGCCACTGATACAAGAACAGGAATAAGTAAAAATAAAATCTTATAAACTTCTTGAATAATAACTCCTAAATATTCCATCAATTACCCTTCGGTTCCTGTTCGTTTAATATCTAACTTAGAATCATTGCAATTTAACATTGTTTTAGAGGATCGAGCAATTACATTCGAAAAATAATATTCTTTATAACTTACTTTTAAAATTTCATTTTCAAAACCAATATCACTGAAAGATTGAGTTAAGCTTTGTTTTTCCTTATCTTTCTTGAGGGCTATATAATTTAACATGCTACTTTCCAATTCATCTTTATCATTAAATAGTTTACGATTATTCATGTGCTCAGCTAGATCATTTATTATTTGCCAATCTTCTTTTGCATCTCCTGGCGGATAAGATGCTTTAAAAGCTTTTTGAATTTTACCTTCTAAATTTGTGAAATAACCTGATTGCTCTGTATAAGCAGCGCCTGGTAAAATAATATCTGCAATTTCCGCACCTTTATCACCATGGCTACCTTGATAAATTATAAACTCATCTTTTTTCTTAAAATTAATATCATCACGTCCAAGTAAAAATATTAACTTAAATTTATTTTCGTTTAATTTTTGAAATATATCATTAGTTTTATCAATTATATCTAAATCTAAACTTCCAACAGTTGCTGCGTCAGATGACAGTAAATTTAAAGATTTCCAATCATTATTAAATTTATCATTTTTTATTAAATATTCTTTAAAAGAAAAAAATAAATATTTTGCATATTTTATATTTAAAAAAGATTCACCAAATATAACAATAGGTTTTTTTGAATTTAAAATTTCTTTTGATATTTCATTTTTACCTTCAATTATATCCTTAATTGTTTGCGTTTTTCCATCTAACGATTTATATGGATAAGTAAGATCTCCTAAATCATTTAACGAAATTATTTTAGTATTATTGTTTAGATGTGCTTTTCTTATTCTAGCATTTAACATTGTTGCCTCAAACCTTGGATTTGTACCAATTAACAAAATAAAATCTGCATCTTCTATTCCATTAATTGTAGAATTAAATAAATAATTTTCTCTATTTGAATTATCTATAAAACTTTTTTTCGACCTATAGTCATATTTTTTTGAGTCTAATGTTCTTTCGAAAAATTCTTTAAAAATGTAACTTGCTTCCATATTTATCAAATCACCAACAAAACCACATATTTCATTCTTATTGGTATTATCTATTTTTGATTTAATAATCTTGTAAACTTCATTCCACGAAGCTTTTTCAAATTTATTATTATATTTAATGTAAGGTGTATCTAATCTTTGACTTAGTAATCCATCACATGCATACCTGGTTTTATCAGAAATCCATTCTTCATTTATATCTTCGTTAATTATTGGTAATACCCTTTTTACCTCCCAATCATAAGTATCAACTCTTATATTTGATCCTACAGCATCCATTACGTCAATGCTCTCAGTTTTTTTTAACTCCCATGGTCTAGCCTCAAAAACATATGGTTTTGAAGTAAGGGCACCAACCGGACAAAGATCGATTACATTGCCTGATAATTCAGATTTTATTGATTGTTCTAGATAAGTTGTGATTTGCATGTCTTCTCCTCTTCCAATCGCACCTAATTCAGGAACTCCGGCAATTTCTGTTGCAAATCTCACACATCTCGTGCAATGAATACATCTTGTCATCTGAGTTTTGATTAATGGTCCCATATTTTTATCTGGCACAGCTCTTTTATTTTCCTTAAATCTAGATTTATCTATTCCATAAAACATTGATTGGTCTTGAAGATCACATTCTCCTCCTTGATCACAGACTGGACAGTCTAAAGGATGATTAGCTAATAAAAATTCCATTACACCTTTTCTAGATTTTTCTATTTTTGGAGTATTAGTCTTAATGACCATTCCATCCGCAGCAGGCATTGCACAAGAAGCAATAGGTTTAGGTGATTTTTCCATTTCAACTAAACACATTCTGCAATTACCAGCAATTGAAAGTTTTTCATGATAACAAAACCTAGGAATTTCTGCTCCTGCTTTTTCGCAAGCTTGGAGAACAGTCAGCCCCTCTTCTACTTCAACTTCAATATCATTTACTTTTAATTTAAGCATTTTTATCCAACAAATGTTGATCTATTAAATAAGGAATATTTTTACTTTCTTTTATAATTGGGTCGAATTTATTTCTTTTTTTAATTTCATCTCCAAAATGTCTTAACAACCCCTGAACTGGCCAAGATGATCCCTCGCCAAAGGCACAAATTGTATGACCTTCTATTTGTTTTGTTACATCGCCTAACATATCAACTTCATCTTTTGACGCCTCTCCTCTAGCCATCCTTTCTAACATTCTCCACATCCAGCCTGATCCTTCCCTACAAGGTGTGCATTGACCACAACTTTCATGTTTATAAAATCTTGCGATTCTTGCCATGCACTTAATGATATCCTGATCTTTGTTTATAACTACTACTCCAGCTGTTCCTAGACCACTTTTTTCAGCTACTAAAGAGTCAAAATCCATGGTTAAAGTTTCACATTTTTCCTTAGGTATTAACGGCATTGAAGATCCTCCAGGAATTACAGCTTGTAAATTATCCCACCCACCTACTACGCCGCCAGCATGAACTTCAATTAATTCTTTTAAAGGTATATTCATTTCCTCTTCAACATTACACGGACTATTCACATTTCCAGAAATACAAAAAATTTTTGTTCCTGTATTTTTTTCTCTACCTAAAGAAGCAAACCATTTTCCACCTCTTCTTAGTATTGTAGGAACAACTGCAATTGTTTCTACATTATTAATTATTGTTGGGCATCCATAAAGGCCTATCAATGCTGGGAAAGGTGGTTTTAATCTAGGTTGACCTTTTTTTCCTTCAATACTCTCAAGTAGTGCAGTCTCCTCACCGCAAATATAAGCTCCAGCTCCATAATGAATATAAATATCTAAATCCCATCCAGTTCCAGCTGCATTTTTACCAATTAATTTTTTTTCATAAGCTTCGTCGATTGCAGTTTGAAGTTTTTGTCCGTCTACAAAATATTCACCTCTTATATAAATATAACAAACATGTGCTTGAATTGCATAAGATGCTATTAAACATCCTTCTATCAATTTGTGAGGTTCAAACCTTAGTATATCTCTATCTTTGCAAGTTCCAGGCTCTGACTCATCTCCATTAATTACTAAATAATGTGGTCTTGATCCAACTTCTTTAGGAGCAAAAGACCATTTTAAACCTGTTGGAAAGCCAGCACCGCCTCTTCCCCTAAGTTGAGAGTCTTTAATCTCATTAATAATCCAATCTCTTCCCTTGTTCGTAAGATCTTTGGTATTTACCCAATCACCTCTTTTTTGTGAAGAAATTACATCAGATCCCAAATCATTATACAAATTTTGAAAAATTCTGTCGTTATCTTTAAGCATTTTTTAAGTCCATAAGTGTTTTTCTATTATTTTCAGGTTCATTATTAATTCTTCCCCTAAAAGAACCCGGTTTAGGTTTTTCATCTTTTAAAATTTTATCTAAAATTTCTAAAGTTTTTTCTTTATTTAAATCCTCATAATAATCTTCGTTAATTTGCATCATTGGAGCATTAACGCAAGCACCTAAGCATTCAACCTCTATCCATGAACAGCTTTTGTCTTTAGATAACTCAGATTCATTCTTAGAAATTTTTTCTTTACAAGCTTCGACTAATTTATTTGCTCCTCTAATCATACATGGAGTTGTGGTGCAAACCTGAACAAAATATTTTCCAACCGGGGATAAATTATACATAGAGTAAAAGGTAGCAACTTCATAAACTTTTATGTAAGGCATATCTAAAAATTTTGCTATGTACTTCATGGCCACTAAAGGTATCCAATTATTATTTTGTCTTTGAGCAATATATAATAATGCCATTACTGCACTTTGTTGTTTGCCTTTGGGGTATCTTGCAACAATATTATTAGCTTCTTCTAAAGAAGATGAATTGAATGCAAAATTTTCTGGTTGATCTTTAGCTGGTCTCTTTAAACTCATCTATCTACCTCTCCAAAAACTATGTCTAAAGAACCTAAAACAGCAGGAACATCTGCTAACATATGGCCTTTAATTAAGTAATCCATTGATTGCAAATGAGAAAAGCCTGGTGCTCTTATTTTACATTTATAGGGTTTACTAGATCCATCTGAAATTAAGTATACTCCAAACTCTCCCTTGGGAGCTTCAACAGCAGTATAAATTTCGTCCTTGGGTACACGATATCCTTCAGTGAATAATTTAAAATGATGTATTAATGCTTCCATTGATTGTTTTATTTCTTTTTTTGATGGTGGAGATATTTTTCCATCAAAGGATTTTATTGGGCCTTTTTCCATTTTAGATAAGCATTGTTTGATTATAGAAACACTTTCTTTCATTTCCTCAATTCTACATAAATAACGATCATAACAATCGCCATTTTTTCCTATTGGTATCTTGAAATCTAATTGGTTGTAACAATCATAAGGTTGAGATTTTCTTAAATCCCATGGCACACCTGACCCTCTCAGCATTACGCCAGAAAAAGAATGATCTAGAGCATCATCTTTACTAACTATTCCTATATCAACATTTCTTTGTTTAAAGATTCTATTGTCCGTTAATAAATTTTCTAAATCATTGATAATTTTTGGAAAACTTTCACAGAATTTTAAAATATCTGCCTCTAAACCGGCTGGTAAATCTTGATGAACACCTCCGGCTCTAAAATAATTAGCATGAAGTCTAGAGCCAGATGCCCTTTCATAAAAGGTCATTAAGGTTTCTCTTTCCTCAAATCCCCAAAGAGAAGGTGTTAGCGCCCCAACATCTAAGGCTTGTGTGGTTACGTTTAAAATATGACTTAGGATTCTTCCAATTTCACAAAACATTACTCTTATTAATTGAGCTCGAATTGGAACTTCAATTTTTAAAATTTTCTCAACAGCAAGGGCAAAAGCGTGTTCTTGATTCATTGGAGCTACATAATCTAAACGATCAAAATAAGGAACTGCTTGCATATATGTTTTATTTTCTATTAATTTTTCTGTACCACGGTGCAATAAGCCTATATGAGGATCTGCTTTTTCGACAACTTCTCCATCTAGTTCTAATATTAGTCTTAAAACTCCATGTGCCGCTGGATGCTGAGGACCAAAATTTAAATTTAAATTTTTAATTTTTTTTGTCATTATTATCTGTTTGTTCCTTAATATACTTTGTTCCCTCCCATGGACTTTCATAATCAAAATTTCTATAATTTTGTTCTAGCTTCACAGGCTCATTTATAACTTTCTTTTTATCTTCGCTGTATCTTACTTCTGTATGTCCAGTCAAAGGAAAGTCTTTTCTCAATGGATGGCCTTCAAAACCATAATCAGTCAAAATTCTTCTTAAATCAGGGTGATCTTTGAAATTAACACCATACATGTCAAAAACTTCTCTTTCCATCCAATTTGCAGAGGGAAAAATAGATGTTAAAGATGATATCAATTCATTTTCATTAATATAATAAGTCAAAATCATTCTTTGATTAAACTCATGGCTTAAAAACATATAAACAATTTTAAATCTTTGACTGTGTTCAGGATAATCAACTACTGTAATATCAATAAGTTGTTTAAATTTACAATCTTTGTTTGTTTTTATGAACAAAGTGACGTCAATTAAATCATCTTTTTCAATTTCAACGTATATTTGATTGTGCTTAATCTCAGTTTTATTAATTTTCGTTGTTAACTCAGAATTAATTTTTTTCTCTAGGTCAATTAAATTTTTCATTTATCTAATAAAAGATCCTTTATTTCTTATTTTTTTTTGTAACTGCATTATTCCATAAAGAAGTGCTTCTGCTGAAGGAGGACATCCTGGAACATAAATATCGACGGGCACAATTCTATCACATCCTCTTACAACAGAATAAGAGTAATGGTAATATCCACCTCCATTGGCACAGCTTCCCATAGATATAACATATCTAGGTTCTGGCATTTGATCATAAACTTTTCTAAGTGCTGGTGCCATTTTATTAGTCAATGTTCCCGCAACTATCATAACATCTGATTGTCTTGGTGAACCTCTTGGAGCAGCTCCAAATCTTTCTAAATCATATCTTGGCATTGCTGTTTGCATCATTTCAACTGCACAACAAGCCAAGCCGAATGTCATCCAATGTAAAGAGCCTGACCTAGACCAATTTATTAAGTTATCAAGCGAAGTTGTAATAAAACCCTTTTCACTAAAATCTTTAGCTAACTGTTTAAATTCTTCTGGAACTTTGTCTAGTTTGTTATCCATTTTAAATATTTATTATTCCCAATCTAATGCGCCTTTTTTCCACTCATAAATGAAACCAACTGTAAGTATAAATAAGAAAATCATCATTGATACAAAACCTAAAATACCGATACTACCCAATGAAATAGCCCAAGGGAAAAGGAAAGCTATCTCTAAATCAAAAATTATGAATAATATTGCAACTAAATAAAATCGCACATCAAATTCCATTCTTGAATCTTGAAAAGGTTCAAACCCACATTCGTAAGCAGATAATTTTTCTGGGTCAGGATTTTTTGGAGATAATATGAAATTTATTACTATAAAAGCACAGCTTAATCCTAATGCCATAATAAGGAAAAGTATAATAGGTAAATAGTCGTTTAATATATCCGCAACCATGGTGAATATATATCATTTTTTATAGTTAGATGAAGTGGTGATAGGTCACATTATACAAAAATAAATGTGGTAAATAATGATAATTATTAAGGTTAAGTGGCGGGAGTGAAGGGACTCGAACCCTCGACCTATCGCGTGACAGGCGATCGCTCTAACCAACTGAGCTACACCCCCACTTATGATTCATTTTGGTGGGCAGTAAAGGACTCGAACCTTTGACCCCCTCGGTGTAAACGAGATGCTCTACCAACTGAGCTAACCGCCCTAATCCAAAATAGTGATTTATATCTTTTAGTCTAATTACGTCAAGAATAATTAGTTGTTATATAGCGCAGAAAATATTTAAAAACCACCTCTCCAATTATCTTTGGAGTTAAAATTGTCTTCTTCCTGTTTAGATGTTGGTCTCATCAAGTAATAAATAACAAACATTAGTGATAAAAATATTAAAATAAATTCCATTACGATATATCTTAATTATTGAATACTTGCTTGAGATTTATCATCTTTTTTAGATATATCTACTTCAACCCACTCAGTTTTTTTCAATTCTTTAGTTAAAGCTATTTTTAACACATCATCCGCATTTTCAACTGGAGTAATCTTAATTTCATCGATAATTTTTTTTGGCATATCAACCAAATCTTTTTCATTTTCTTTTGGTATTAAAACTTCTTTAATGCCAGCTCGGTGAGCAGCTAATAATTTTTCTTTCAATCCTCCAATTGGAAGAACTTGACCTGTTATTGTTACCTCACCAGTCATTGCCACGTCCCTTCTTGCTGGTATATTTGTTATTGAGGATACTATAGAAGTAACCATTCCTATTCCAGCTGATGGACCATCTTTTGGCGTCGCACCTTCTGGGACATGTATATGAAAATCTTTTTTCTCAAACAATGGTGGAATTATACCGTACTCTAAACATTTTGATCTTACAAACGATTTAGCTGCTTTAACTGATTCTTGCATAACATCTCCAAGTTTACCAGTTATTTGCATTTTTCCTTTTCCAGGCATTGTTACAGTTTCAATCTTTAAAATCTCTCCTCCATACTCTGTCCAAGCCAAACCTGTAACTATTCCAACTTTATTCTCTGTTTCTAATTCACCAAATTTAAATTTTGGCACACCAAGAAAATCCGATAAATTTTTATGGTTTACAGAAACTTCTTTTTCTTCTCCAGATACAACTTTCTTAACTACCTTTCTTGCTATTTTAGATATTTCTCTCTCTAAATTTCTTACTCCAGACTCTTTTGTATAGCTTCTAATTACTTCTTTTATTATTTCGTCATCCAATTTCATTTCATTTGTTTTTACTCCATTATCTTTAATTTGTTTTGGAAGTAAAAACTTATTGGCAATATTTATTTTTTCATCTTCTGTATATCCAGCCAATCTTATAACTTCCATCCTATCTAATAAAGGAGGTAAAATATTTAAAGTATTTGCAGTTGTAACAAACATTACATCTGACAAATCATAATCTACTTCTAAGTAATGATCATTGAATGTTGTATTTTGTTCTGGATCTAAAGCTTCTAATAATGCTGAAGAAGGATCGCCTCGATAATCATTTCCAATTTTGTCAATTTCGTCTAATAAAATTAGAGGATTTTTTGTTCCAGCTTTTTTCATCATTTGGATTATTTTTCCTGGTAAAGAACCAATATAAGTTCTCCTATGACCTCTAATCTCTGCCTCATCTCTCATTCCACCAACTGACATTCTTACGAATTCTCTATTTGTTGCTTTCGCAATTGATTTACCAAGAGAGGTTTTGCCTACACCTGGTGGACCAACCAAACAAAGTATTGGTCCTTTTATTTTTTCCATTCTTTTTTGAACTGCCAAAAATTCAATTATTCTCTCTTTTATCTTTTCTAAACCAAAATGATCTTTATCAAGAACATTAAGTGCTTTTGTTAAATCAATATCAACCTCGCTTTTTTTATGCCATGGAAGTTCAATCATCCAGTCGAGATAATTTCTTACCACTGTTGCTTCAGCTGACATCGGGCTCATATTTTTTAATTTTTTTAATTCTTGTAGACATTTTTTTTCAACATCTTTTGGCATTTTTGATTTTAGTATAGCTTTATTTAAGCTTGTGCTTTCGTCCTTACCATCTTCTATTTCGCCTAATTCCTTCTGAATTGCTTTCAGTTGTTCATTTAAATAATATTCTCTCTGGGTTTTTTCCATTTGAGTTTTAACTCTTCCTCTTATTCTTTTTTCTACACCAATAATACTTGCCTCGTTTTCCATTATTTTGATTATTGCATTAAGTCTTTTTTTAACATCAGCAGTTTCAAAAATTTGTTGTTTTTCTGAGATCGTTGCAGTTAAATGCGAGGCTATGTTATCAGCAATTTGAGAAGGATCTTTTAATTGTTTAATAGAATTTATTGTTTCATTGGAAATTTTCTTGTTGATTGATGTCAATTTTTCCAATCTTCTAAGTGCTGTAGCGGCAAGAGGATATAAATCTTCTTCTTTGTTAAGAACATCACTGTAAATTGAATAATCGCAAGTAATAAATTTTTCATTATCTTTAAAATCTAAAATTTTTACTCTTTTTACTCCTTCAACTAATACTTTTACCGTTCCATCTGGTAATTTTAACAATTGAAGAATGTTTCCTTCGCATCCATACATAAAGATGTCAGTTTTTTTTGGATCATCAATTTCTGAATTTTTTTGAGTTACTAATATAATCTTTTTATCTTTTTTCATTACTTCATTTAAAGCTGATATAGATTTATCTCTTCCAACAAATAATGGAATTACCATACTTGGAAATACAACAATATCTCTTAAAGGAAGTAGCGGTGATGAAATTTTGACATCCATATGAATAATATGGATATTATAATATATATTGCAATACCTTTTTATTACTTATTAAGGATATTAAGCCGCTGTTGTTTTGCTAGATTTGGATTTATTGTCTGTTTTTGAATGCACTATTATAGGTGCAGATTGACCTTTTACTGTAGATGCATCTACAATGACTTCTTCGATATTGTCTTGGCTTGGTAAGTCATACATGGTTTTTAGTAATATATTTTCTAAAATAGATCTAAGTCCTCTTGCTCCAGTTTTTTTGCTAATTGCTTTTAGAGCAATTTCTCTTAAGGCATTATCTTTAAATATCAATTTAGCACCATCAAGTTTAAATAATTCTTGATATTGTTTTATTAATGAATTTTTAGGTTCTTGTAAAATTTTTATTAATGATTTTTCATCTAAATCTTCTAATGTAGCAATCATTGGCAATCTTCCAATAAATTCTGGTATCAATCCATATTTCAATAAATCCTCTGGTTCCAAACCTTTCATCCATTCACCAGTTTTTTTATCTTGAGTGTTTTTTACATCTGCTCCAAATCCAATTGAAGTTCCTTTATCTCTTTGTGATATGATTTTGTCCAATCCGGCAAATGCGCCACCACAAATAAATAAAATGTTTGTAGTGTCGACCTGTAAAAATTCTTGTTGAGGATGTTTTCTTCCACCTTGTGGTGGGACACTAGCAACTGTTCCTTCCATTATTTTTAATAATGCTTGTTGAACACCTTCACCAGAAACATCTCTTGTTATAGACGGGTTTTCAGATTTTCTACTTATTTTATCCACCTCATCAATATAAACAATTCCTCTTTGAGCTTTTTCAACATTATAATCTGCCGCCTGTAATAATTTTAAAATTATATTTTCAACATCTTCACCAACGTATCCTGCCTCAGTCAGTGTTGTTGCATCTGCCATTGTAAAAGGTACGTCAAGAATTCTTGCTAAAGTTTGAGCTAATAAAGTTTTTCCACATCCTGTAGGCCCGACAAGAAGAATATTAGATTTTGCAAGTTCAACGTTTTTACTAGTTTTATTTTCGTAATTTAATCTCTTGTAATGATTGTGAACTGCAACCGATAATACTTTTTTTGCATGCCCTTGACCTATTACATAATCATCTAAAACAGAACAAATTTCTTTTGGGGAAGGTAATCCGTCTTGATGCTTTACAAATGTATCCTTGCTCTCTTCTTTTATAATATCCATACATAATTCAACACACTCATCACATATAAAAACAGTAGGTCCGGCTATCAGCTTTCTAACTTCATGTTGACTTTTTCCACAGAAAGAACAGTAAAGAATATTTTTATTATTTGTGCTCATAAAATTTTAAACGAATCAATTTAAACATCTTATTATAAGTGACTCACACTAATCAAGTTTGGAATACCAATTATTCAATATGTTGTGTTTTAAGTTCTTTTTTCCACTACTTCGTCTATCAAACCGAAAGATTTAGCAGAGTCTGCTGTCATAAAATTATCTCTCTCTAATGCAGATTTAATTTCATCTACCGATTTACCAGTGTGCTTTGAATAAATTTCGTTAAGTCTTTTTTTTAATGATAAGACTTCGTTTGCATGAATTTCGATATCTGTTGCTTGTCCTTGAAAACCTGCTGATGGTTGGTGAACCATAATTCTTGAATTTGGTAAAGAGAATCTTTTTCCTTTTGTTCCTGCTGCAAGCAAAAAAGATCCCATTGAAGCAGCTTGACCAATACAAAGTGTTGAAATATCTGGTTTAACATATTGCATAGTATCATAGATTCCCAATCCAGCTGTAACTAAGCCACCTGGGCTATTTACATATAAAAAAATTTCTTTTTTAGGGTCCTCAGCTTCTAAAAATAAAAGTTGAGCAGTAACAAGAGATGCAACATTGTCGTTAATTTGGCCTGTTAAAAAAATAATTCTCTCTTTTAATAATCTTGAGTAGATATCATATGCACGCTCACCTCTATTTGATTGCTCAACAACCATTGGCACGAGATTGTTCATATGTTCAGATAATTTATTAGTCATAAAAGTTGATTCGCTCTACTTATACAACTTGAGATTACTTTTTGCTAACTTTTTTTGCTTTTTTCTTAACTGTCTTAGCTTTTGGAGAATTAGTAACTGTTTTTTTTGGGCTTGTTTTTTTTATTTCAGTCTTTTTTTGTTTATCTTTGATTTTTTCTTTATTCGTATCTAATTCTTGATTTTGTGACTCTTTAAGAATTTTTTCAGCTTCATCTTTTGTAATTTCCTTTTTTGAAGATTTTCCTTTTTGTTTTATAGCATTTATGATTTTTTCTTCATATACTGTTCCCCTTAAACTAGCTAGTGCGCTTTGGTTTTTTTTGTAAAAATCCATAACCATTTTTTCCTGACCTGGCATCATTTGTATTTGTTTTTGTACTTCCATTTGAAGTTCTTGTTCTGTGACTTTTATCTGATTTTGTTCGCCAAACTCATTTAAGATTAGACCAACTTTAATTCTTTTTTTTGCTATTTCTTCAAAATTTTTTTTACTTTTTTTTGCGTCCTCTTCTGACATACCTTGAGAGAGTAATTTTACCTCTTCAGCAAGTAAATTTTCTGGTATTTCATTAACCTTAAATTTTTCAATTTCCTTCAATATTTGATTTTTAGTTAATCGATCTAAAGAATTCTTATACTCATCATTAATCTGTTTAGATATTAAAGTTTTAAGATCATTTAAATCTTTTGCTCCAAGATTTTTTGCAAATTGATCATCAATTTTAACTTCATCTGGATTTTTTACAGCTGATATTGAACATTTAAATTTTGCTTTTTTGTTAATCAATTCTTTTTCAGGAAAATTTTCTGGCAATACGGCTTCTACGATTTTTTCATCACCTTTCTTTACACCAATTAATTGTTTATCAAACCCTTTTAAAAATAAATCTTTACCAAGTGTTAATTGGGTATTTTTTCCTTCTCCACCTTTAAACGTCTTATCATCAACTGTTGCATTATAATCAAAAACAACAAGATCCCCTTCTTTTGCTTTAACATTATCTGCAGCATCTTTAAAGCTTGGTTGGTTTTTTGCTATCTCACTAATTCTTTTGTCAGTTTCTTTTTGATCTATTTTGACTGTATATTCATCGAACTTGATATTTTCTATTGATTTTAATTCTACTTTAGGAAGTTCAGTTACAGATAATACATATTCTAAGTCTTTATCTTCACCATAAGTTTTAAGATCTAATTTAGGTTGTCCAGCTGGTTTAATTTTATTTTCCGATAGTGCTTTTGTTGATGTTTCTTTTAAAACTTTATCTAAAACTTCTCCAAAGATTGCTTTACCAAACTGTCGTTTTAAAACTTCTCTTGGTACCTTGCCCGGTCTAAAACCCTTTAAATTAACAGTGCCTTTAATCTCTTCATATTTTTCATCCATGTAATTATTCATTGTCTTTTTATCGACAAAAACTTTTACATCTTTGTTTAAACCTTTTTTATTTTCTACTGTTACTTTCATGTTTTGTTCTTATTTAATCTGAATTGGAATTGGTAGACACGTTGGTCTAACCTGATTTGACAATTCAGGAATTGGTAGACGCGTTTTTATACTAAACTAACGCGACTACCATTTCTGGTAGGCGAGAAAGGACTTGAACCTTCACCTCTTACGAGACCAGTTCCTAAGACTGGCGTGTCTACCGTTCCACCACTCGCCCAACTCAAAAAATTTAGTGTCTTATATTATTATTGAAACTATTTGTCCAACGACATTTGTTGTAAAATATATAAATTTTCCTTTATAATATTAAAATGATTATTTCACCTTGCATAAGTATATGTAAAACTGATCCAAGCACTGGATATTGCTATGGCTGTGGAAGAAATAATGAGGAAAAAAAAATTTGGAAACTTGAAAATACAACTGACGAGTGGAAAAAAGAAAATATCGAAATTATCAAAAAAAGATTGTCTGGATGGCAATTAGAAAGTTTTGAAGAGTCCTATACATATAAAATTGAAAATGGTATTTCTTTATTTAAAAAAAAATTAAAAAATGAGTAAAACATCAATAGTAATAATAATCTATATTATTGGACTTATATTCGGAGCTTTATTTCTTAAAATTTGGAGTGCAGATACAAGTGTTTTAAAAGGTCTTTTAGGATTAGGTTGGACAGCTCTTCTTCTTATAGGAATATTTTTTGCTGAAAAAGATGGAAAAAATTAGATATTTAATCTTCTTTTGTTTGATTATTTTGCCTTTTCAAAATTTAAAATCAGAAATAATTATTATGAGCGCTTGTGATGACAAACAAGACGAATATTTAAAGAATGAATACATTCTTAATCTAAACGAGTTAATAATGACAAGAAACTACGTTTATAAAGAAAAAACGTACCAAAAATATAGATTAACAGACTTGAGTGTTAAAAAATCTAACACTTACGTTAGAAATATATATGAGGAAAACGGAAAAATTTTAACTCATAAACATGGTTATCCTCAGTTTTATACTCAAATTTTATTTGAAAAAGGAAAACAAGAAATTTACATAAAAACAGTTTTAAACGATGAAGAAGGTATTTCAAAAATCTCTACATGTAAAAAAATTCAAAAATTTGACAAAGAAAGTTAATTTTTTTTCTTACTCTTTACGAAATTTCGCTTTTTAGTTTCAAATCTACTATTAGTAATATTACTCCTATGTTTTGCATAGGCTTGTTTTTGTGCTTGTTTCATTGCTCGTTTCGAAGACATAATATTCTAATAATTTATTTCTATACTTCCTATCATATTAAAATTTTTATCAGAAACAACTATTTCGCCTGATGACGAAGCATAATTCAAAACTTCTGATATTAATACATAGTGTGTAACTAAAATTAAATTTTTGTCACTTTTAAATTCTTTTACATAATTATTTAACATTTCAATTTGCTTTTCTTTATTTTTTGCATATTTAGAACTATAAAAAGAGTTTAAGAAATTATTAGTGGAAAAATTTTTAAAAGCAATTTTTGCTGTTTCTTTACATCTGCACCATTCACTTGATAAAACTTTATCTATTTTAATTTTATTTTCTTTAAAAAATTCACCAATATATTTTGCTTGCTCTCTCCCCTCATTGTTTAAATTCCTCTGTGTTGAACAATCGTTTAAATTGAAATTTTCAGGATCTCCACCTCCAGGTGCATATGCATGTCTAATAAATATTAATTTTCCACCATCCTCCAGTTGATTTAATAAATTTTTATTTAAATCTGCTTTGATAGGTGTAGTTAAAGATATAAATACTATTATTAATAATTTTAAAATTTTCATCTATGGATATTAAATTAAATAACTTAGACAAAACAATAGTTAACTGTAAAAAATGTCCTAGACTTGTTAAATTTATTAAAAAGATAAGCACTGAAAAAAGAAAACAGAATATTAATGAAGTTTACTGGGGTAAACCTGTTCCAGGATTTGGAAATTTAGAATCAAAATTAGCTATTATTGGTTTAGCACCTGCCGCTCATGGAGGTACAAGAACTGGAAGAGCTTTTACTGGAGATAAATCAGGAGATTTTTTATTTAAATGCTTACATGAAGTAGGAATTTCAAATTCTCCAATTTCAAAAAATATAAATGATAATTTGAAATTGAAATCTACTTACATTACCAATATTTTAAAATGTGTACCCCCAGAAGATAAACCGCTTAATAATGAGATTCTAAACTGCTCGGACTTTTTCGATAAGGAAATTTTAAATTTAAAAAAACTTAAAGTAATTGTAACATTGGGTAAAGTTGCTTTTGATAATTGTACCAAGCTATATAAACAGAAATTTAATATTAAAAAAAAATTTATTTTCAAGCATGGCAAGATGCAATCATTACCAAATGGCTTAATAATATTATCAAGTTATCATCCAAGTCCTAGAAACGTGAATACGAGAATTATTACAGATAGAATGATGGTAAATTTATTTCAAAAGGCAAAAAAACTAGCTAAGTTTTAATAGTATCACAAAAATAAGGTTTAAATTTTGAGTATATTTCATCTGGAATTTTTACTGGCTTACTTTCTCTATTAACAAAAACTAAATGAACTTGAGCCTCGACAATCGTATCATCACCTTTTGTAATTATTTGGTTCATAAAAAAAGAGGTTTTGGTTATTGATTTTACAAAAGATCTTATTTTTAATTCATCTTCTAAATGAGCTGGTTTTTTATACTCAATATTACAAGACTTAACAATTATCAAAGAATTAAATTGATCTTTTATCTTTTTGTTACTATAGCCAATCGAAAATAAAGCCTCAGTTCTTGCTCTTTCTAAATACTTTAAATAGTTAGCATAATAAACCACTCCGCCTGAATCTGTATCTTCATAGTAAACTTTTATTATATGGAAAAAATTTTCATGCATAAAAAGACTATATCAAATAATTATTAATTCTCAGAAAAATATATATTCTGATAATAAGCTATTGCTTTCATTTTAGAATTATCTGTATCAGACATTATAGCTAATCCATCTAGTTCATTTACATCTAGATTATGAAACCTTTTAAAATCTTTTTTTACATTAGCTTTAACGGTAACCCATTCATTGAAATTTTTTTTAGTGCTAGCTAAAACATTATCTATTGATTTTTTTGTATAAGGACTTGGGGAATTAAATCCAATTTCATTATTACTTGAAAATACGTAATTAATAGCCCTATTTGAAAGTGGTGTAGCACCTGTTTTTTTGACAGCAAATACTCTGGCAGCAAAATCATGTCCTTTTTTTGTATTTTCTTCAATTCCTCGTAAATCTTTCTCTATTTTCCATGTAATATTAATGTAAGGAGTTTTGTTTAGATCAATTTTTATCTCCTTACCCAATCCAGAAGCAGCATTTTCAGCTACAGCTTTTAAAAAATTTCCTTTTTCATTCGACCCAATTATATAAATAGTATTATTATCAGCTCCTCTGACTTTTCGAACATCTAGCTGGGAAAGCTCTTTTTCAGTAAAATCAAAAACTTTTATTTCATTTGCATTGCTAGAACCAACAACGATCAAAATGCTTATAAAAATTTTAAAAATAAATTTCATTTTAATAAATATTTTTTAAAAAAATTGTTAATACATTATTTTGACAAAATTTAAACATCCAAAAATCAACTTTTGTGTCTAAATGATATGTATGAAGACAATTTCTATTTTTATCTTATTAATTTACTGGTCAATCATGATTTTTGCCCCTGTTATGTCCAAAGATGTGAAATTAGGTAGAGCAAAAATTAATCAAACGAAGATAGTAGAGCAAAAACCTCAAAGTTAATATGTAGAACGTCCACCACTTATATCAAAAACTGCCGCTGTAGAAAAAGTATTCTCATCAGAGGATAACCAACAAACTAATGATGTAAATTCTTCGACTTCAAGAAACCTGCCTCTTGGGACCTTAGATAACATTTTTTGAACATGTTCTTTGGTCATTTGATTTAAAATTCGTGTTTTGGCACCAGCAGGAGTAACCGCATTTACGGCTATATTCTTGTCAGCTAGCTCTTTACCTAATGATTTTGTAAGTCCAATTGCTCCAGCTTTTCCAACACTATATGCACTAGCGTTTGCATTTCCATCTTTTCCAGCTACTGATGCAACATTTACAATTCTGCCGTAATTATTTTTAATCATACCAGGAATTATTGCTCTACAGCAATTAAACGTGCCCATCAAATTTATATCTACAACTTTTTTCCACATCTCAATATCATATTCCCACAGAGTAGCTGTTGGACCTGTTATTCCAGCATTATTAATCAAAACATCAATATTGGAATTTTTTGTAATTTCTTTTACAGTGTTTTCAACTTCTTTATAATTCGATACATCCACTATATTTGAGCTCAAATTAGAATTATTTACTTCCTTTAAAGATTTTTCAACCATCTTTGGATCGATATCCCAAATTATTACTTTTGCACCAGAATTTAAAAACCTTTTTGCAATATCTAATCCAAAACCTTGGGCACCACCTGTAATTACAGCTGTTCTACCTTTAAAATCAAATCTAATATTGTTCATTTAATTTTTTTTTTCTAATAAGTAATATATTAATCCTGATATAAATGCTCCAGTTATCCAAGAATAGGAATGAAGAAACATCAAATTACTATTCCAAATAGTTGAGGCTGAAAAAATAAATCCTAATACCAGAGAATAGACGCCTTTAATATGCCATCCACCAGAATAATAATATGCACCGTTACTTTCTAGGGAATAAATATCTTTGTTGATTAATGTCCCTTTTTTTATCAAGTAATAATCAGCCACCATTATTCCAAATAATGGGCCAAAAAAAGCTCCAAATGTATCTATAAAAGATAAAATTCCAATTTGACTTAAAAAAGTTAACCAAAAAATACCTACTAAAAAACCTAAACAGATAATTATAATTCCTGAACTTTTTAATGATAATGAAGAAGGCATAAAATTTATTAGTGTGAATTGAGATGGTATAAAATTTGCTATTAAATTTGTTGATGCTGATGCAATAATAATAAAAATTAAAGCTATATTTGCAACTAATAAATTATCAAACTTGCCAATTAGATCTGTGGGATTTGTAAGAATTCTTGTTAAATTTTCAGAGTTATCTTTTAAAAAAGCATCTACTCCAATCACTATAAATAAAGCAAAAAAAGAAAAAATTATCAAATTTAATATTAAACTTAAATTTCCCTTTTTTAATTCATTTTCATTTTTGACGTAACGTGAAAAATCTCCAAAAGTAAGTATAATAACTGCAAAATAAGCAAAAATTGTTCCAGCAACAGTTAACAGCGGCGCAATATTGTTTAAATCAATAAAATTTACAAAATTTAAAGAACTTAAGAATGCTTTAGTTGTTAGCTTCACATCATTTAATAATACTGAAAAGAAAAATAAAATTATTCCTGAATAAACTGCTAATGCCGATAAACGAATTAAAGTTTTATTAAAATTCATACCCACACTAAACAATAATGCCTGAAAAGTAACCGCAATAATTATTGCTGACCAATCAATAATATTCATACTTAAAAGGAAAATTAAAAAAATTTCCTGATCTAACATTGAAGGATCAAAGTAAAATATGAAAATTCTAATTAAATAACTAAAAGCTTTAGATAAAAAATATGTTTGTATACCAAATAAAAAAATTCCTACCACACATCTTAATAATCCAAAATATTTAGCACCTCTTACACCTAACGATGATCTTAATAAGACCACAAAAGGGAGGCCAAATTTTTGCGAAGGTTTACCTATTAAATTTGAAAAAAAATAAACTAACAGAGAACCTAAAACTGTGCCAAAAAAAACTACAAAAGTGTTCAAATTGTATATTACATATAGTGAGGTTATAAGAGAAAATCCGATTACACTTTGAATGTTTACGCCCCCAATAACAGAATAAATCAGTCCAATCCCAATTTTTATTATTAGGGTTAACTGTCACTAAATCCCAATTTATTAATGTTTTTTTAGATTTTAATTGACTCACTTAAACAATATAAAACTTATATATTCTACTGTCCATATAAGAGAGTTGGTAGCCATAAAGCAATTTTAGGAAATATAATAATTAATATCAAACCAAAGACTTGTAAGACCATAAATTGCATCATTCCGTAATAAATATCTTTTAGATCCCATTCAGGCACAACCCCTTTCAAAAAATAAGCTGAAAGCGCTACTGGAGGAGATAGCCAGGCAGTTTGCAAATTAACAGCAACTAAAATTGCAAACCATGTAAGATTAAACCCTAATGCCTCAATCAATGGTAATATTATTGGAACAATTATCATTACTATAGGCACCCACTCTAAAGGCCATCCTAACAAAAATATCATTACCATAACCATTGCTAAAATTAGATATTTGTTCATTTCAAGACCTAATAAAAATTCAGTCAATAAAGTTGGTGTTCCTAATCTTGCAAAAACAGCACCAAAAAAATTTGAAGCTGCAACTAGAACCATTATCAAAGCAGTTATCTCTAGTGTTTTAACTAATGCTTCTTGTAACTTTGGAAGTGTTAATTTTTTATAAGCTAATGAAAGAAGTAAAGCACCCATAGCACCACAACCGGCTGCTTCTGTTGGTGTTGCAAATCCAAACAAGATACTTCCTAAAGCAGCAAAAACTAATGCTGCTGGTGGCACTAATCCTAAAAAAAATTCAATCCACACATCTTTCATACTAGCAGCTCTCATATCTTCAGGTATGACTGGTCCTAGTTTAGGATTAATCATACATCTGATTGTAGTGTAACCTGCGTATAAACTTGCAAGAAGAATTCCTGGTAAAATTGCAGCAGCAAATAAATCTATTACTGGAATTTCCATTATAGGCCCCATAACGACCAACATAATACTTGGTGGAATTAATATTCCTAAAGTTCCACCTGCTGTAATTGTTCCAGCTGCTAGTCTCACATCATAACCAGATCTATTCATAGATTTTGCAGCCATAATTCCAAGAATTGTAACTGAAGCACCAACAATTCCAGTTGCTGCAGCAAATATTACTGAAACAAATAAAACTGCATAATATAAAGATCCTTTAACTTTTGCCAACATCATTTGAAATGCTGAAAATAACCTTTCCATTAATCCTGCTTGTTCCATCATAATACCCATAAATACAAAGAGTGGGACAGCGGCGAGTGTCTGTTCGGTCATAACCATAGAAAATTGGAGTGTCATTAAATAGAAAACTAATTTTCCAAATCCTAAATAACCAAATACAAATCCCAAAAAAATTAAAGTAAATGAAATAGGAAATCCTACAAAGATTGCAAATAACATGACCCCTACAAGAATAAAACCTAAAATTGCTGGATCTATAAATTCAGCTATCATTTATTTTCTCCAGGCCACTCACCTTTTTTTGCTGCCCAGTAACTCTTAAATAATTCAGAAACTCCTTGAATTAATAAAAATATTATACCAATAAGCAGGCAAGTTTTTATTGGCCACATGTAAGGCATCCAAGTAGTATCCATGCCTCTTTCTCCTCTTTGAATTGACTCTCCAACAAATCCTATTGTCATATATAAAAAAACAATTAATCCAGGAAAATAAAATAAAAGATATAACCAAAAATCTATTAAACCTTGATTTTTTGTTTTAAAATTTCTGTATAAAAAATCTGCTCTTATATGGACTCCTCTTGAAAGAGCATAACCTGCACCCAACATAAAAAGTGCTCCGTATAAAAAACGACTTATATCATATGCCCAAATAGTAGGTGCTAAAAATAATTTTCTCGCAAGAACTTCATATGTCATTGCAAAGATTAGTGGCATTAGTATCCAACAAACAATATTTCCAATCCACTTACTAAATTTATCAATACCTGTAATAGATTTTGCCATCCATAATGGCATATCCTCGGGCATTTTTCCTGAACCACCTCGCCTTTCGGCTATCATTTCATCTGATATATCAAGTTTGCTTGGTTCTTCTGCCATAAAATTCTAGTTAAAAAAACTAGAGCGGACTGTAAAAGTCCGCTCTAATAAATCAAGATTAATTGCTAATTACTTTAATGTTGCTGCGTGAGCCATTCCTAGCTTCGCATTAGACATTTGAGCACCACTCCAGAATGGAACAGCGATATCAGCAAATTCTTTCATTGAATTATAAACTTCATTGAAGAATTTATTTTCTTTAGCATTCTTGTTTAAAGAAGCTTTTGCTGCAGCCATATACTCTGTGAAATAATCTGAAGGTGTATCCTCTAAAATTACTCCATGTTTAGTAGTTAACTCTTGTAAAGCTTTTCCGTTCTCATAGATTCTGTAACTTAAAGATTTAGCTAATGAAGCATTAGCGGCTACTTCAAGAGACTTCTTCTCATGATCACTCATAGCATTATAAGTTTTTCCAGTAATATAAAAGTCAGCATTTACTACTACTTGGTGTAAGCCTTGTAAGTAATAGTGCTTTAATACTTTTTGGAAACCAAATGTTAAGTCTGGTTTTGGACAACACCACTCAGCAGCATCGATAGTTCCTGCTTCCAAAGCTGGTAGAATATCTCCACCACCCATAGCAACAGATGCTATACCAATATCTTTGTAAGTTTGGCCTGGAATTCCTGGAGGGGTTCTGAACTTATATTTTCTAAAGTCAGCCATATCTTTAATTGGTTTTGGAAACCAACCTAAAGCTTCTGGTCCAACTGGTTGAATCATAAATCCTTTAATATCTCTTCCCATTTCTTTCCAAAGTTGGTCGTATAATTCTTTACCACCACCATATTGAAACCATGATAAGAAAGCTATGTTATCTATACCAACTCCACCACCAGCTACTGGCGAACCAAATAGCATAGCCGCAGGATGGTCTCCTGACCAATAATGTGTCCATGCAAATCCACAATCGATCAGACCTTTGTCAACAGCATCTAAAGTTTCTTTTACACCAACAACTGCTCCAGCCGGTAAGATTTCAAATTTAAGAGATCCACCTGTTAAAGTTGTAACAGTGTCAGTAAAGTCTTTTAACATCTTAACTTCATCAGCCTTAGTGTTAAGTACTGTTTGACATTTTAGTGTTTTTGCAGCGTTAGCACTTGAAGTAAATCCAATTACTAATAACGTTGCAAATAACATTGAAATGATTTTTTTCATTATTTTTCCTCTTGTTAGTTAAATTTAACGTGCTGCATAAAATCAGAAAAACAATGCTGACACAAGTGACAATTGATTAATATAAGTGTAAAAACAATAAATAACTTAAATAAAAAAAACTATTCAACTAATAATGGAAAATTTTGATTATGTAATTATTGGAGCAGGTTCAGCAGGATGTGTACTTGCTAACAGGCTTTCAGAAAACCCTAATAATAAAGTAGTGTTAATTGAAGCTGGTGGAAAAGATAATTATCCGTGGATACATATTCCCGTTGGATATTTTAAAACTATGCATAATCCATCTGTAGATTGGTGCTACAAAACTGAGCCAGATGAAACAATGAACAATAGATCAATTCGTTATCCTCGAGGTAAAACTCTAGGAGGAAGTTCATCTATTAATGGTCTACTTTATATAAGGGGACAAAGTAGAGATTATGATGTTTGGCGTCAATTAGGTAATACTGGTTGGGGCTGGGATGATGTTCTTCCTTATTTTATCAAATCAGAAAATCAAGAAAGAGGGCGAAACGATTTCCATGGTGTCGGTGGACCTCTTTCGGTTTCAGATCAAAGAATTCAATTGCCTCTTTTAAATGAATTTCAAAATGCTGCTGAGGAATTTGGTATTCCTAGAATAAAAGATTTCAACACTGGCGATAATCATGGTTGTGGCTACTTCCAGGTAACTGAAAAAGATGGTTTTAGATGTAGTACTGCAGTTGGATATTTAAATCCAATTAAAAAAAGAAAAAATTTATCGATTATTACTAACGCTCATGTAAAAAAAATTAATTTTGAAAATAAAACTGCTAGAGAAGTTGAATATTGGCAAGAAAATCAATTAAAAAAAATAATTTCAAATAAGGAAATTATCCTTTCATCAGGAGCAATAGGCTCTCCTCAAATTTTACAAACATCTGGAATAGGAAATTCTCAAAAACTGAAAAATTTAGGTATTGAAATAGTTCATGAATTAAAGGGTGTAGGTGAGAATTTGCAAGATCATCTTATGTTTAGACCTATATACAAAGTTCATGGTCTTAAATCACTTAATAAGAAAATAAATAGTTTGATAGGAAATTTAATGATTGGTTTAGAATACATATTTAATCGTAGTGGACCAATGACTATGGGTGCAAGTCAAATGTGTATGTTTGCAAAAAGTGATCCATCATTGGAATTGCCTGATCTTCAGTGGCATGTCCAACCAATGAGTATGGATACGTTGGGTGCAACTAAAAATCATGATTTTCATGCTTTTACACCTACAGTTTCAAATATAAGACCGACTAGTAGAGGAAACGTAAGTATTGTAGACAAAGATTCAAGAACTTACGCCAAAATAAAAATGAATTATCTTTCAACCGAACACGATCGAATGATAGCAGCAAAAGGGTTAAAACTTACAAGAAAGATAGTTATGGAGTCTGAAACTTTTAAAAAATATAAACCTGAAGAGTATAGGCCAGGAATTGACATAAATGATAATGAGGAATTAGTTAAAGCTGGTTCTGATTATACTCAAACTATTTTTCATCCAGTTGGAACCTGTAAGATGGGTCAAGATGATATGGCTGTAGTTGATGAAAAATTAAATGTTAAAGGAATTAAAAATTTAAGAGTGATTGATGCATCAATTATGCCAAACATTACTTCAGGAAATACAAATGCACCTACAATAATGATTGCAGAAAAAGGTGCTGATATGATACTTACAAGTTAATGTTTGCTGATTTATTTACTCCTGAACAATTAACAATTTTAACTCAAATAATATTAATTGATTTAGTTTTAGCTGGAGATAATGCAATTATTATTGGAATGGTTGCCTCTAAATTTCCTTTAGAGCAAAGAAAAAAGATTATTTTTTTTGGGATCGGTGGTGCTGTAATTTTAAGAATAATTTTAACTTTATTAACTGCATATTTATTACAAATAACTGGATTAAGACTTATTGGAGGAATTCTTTTACTTTATATAGTTTACAAACTTTATACTGATGTAATTAAAGGTTCAGATAATGAAGATAATATAAAAGTTGATAATTCAAGTTTTCTCAAAGCTATATGGACGATTCTATTAGCAGATTTTACTATGAGTCTAGATAACGTTTTAGGTGTTGCCGGAGCTGCAGGAAATCATTATGAGCTACTAGTATTTGGTTTAGTTTTATCTATTGTATTAATGGCTTTCGCTGCCACACTTATTTCAAATTGGATAAAAAAATATAAATGGATTGCTTGGGCTGGCTTATTGGCAATATTAATTGTTGCTATTGAATTGATTTATACAGATATTAAAATATTATTTTTATAATGTATTTAAAAAATTTTAACTTAAAAAATAAAACAGCTGTTGTAACTGGTGCTGGAAAAGGTATTGGAAGAGCATGCGCAATTGCTCTAGCAGAGGCTGGTGCTAATTTAGTAATAATTAGCAGAACTAAAAAAGATTTAGAAGAAGTTTCAAAAAGAATCAAAAATCTTAAATCTAAATGTAAATCCTATGTATGTGATATTACAAATTATAATCAAATCAAAGAAATCATAAATATACAGCCTAAAATAGATATTTTAATTAACAATGCAGGTAATAATATTCCAGAGCATTTTACAAAAGTTAAAACTAAAAATATGGAGTATTTAGTTAAAATAAATACTATGGCTACTTTTAATCTAGCACAATTGTGCGCACTAAAAATGATAAAATCTAAAAATAGAAAAAAAACTGGTGGTGCAATAATTAATATGTCCTCACAAATGGGACATGTAGGTGGTCCAATAAGAAGCGTTTACAATATGACTAAATTCGGCCTTGAAGGTCTCACAAAAGGAATGTCAATTGATTTAGCTAAATACAATATAAGAGTAAATACAGTTTGTCCCACTTTTGTAGTCACACCTATGACAAAAAAATTTTTAAAGAGTAAAAAATTTAAAAGAGAGGTATTGGGAAATATTCCTCTAGGAAAATTTGCAGAACTTAAAGACGTAGCTACTGCAGCAGTTTTTTTAGCTTCGGATGCTGCATCAATGATCACAGGTACTTCATTATTGGTAGATGGTGGATGGACTGCAAAATAATATATAGATTATTTTTCTTATTAATCTTTTTTAACTCAACGTATTCAAATGCGATTGAATTTAAAGGAAAATTTTTACAAGGACATTATATAGTCGGAATTACTGATCCTTCTGCTGAAATAAAAATAGACAAAAAAATTGTTAAAGTTTCTAAAGATGGTTACTTTGTTTTTGGAATTGATAGAGATAGAAAATTTGATTTAACAATAACTAAAATCATTGATGGTAAAAAAGATAAAATTATAAAGAAAGTTTTAAAAAGGAAATACAATATTCAAAGAATTGATGGTCTTGAAGAAAGCAAAGTAACTCCACCAGAGTCTGTTTACAAAAGAATTAAAGAAGAAAATAATAAAATTGGTAAAGCAAGAGCAATTAATTCTGATTTACCTTTTTTTAAAAATCAATTTATTATGCCGGTAAAAGGAATTATAAGTGGAGTATATGGGAGTCAAAGAATATTAAATGGTAAGCCCAAATGGCCTCACTATGGAATTGACATTGCAGCAAAAAAAGGAACAAAAATAAAATCATCGGGTACAGGAGTTGTCACTATGGCAGAAAGCGATCTTTACTATACTGGTGGGACAATAATAATGGATCATGGTCATGGAATATCAACAATCTACTCACATTTAGAAAGTCTAAATGTAAAAGTTGGTGATGAAGTTCTTCAAGGAGATGTGATTGGAACAGTGGGATCAACTGGAAGATCAACTGGTCCTCATTTGGATTTTAGAATTAATTGGTTTCAAACAAGGTTGGATCCAATGAGCGTATTGGAAAATTAATTGAGATTTAAATTTAACAAAAAAATTGAATTTTATTTTAAAAACTTAATTCCTCAAAAATATCAATTTAAAAAAAGAATTGAAAGAGCGATTAAAAAATTAGATGAGCCTGAAATATTCATAATAAACGAATTGATTGAAAAAGACACTGATTGTATTGACGTTGGAGTTTATAGGGGAGTTCATTCCTACGAGATGTCCAAATACAGTAAAACAGTTCATTCTTTTGAGCCTAATCCAGTGATTTATAATGAACTAAAAAAAAATCTTCCAAGCATAATTAAAAACATTAAATTATATAATTATGCCTTGTCAGATAGTAATGGAGTAAAAACATTAAGAATACCAATCAGAAACTATAATGCAGATAAATCTAATTATGAAGAATATTACAAAATGGGATTGGCTTCAATTCATGATAAGAATACTTTTGATAAATTTGATCAATTTGAAATTAATTGTAAAAAGTTAGATGAATTTAGTTTTGAAAATAAAATTTCGTTTATTAAAATAGACGTGGAAGGTCACGAAATTGAAGTTATTAAAGGGTCTAGAAACTTAATTAAAAGATTTAAGCCTAATTTAATGATTGAAATTGAGCAAAAACACTCAAAAAATGATTTAAAAGAATCTATTTCCTTAATCTGTTCACTGGGATATCAGGCATTTTGCCTAAACAAAAAAGAGTTAGTAAAAATTGAAGATATTAAAGAGATTAGCAAATTTAATAATTTTATATTTAAATCTAATTAATCTTAAAGATTAAAATGTCTCTTTTCTAAGTTGTTCTAATTTTATCTTTTTTTGTAAACTTCTATTACGATCATACAAAAGATTAAATTTAATTTTCTTATTTATTCTTACAATTACACTTTTAGTATTTCTTACTTCTATATTGTCTGCTACTGCACTAATCGGTCTTTTTTTTGGATTTAAGTTAATCAATTTTATTTTAGACTTATCATTTACAATTTTTCCTTTCCATCTTCTTGGTCTAAAAGGACTTATAGGCACAATTGATAATTTTTTAGAATTTAAACTTAATATTGGACCATGAACCGAGAGATTATAAGCTGTGCTTCCAGCTGGTGTAGATACAAGTACTCCATCAGAAATAAGTTCTTTTATTATTTTTCTTGATCCATGTGTAATAGAAAGTGAGGCAGCTTGCCTGCTTTGCCTCAAAATTGAAACTTCATTAATTGCGATATGTTTTTTTATTTGACCTTTATAATTTTTAACAATCATCTCTAAAGGTGAAATTGTTATCATATTAGCTTTAGATAAATTTTTGATTAATTTTTCACTTGAAAATTTATTCATTAAAAACCCATAATTACCAGAATTAATACCATAAAATTTTTTTTTTGATTTTTTATTTCTTTTTAAAGTTTGGAGCATAAAGCCATCTCCTCCTATTACGATAATTAAATTAGAAAAATTTGCTTTTTCATTTCTAATTTTTTTTATCAAAAAAGATTTTATTTTAAGAGATTTTTTATTTTTATCTGAAATTATTTGTAATTTAGTCATTAATTATGGTGCCCTCGGCCAGACTCGAACTGGCACTCCGCAAGCGGCAAGGATTTTAAGTCCTTTGTGTCTACCAATTTCACCACGAGGGCATTAATGAATTTCATGAGTGTTTATGCTAATATTTATAATTGAACAAGACGAATAAGTAAATTTTTTTTATTTTAACTTTATATGCTCTTGTCTTGTATTTATAATCAAACAAAACACAAATGAAACTTACATACCGCCCAGAAATAGATGGTTTAAGAGCAGTCGCTGTTATTGCTGTTATTCTTTATCACGCTCAAATTACCATTTTAGATCATCAACCTTTTCAGGGAGGATTTATTGGGGTTGATATATTTTTTGTCGTTTCTGGTTATCTAATTACATCTATTATTCTAAAAGAATTAGTCGCAACTGGTTCTTTTTCATTTAAACATTTTTACGAAAGACGAGTGAGACGAATTCTGCCAGCATTATTATTTGTAATGTTAGTATCATTTCCTTTTGCTTGGATGTATTTGTTACCAAGCACTTTTATAGATTTTTCAAAATCTATTCTTTATTCACTTGGATTTAGTTCTAACTTTTATTTTTGGTATTCAGGTCAAGCTTATGGTGCTGTAGATAGTTTATTTAAACCCTTTCTACATACTTGGTCATTATCTATTGAAGAACAATACTATATTCTATTTCCAATAGTCTTATTGATTACGTTTAAATATTTTAGGAAATACTTAATACATATCTTAATATTAGGATTTCTTATTAGTTTAGGATTGGCAGATTGGGGGAGCAGAAATCACCCCTCATTTAACTTCTATATTTTACCAACAAGAGGATGGGAATTATTAGCAGGTTCTATATTGGCATATTTTGAAATTACCATTGGTCATAGAAGTAAAAATAAAACGCTTAATTTAATACTACCTAGTATTGGTTTGTTTCTTATAGGACATTCTATTTTATTTTTTAATGATAAAATATTTCATCCATCATTTTATACGTTATCTCCTATTATTGGCGTCTGTCTAATAATATGGTTTTCAAACAAGGATGAATTAATTACCAAGATACTTTCAACTAAATTATTTGTTGGAATTGGACTAATTTCATATTCTTTGTATCTTTGGCATTATCCTATTTTTGCTTTTGCTAGATTAACAGAATTTTTTCAAGTAAGTTTATTTAATAAATTATTATTAGGAACAGTTATATTAGTACTATCAATTTTTTCTTACTATTTAATTGAACGACCTTCTAGAAATAAAAACAATAAGTTTAATGTTATTATAAGTTTAATTGTAATTTCAATTTTTACTTTAGTAGTTTTTGCTTTTAATAGTATCCAGAAAGACGGATATAAAGACAGATTGCCAGAAATATTTTATAAAGATTTTACATCTAAAACTTGGATGCTATTAAAAAAAGATGGCAAACCTTGTTTTAGAAATCCAGATGGGTGTAGATTTAATACTTCATCAAATAAAAAAGTATATATTATTGGTGACAGTCAAATGGGATCATTGTTTTTTAATCTAAAAGATAGAGTAATTAATAAAAATTACCAATTTGTAACATATGGTTTGGGTGGCTGCATATTTTATCCAGGATTCGATTTAGTAAATAAAAAAACAATGAAAATATCTGGAAATTGTACCAATGCTTACTTTCAAAAAGTAAAAGAAATTTTATCCAAAGATAAAAATTCAATCATTATATTTGGTGGTAGATTTCCTTTGTACTTATCCAATTATTTTTTTGATAATCAAGAAAGAGGAGTTGAAAAAGATAATGGGAGCAATGAATGGGCCACTAGATATGTTTCAGTTGGTAAATATGATAAAATTCAAACATCTTTTCAAAATGAAATATCAGAACTATCAAAAAACAACAAAATTATATTAATCTATCCTATTCCAGAGGTGGGTTGGAATGTTCCTAACAAATTAAATAATATTTTTTTAAAAAAACCTAAAAACATTAATAAAAAAGAAATGAATTTAAGCGAATACATAACTACTTCCTATCAGGTATATAAAAATAGAACTAAATCAAGTTTTAAATTATTAGACTCAATAAAGAGTAATAATATTTATAGAGTTTATCCTCACTTAATGTTTTGTGATAAAATAATTAAAAATAGATGTATAACTCACGATGATAAGAATATATTTTATATTGATGACGACCATCCATCATTAAAAGGCGCTGAAATGATTAATGATTTAATTATGAAAGAAATAGAAAAAATAGAACTTAAATCTAATTAAAACTTACTCATCAAAATCGTAGACATAGCTTTTCTTCAATTTAAAAAAATTAAGTCAAAGCCCTGACCTGATTTTTTCTCTGTCATTTGAATAATTTGATCAATAGTTACTGTTTCACCATTAAAATTCATAAATTTTTTAAAACAAATAAGTTTATTATAAAATTTTTTTTTATCAAAAGATTTTGATTTCAATGGTGTTATTTCAATAATAAGTATATCAGTTTGATTTAAAACTTCCTCAGGAATTTCTTGAAAGATAACTTCATCGTATCCCTGAACGTCGATCTTAATTATATTCTTTAAATCGTTCCTTTTTTCTTTAAAAAAATCATTAGTACTTTTACAATTCACAATATTAAAATCATTTTCTGAATTCATGAAATTCAACTTATTTTCTTTTAATTTCATCATTTCATAATTAAAGCTTAAGTTGCCCTTATTATTTTTATCTAAAAATAATTTTTTTTTTCCATCTTCTAAATCTAGTGCAAAATCTGAAATATCAATATTTTTAAATTTTTTTAAATTATTTTTTAAACAAAAAAGATTATCTTGATCTGGTTCAATTAAAAAGCAATTTTCAATATTATCTAAATTATTTAAAAGACCCCTAGTAATTAGACCCGTATTAGCTCCAATATCAAAGAAATTATATTTTATATTTTGATTTATTAAATCATATATTTGATTAATAAATTTTATATGAAATTCTTTATCATTAATTATGTACCAAGTTTGATAACTATCATTAGTAACAAAAATTTTTTCACCTTTTTTTCCAATTGCTGTATCTTGAGTTAAATTTAACACAGATATACTAGGTGTGTTTACAGAATTAGATAACAAATTATTTGTCAATGTCCAAAGTAGTTTTTTTTTATTCTTAAAAAAATTTAGGAAAAATGAATATTTTATTTTTTCAATTGACATGTAAATTATTACCAAATCTATAATGATGAGTCTAATTTCTTAATATTAATTTTTTTTTAAAAGTTAATAAAATTTACCAAATTTTTACCTTTTAATAACAAACAATTTCGATTATCAAAATTATTCTTTTTTAAACCACAAATTAATCATATAAACTTGTATGGATTCAAAAATAATATTAAAAAATCTAGCTTCAGAACTTCATAAGTCCAACAATCGACATTTAACTCACGAAAAGCTAAAGAATCATTTTGAAAGCTTATGTAGTGATAAAGAATTTATTTACGATGCATTAAGAGAGGCGTTAAAAGATCCTCTAATAATTAATGAAGCTAATAATTTATTTTTTTACTTATTAATTAGTGGTGATGTAATTATTGCAATAAATTTATTCCCTCCTATTTCAGATGGCGCAAAAAATATTACTCATGACAATATCCACCATCATGGATGGAGATTACTTTCAACAGGAGTAATTTCTGGCAATGGTTACGAGACAATTAATTTTGAAAAAAAAAGTCATGAAAACATAGAAAATGGTAACGTAAAACTTAAAGTAAAAGAAATTTATCATCATAAACCGAATGAAATTAAATTTGTTGATTCATATCAACCACATGTCGTATTTCATCCAGAAACTACAACAGCCACTTTAGCAATGTGGAGTGCGGAAAAACCGATGTTAAATCAAAAAATAAAAAGATATCTTAAAAACTTTTCAGGAATAAGAAAAATTTTATCAAAATTTGCTCATGCTACTGGAGTTGATAAAACGTTGGGACTTAATCCTATTAAGGGAATTTATTTCCATCCAGAAAATGGTAAAATAGTTGAAACCATAAATTATTCAAAACCGACTGATGGGCCACCGCAAGAAATTATACCTTGTATGTTTAAGTTTTTTCAACAAATCGGATTTAATGATAAGTCAATTTTTGGAGAGATGACAAAACATGTATCAGCAGATACAAAAAAATTATGTGAAATGTTAATGGAAAATGAAACAATAAAAGATAATGGTATTAAAGGAAATATAAGGCGTCGTTTTACAAAAAATGAAATCTTAAACGCAATAAATTAGGATTAATTATAAACTTAAACATCAGACATCGCTCTAAATCTCTCATACATAAGTCTTGTTTTAATACCAAAACTTAAAAAAGGCTCTGGAGGCAACCAAGTAGGTTTATTTCTTGCTTCGATAATCTCAATTTCCTGAGAAAGTTCATTACTAGCTTTAATAGCAATTTGTTCACCAAATAAAGTTCCTACTCCTATACCTGAACCATTATAACAACCGGCAACAAATATATTTTCATGAATTTTTTCAAAAATCTGAGAACTATTTCTTGATCTTGAAACAATACCAGACCATGATGATTTGATTATATCATCAGGTAAATTAGGAAATCTTTTTAGTAGTCCAATTTTTTGTTTTATGGATCTTTTTTTAAGCTCTTCTTTAGACATGTAAAAAGGATTATAAACTTCCGCAGTATTTCTAATTAATATTCTTTTATCATTAGTCATTCTAACAGTTGCACCCATTGGTCTGACTGGTAAAACTCCCCACTCTTTGGGTTCGCCGATTGATTTAAACTCTTTGTCTGATAATGGTCTTGTCATGCTTGCGGTTAAGGTAATTGGGAAATTATAATTTGTTTTAACACCAAGTGATTTCAAAAATCCATTAGTAGCAAAAATTATTTTATTAGTTTTAATTGATCCATTATTAAACCTACAATTTATTTTTCCATTAATTCTTTCCCAACCTAATAATGATGAATTTTCATAAAGTATTACATTTTCAGGTAATGTATCAATCATTGCCCTAACTAATTTACCTGGATGCAATAAAACACCACCATTTGTATGAAGAGCAATATTATAAAAATTAGTACCCAACCTTTTTTTAAGATCTTGGTTCGTTATTAAACTATTCTTAAAACCTAATTTAGACAAAGTATCAGAAAAATTTTCTAAAATTTTTTTATCTTCCTGCTTTGATGATGCAAAATACTTTCCACATTCGTTCCAATCACAGTCTACCTGATACTCTTTAATAAATCTTTTAACCGCTTGAATTCCTAATTTATAAATATCAGTTTTTTTTTTATAATTTTGCAAATCCTTGTTTGAAGTAAAACCATCGTTAAGTGTTGTATCAACTAGATAACCTGAGTTTCTCGAACTTGCGCCCTCGCCAGCCAATTGAGCATCTACCAATATTATCTTTTGGTTTGGAAGAATTTGGCCTAACTTTCTTGCGGCAGATAAACCTGTAAAACCAGCTCCTATAATCAACCATTCACAATTTAGATTTGATGAAAGAGATTTAATATTGTTTCTTGGACTAAGATCATTTATCCAGCTACAGCTATTATCATTTATAACTTCCATAAATAAAGATTACGATAATTGTTTTATATTTAAAAGATTTTATACTCAATTAGTTTCAAACTAGACTAGGTCTTATGTTTATTATAAAATTAGATATGCAAACATTAATTCTATTAACTTTATTGATAGTAGTTATTTGGATATTATTCAGACCTATTACAAAAAAAGAACTTGATAGATACAATGATAAAGATTGGCCAGATATAGATTTACGTTAAGAATTTAAAGAGGGCTGTTTCTTCATGTCTTCTTTTTTAATCCCAGCAACTCTTACTGGCTTCTTCATGGCATCTCTTCTAAATGGTTCACCAAGCTCTTGATTTAAAATTACTTCTATAAATGTAGTAATACCTTTTTTTTGATCTTCACAAGATTTCTTGATTGCTGCAGTTGTCTCTTCCATCGATTTAACTGTAACACCTTTTAAACCACAAGCATCAGCAACTTTTGCATAACTCAATTCTGGGTCTAACTCGGTTCCAACAAAATTATTGTCAAACCAAAGGGTGGTATTTCTTTTTTCTGCACCCCATTGATAATTTCTAAAAATTACCATTGTAATTGCTGGCCACTCTTCCCGAGCACAAGAGCTCATCTCATTCATGCTAATTCCAAATGCACCATCTCCTGCAAAACCAATAACTGGTGTTTCAGGACAACCTATCTTTGCCCCCAAGATTGATGGAAAACCATAACCACAAGGACCGAATAAACCTGGAGCTAAATACTTCCTTGGTTTTTCAAAAGTTGGATACGCATTCCCAATTGCACAATTATTTCCAATATCACTTGATATAATTACATCCTCTGGCATACCAGCTTGAATTGCTCTCCACGCTTGTCTTGGTGACATTCTATCTGCATCTCTTTCTCTAGCTTCTTTATTCCAAACTGTTCCTTCATCATCGTCTTCATGATCCAAACTCGATAATTTTTGTAACCACGCTGATTTTGTTTGATGAATTAAATCTTTTCTTTTTTGTCTATCAGTATCTCCAGCATTTGCAGATAGTTTTTCTAATATCTGTGTTGCTACTAATTTTGCATCACCACTAATTCCAACTGTAACTTTTTTTGTTAAACCAATTCTATCAGGATTCATGTCTACTTGAATAATGTTTGCATTCTTAGGCCAATAATCAATTCCATATCCTGGAAGTGTTGAAAAAGGATTTAGTCTTGTGCCTAAAGCTAAAACCACATCTGCCTTAGAAATTAATTCCATAGCAGCTTTTGATCCATTATATCCTAATGGTCCAACTGCTAAAGGATGACTACCTGGAAAACTATCATTATGTTGATAACCAGAACAAACTGGTGAGTCTAATTTTTCTGCAAGTTTTTTTGTTTCTTCTATTGCTCCTCCTATGACAACTCCTGCTCCAGATAAAATTACTGGAAATTTTGCTTTTGATAATAAGTCTGCTGCTTTTGAAATAGCATCAGCGCCTCCCCCTTGTCTTTCTAATCTTACAATTGGAGGAAGATCAATATCAATTACTTGACACCAATAATCCCTAGGAACATTAATTTGTGCTGGTGCTGAACCCCTTATTGCTTTTTCAATTACTCTATTTAACACTTCTGCCATTCTTGAAGGATCTCTAACTTCTTCTTGATAACAAACCATATCTTTAAATAAATTCATTTGCTCAACTTCTTGGAAACCGCCTTGACCCATAGTTTTGTTAGCAGCTTGTGGTGTGACTAATAATAGTGGAGTGTGATTCCAATAAGCGGTTTTAATTGGTGTAACTAAACCTGTTATACCGGGTCCATTTTGTGCAATGACCATTGACATTTTTCCAGTAGCTCTAGTGTAGCCATCAGCAATTAATCCACCATTTGTTTCATGAGCAACATCCCAGAAAGTAATTCCTGCATCTGGAAAAATATCAGAAATAGGCATGAACGCAGATCCTATAATTCCAAAAGCATGTTCGATACCGTGCATTTGCAAAACTTTTACAAAAGCTTCTTCTGTTGTCATTTTTGTCATTAATAGAACCTTTCTAAATTAGTAAATGAATAATTTTTTAAAAATTAATTGTTAATTTTTGCGATTAATATATAAGATTTTGGAAAATTCAAACAAACAAATCGACACTATATATATGGCAACAGATATCATAATCCACGATCAAAAAGACAACGTGGGAGTGGTTGTTATTGAAAAAATTACTCCAAAACAAGACTGTAAATGCTGGATTATGGAAAATGATAGCTCTACAAACATTCAATCAGTGGATGAAATTCCCTTAGGACATAAAATAGCTATGACTGATTTAAAAGAAGGAGATACAATTCTTAAATATGGCCATGATATAGGTAAAGTTGTCAAACCAATAAAAAAAGGTGAGCATGTACATGTTCACAATGTTAAAACTAAGAAGTGGTAATTATATGGAAATTCCAAAAAGTTTTTTAGGCTACAAAAGAGAAAATGGAAGAGCAGGAACAAGAAACCACGTAATTATTCTTCCAGTAGACGATATATCAAATGCCTGTGCTGAAGCTGTAGCAAATAATATTAAAGGTACAATAGCTCTTCCTCATTCATATGGAAGACTTCAATTTGGAGCAGATCTTGAATTGCACTTTAGAACTATGATTGGAACTGGGAGCAATCCTAATGTTGCTGCAGTGATAGTAATAGGTATTGAGCCTAAGTGGACAAAAAAAATTGTTGATGGAATTGCTAAAACTGGAAAACCTGTTGAAGGTTTTCACATAGAGCGGACTGGAGATATTGGAACAGTAATGAAAGCATCAAAAAAAGCACAAGAGTATGTGATGTGGGCCTCAGAAAAACAAAGAGAGGAATGTCCCATTAGTGATTTATGGATTTCGGTAAAATGTGGGGAGTCAGACACAACCTCTGGTCTTGCTGCTAACCCAACTGTAGGAAATTTAATGGACAAACTCGAACCATTAGGTGTTCATTTATGCTTTGGTGAAACATCAGAGCTTACTGGTGCTGAAAAAGTGTGCGCGACTAGAGGAGCGACTAAAGAAGCCTCAGATAAATTTATGAAGACTTGGAGTGCATATAACGACTTTATTTTAAAGGAAGCAACAGATGATCTTTCTGAAAGTCAACCCACTGCAGGAAATATTGCTGGTGGTTTAACTACTATTGAAGAAAAAGCATTTGGAAATTTTCAAAAAATTGGTAACTGTAAATTTGTCGATGTATTAGAACCAGCTGAAGAACCAAAAAAAGGTAAAGGTTTATACTTCATGGATACATCTTCAGCGGCAGCAGAGTGTGTAACTTTACAAGCTGCAGCAGGTTTTAATATTCATCTTTTTCCAACGGGTCAAGGAAACATTGTAGGTAATCCTATTGAACCAGTTGTAAAATTAACAGCAAACCCTTTAACAGTAAAAGGTATGGGTGAACACATTGATTGCGATGTATCAAAAATTCTTTCACGAGAAATGAACATGTCTCAAGCTGGAGATAAACTTATTGAGACAACTTTAAGAGTTGCTAATGGAAGGTTAACTTGTGCTGAAGCTTTAGGTCATAGAGAGTTTGTAATGACTAAACTTTACAGAAGTGCTTAAAAAATTATTTAGCTGGTTTCATAAAATATTTTTTTCGAAATTTAGAAATAGCTCTTCTAACAAAAGCAGCTCCAATTCCTAAAAAAACTGCAAACATAATTGAAAATAGTCCATAAAAAAACGGCATATCTTTTGAAAAATCTTTAATAAAACTTGAAAAGAAATTTAAATCTTGAGTTGTTGTTATATTTGTACCGTTTTGAATTTCTTCTGCAAAAAAAGTATCGTAAGCAATAGCAATACCAACAATTAATAATAAAATTGCTAGCAATGCTTTTAACCCTGAGCTATCAATTTGTTCGCCAAGTTTTTGACCTACTTGAACTCCAATAATTGAACCAACTACTAATAGTAAAACTAACATTAAATCTATTGAACCATAATTAATTGAATGTAAAAATGTAACTATTACACTAACAAAGATAGTAACGAACAAAGATGTTCCTGGGACCAATCTTGTAGGCATCTTAATTATATAGATCATTGCAGGAACTAAAATAAAAGCCCCACCAATCCCCATGATTGCAGCAATAAAACCAACAACTAATCCAATTATGATAGGTGTAAAAATACTTTCATATAACTTAGATTTTGGAAATCTCATTCTAAATGGAAGACCATGAATCCAATAATGAACATGCAATTTTTTTTTCTCCACAACATTTTTTTTTGCCTTGTCAATTTCACCAAGACTTTCTACCAACATTAACGTGCCAATTATTGCTAAAATATACATATACGCTAAAGAAATAACTGTATCAATTTTACCTATACCTTTGAAATAAGTGAAAGTATAAATTCCTAGAGCAGTACCAATAGAACCACCAATCACAATCATGGAACCCATCTTGTAATCTAGAGTATTTTTTAACCAATGAGTAGTAGATCCAGAAACTGAAGTTGCCAAGATATTGTTAGCTTCATTAGCAACAGCATAAGCCGGGGGAACTCCCATAAAAATTAAAAATGGTGTCATTAGAAATCCTCCTCCAACACCAAATAAGCCTGAAAGGACTCCAACTATTGCGCTTAATAAAAGTATCTCTACAGGGTTAATGAAAACTTGAGCTATCGGTAAAAAAACTTCCATCTAAATAAAAAAACTTTTTTTTAAAAAACTTACTTAATAGTCAAAAAAGTTCCAACTAAGATAACACTCCAACAAGCAGCTATCGCAGAAAAAATCCCAGTTTTTATTAAAGTTGTTTTTTTGTTTTTTATATTTTCAGGGATTTTTATTTTTGAAAAGTGCATCTATATCTTTCAATACACCTAGTTTAAAAATTGTCAAACTTTAATTAATATATTGTGGCCCCAAATATCTTAACCTCACCATCTTCAATTCCAAGAACCAATCTACCTAAAAATTCTCCTGGTATCTCTTTATTTGTTTGTTTAATTAAAACTGTGATGTGCTCGCCCCTTCTCAATGTTCCGAATGGCTCATAAGTCTCTTTTAGATTAGTTATGATTTTGTTATTTGCCCATTGTTTACCAAGCTCTACTTCATTAGCTCCAAACAACATTTGTGTTGAAAAATCTCTTGTGAAACCACCATAATCTTTCATATTTGAGGCTTTAACGAGATTTTCCCAAAAAGGTTTTGCTATCGCAAATATCTCTTCATCTGATTTTGCCAATAGGTCCATGAAAGAAATCTAGATAATTACGATGCCTTCTTTTTTTCTTTTTCATCGACAATATGATAAACTGGAACTTTTTCCATCGTAAACTTACCAGTTTTAGGATCACGTCTAGATACTGTTAAACAGTGCCAGTTATCGTCATCAAGTTTCATATGATCACCTCTATAATAATAACCAGGCCAACGAGTTTCTTCTCTAAATAGGGTGTGTTCAGTTACACACTGAGAAGTAAGAGCTCTATGTTTTAACTCCCAAGCTCTCATTAATTGATGATAATCCTCAGCACCCACTTTTTCTAGATCCTCTTGAAGCCAGTCTAGTAATTCAAGAGCTCTTTTAAGCATATTGCCATTAGTCATATAATTTGAAGTGATGCCTCCCACGTACTCATCCATAATTTTTTGAAGTCTTTGTAATCCTTGTATTGGGGATATATAACTTGGAGAAACAGTACCTCCAGTAATTTCATTTTGAGCAATAGTGTAAGTATCCAGAGGTTTATAAACAGCTTTTTTAAAATCGTCACACTGTTTATCTGAAACATTTATTCCATCAGCTTTTTTGTCTTGAATATATTTAACTGCTGCTTTAGCGGCTAAACGGCCTTCAGTAAATGAACCTGATGAAAATTTATGTGCACTTCCACCTACTGTGTCTCCTGCTCCAAAAAGTCCGTCGATAGTCAACATTCTGTTATATCCCCAAAAATATTCTGGTGGAGATAAATCTTCTGGACCACTTACCCAAGCTCCAGAGCATGTAGCATGAGATCCCATTACATAAGGCTCAGATGTAGTTAACTCAGGATTTGTATATTTTGGATCAATGTTTTGTGAAGCCCAAACTACAGCCTGTCCGACTGTCATTCCTAAAAAATTTTCCCATCCTACAGTTTCTAAATGTGGATCTTGGAAAGCCTCCTTTGTTACCATATGAATAGGTCCACCACCCGCAGCAACCTCTTGAATAAATGCGTGATTTCTTAAACATGTAGGAGTTGGATGATGATCGATGTACTCTCCTACTAATTCTTTAGTTTGATCATACCACTTTTTCTCATAGTTTTCGCCATTAGCATTTTGTGTATACGTTTTTAAATGTAAAAAGTATGCTCCAACAGGTCCATAACCATCTTTAAATCTGCATAATACGATTCTATTTTCCATTTGTGTCATTTTAGCACCAGCTGCAATTGGTAAAGCATAAGCTGAACCATTGCTCCAAGGTGCATACCAAGTTCTTCCCATTCCCTCACCAACAGCTCTAGGTTTAAAAATGTGTGATGCTCCACCTGCTGCGACGATCACAGCTTTTGCTCTAAAAACATGAAAATCTCCGGTTCTCATATTAAACCCAACAGCTCCACCAATTCTATTTTCTTTAGCCTCATCCATTAAAAGGTGAGTGACCATTATTCTATTATAAATTTTATCTGCAGATTTTTTTGCTGCTTCGGCAACAATTGGTTTATAGCTTTCACCATGAATCATGATTTGCCATTTACCTTCTCTTAAGTATCTTCCAGTTTTTTCATTTTTCATCATTGGAAGACCCCATTCATCAAACATGTGAACAGTTGAATCTACATGACGAGCCATGTCATATCCTAAATCTTCCCTGACCATTCCCATTAAATCATTTCTGGCATATCTTACATGGTCTTCAGGCTGATTTTCATCCCATTGCATACCCATGTAACAATTAATTGCATATAAACCTTGTGCGACTGCACCACTTCGATCAATGTTTGCTTTTTCAACACAAACAATTTTTAAATCTCTTCCCCAATGTCTGGCTTCAAATGTTGCTCCTGTGCCAGCCATTCCACCACCAACAACTAATACATCACATTCTTCAAAATGTGTTTTATGTTTAGCCATTAATAATAAACTCCTTTTTTGAAGGAGTCTTTTGGCACTGAAGGCAGCTCTTTATTTGTGTTTAAACCTTCTGGCTCGCTGTATAATCTTTGAGAATTTATCTCTCCTTGGTTGGGTGTGTCGCCATCAGCTAATTTTGGAATAAATTTACCCCAAGGTTTTGTTGTAATTGGTGAAACAAAATTTTTCTCTGTTCCGTTTCTAAATTTTATTTTCCAAGAGATTGTTCCTTTTTCTTCTTCTCTTCTAACTCTTACGCTATGACCCATAGGTGCAAAATCAGCATAACCTCTGACATCAATAGCATGATTTGGACAAGCTTTAACACATGAATAACATTCCCAACAAAAATTTGGTTCAATGTTTTTTGCACGTCTTATGTTTTCATCAATATGCATGATATCTGATGGACATATATCTACACAGTGACCACAGCCATCGCATCTAGTCATGTATACAAAAGTTGACATAATTTTATTTTTCTCCTTTTTTTAATAACATATTAATAGTGCTTTGGCTCTTCTCTTTTTATACCTAGGCCAAATTGCTCAGGTGCATCTGCTGGAGGAGGAAGATTATCTCTTGAACCATCAGCTTCTGCTAAATTTTTTTGAATTGCTGCTCCTGGTTTATAAAACATATGGGCAAATTTAGACCAGTACACCCCTCCAAATAAGATCAAATTTGAAGCAACAAATAAAGTAAAAAATAAAAATGATAAACCTATTTGATTATTAAATTGTGTATATGACCAAGCTAACCCAAAAGTTGAACATGCAAGTAATGCTAAAACAAATAAATCTGCTTTAATAATTCTGTACCAAGGGTGAGCTTCTGCAGAAACATCTACTCTTAGAAAAAACCAGAACCAATACCCACCTAAGCATGTTAAAATTGCCCCCATATGCCAAAGCATTGACCATGTCTCTGAATTCGATTTACCTGCACCAGTATAACAAAAAACTAAAACTGCAGACGATACCCAAAATAAAATTGTTCCATACATTCCAAGGACATGAGCTAGTCTTCTTTTCCCAAAGCCAAGTTCTGATGTTGTCCCAATATCAACAACAGTGGTTTTTGCAATAATTGATGCTTTCTCTCCTAAACCTAATTTTTTCGTTGCTGCAAGTTTTGCTTTCTTTGCATTATTAAAAAAATAAGTAAGATTTTTATGATGTATCATCTGTATAATAGTTCCCACTGCAATCAATAGAACCATTGCAATTATAAAATATTGCATTGCAGCAGTTGGAACAGTGTCAGCTAAAATAGAAAAAGGATTGTTGCTTAACATTTCCGCCTTTTGTTAATTTTGAGTTAATTTTTTTGTTTTTATATATAGTTGTTTTAATACTTCAACCTCAAACTCTGGTCAATTTGTCTTTAATAACAGGCTATTTCTTTCTCTTATAATGTTGTTTGTTTGGAATTACAGACCTTACTCCACCTTGAGGATTCTCTACATCTCCCTCCCTACGAGGAATGAGATGGAAATGACAATGATTAATTGATTGGCCAGAAACTTTACCAATATTTGTTCCTAAGTTAAAACCTCTAACTGTTTTGTCTTTATTTGTAATTTCATTTTTAACAATCTTAATTAAATTATTGCATGCTAAAAGCTCTTCATTAGTTAAATCAAAATAATCATTTATATGTCTTTTGGGAATAACCAAACAATGATGTTTTGAAACAGGATAAGAGTCATAACTTGCATAAGCAAGTTCATTTTCATGAGCACACCCACTTTTTTTAATATTACAAAATAAGCATGGATTATTTGGATCTATCATATTATTAAAATTTATGTGGTCTGCAATTATCAATTATTGATTTATAATATTTTGATAAAACTTTAAATTTTTTAAATTCTTTTCTTTTCCAGCCAATTTGTTTAATTGTTTGAACTGAAGCTATACCTTTGCCGGAACCAACAAGTAATATCTCATCATAACTTTTTAAATCTTTTATAAATATATCTTTTCTTATTACTTTCTTAATTTTACTTTTAATAAATTTAAAAGTATTACCTTCATAATAACCCTTAGTTGGGGTGTAAACTTTATTATGTCTTATGAATAAAAGATTGGAAGTTCCAGTTTCTAAAATCATTTTTTTATTAACTAGGCCAATATCTGATTTAGAATTATCCATCTTAGATAAGTACCTTAAAATTTTTTTATATTTCAGGTTTTTAAATTGTGGTTTTTCACGTTTTAAATTTACTAACTTTAAATCAAAATTTGATTTTGGACTTACCCTTGTTCTTAAAGATATAGAAATAATTTTTTTATTCAAAGCAACTCTCAAGAGATGATTATATTTAATTTTTTTTGATAAATTTTGATTTATTATTTTCTGAATGTTTCTATGAAGATTTTTGTTTTTAACCCCATATATTCTTAGAGATCTAATCAAATTTTTAATATGGTTTTCAAAAAATAAAATCTTTGGTGGTTTGCCAAAAATCCACATTGTCGTAAAAATTCCATGATCTCCCCAAAGATCTTGAAATTCTATTTGTTTTAAGTCTTTAAGCTGATAAGATTTTTTTAATAAGTAGGTTGCCATTAATTGTTAAAAAAGATTCTGGGTGAAATTGAAATCCATATATTTTTTCTTTATTATTTTCAAAAGACATTGCAACTTTTGATTTTGAACACCTCATAGTTATATCAAAATTATTAATTTTAAAAGGCTCTTTTAATTTAAGTGAATGATACCGGCCTACTTTAAATATTTTTCCTTTTTTGAATAAAGATTTATCATTAACAACTTTAATATCTGATTGAAATCCATGATAAATTTTCTTTTGTTCAATAATTTTAGCTCCCTCACAAAATAATATTTGCTGAAAACCTAAACAAATTCCAATCATCTTTTTTTTTCCTTTAAATTGTTTATAAATCTTAGATGTTAAGGGATAGTTTTTTGGATTACCGGGACCTGGAGAAAAAACTATTACAGAAGATTTCTTGAGTTTATTTTTATTTATTTGATTATAATTATCACATTCAACTTCATCAAATAATGAAAATTGATGAACAACATTATGAGTAAACGAGTCATTATGGTCTATAACGTAAATCATTTAAATAAATCTATTAATGCTTTTGCTTTGATATAATTTTCATTGAATTCATGTTGAGCATTACTATCTACAACCACTCCTGAAGCAACTGATATTTCAGAAATATTCTTAAAATTTAAAATCGATCTAATAATAATGTTAAATCTCATATCTCCATTAAATTTTATATATCCAAAACTACCTGTATAAATATTTCTATTCTCTTTTTCTTGTTTATTTAAAAGTTTTAAAGTGCTTATCTTAGGGCAGCCAATAACTGATCCACCTGGCATCATAGCTTTAATGATATCTAGATTTTTAATATTCTTTTTTAATTTACCTTTAATAAGACTTACGTAATGAAAAAGATCTTTATACTCTTCTACAGTTTTTTGTTTAGATAATTTTACTGAACCAGGTTTACATATCCTGGATAAATCACTTCTTTCCATATCAACAATCATATTGTGTTCTTTAGTTTCTTTAATATTTTTTCTAAAATATTTAAGTGCCTTTATTTTATTTAAGTATTTGGTTTTTTTTACTGTCCCAGCTATAGGTTTTGTAAATATATTGTTACCTTTTTTAGTTATTAAGTTTTCTGGTGAACAGCTTATAATTGAATAATTTTTATCTCTAATCATAAAAGCTTCTGGAGCTAAATTAGTTTTTGATAATTTCGAAAAAAAACTTAAAGCGTCTATCTTTGATTTTGTTTTATATTTGGTGCAAATTTTAATTTGATATGTCTCTCCACTTTTAATTTTTTTTTTGAATTTATTAAAAATTTTAGTGTAAGAGCTTTTATTTATGTTTATTTTAAAGGTACTCTTTTTATGTTTATCTTCATTCTTATATCTTAAATTATTACTCAAACTAATCTTCTTTTCAGGTTTATAAAAAATTCCTTTTGGAAATTTAATATTTTTTTGTTTCGGAATTTTCACATTGATTAGATTGTTTAGTATTTCATACCCAAAGAAACCTATGTATAGATCGGTATTCCCAGATATGTTTTTATATTTTCTACCTAAAAAACTACCAATATTACTATTGTTAAGAATAATTTTTTTTGAAAAATTTGTATATAAATCAAAACCTTTTTTTGATTTATAAATTATGTAAGATTTTCCTGAATTGTGTATATCTGATAGTTGATTTTTTTTACTCAATTTATTCTGTTTTTAATCTTAGAACTGGTTCTTCCTTAATTGGAAGATGTATTATTGCTGCGAATACAGATAAAGCAATTGCTAAATACCACGCATAATCATATGAGCCATATAGATCATGGAACAAGCCACCTAAATAAGCCCCAAAAAAAGATCCTATCTGATGACTTAAAAAAACAATCCCGTACAACATGCCTAAATATTTTGTTCCAAACAGATGTGCCACAATTCCACTTGTTGCTGGAACGGTTGAAAGCCATAAGAACCCAAAACTTGCTCCAAATAAGAAAGCACTAATGTTACTTGCTGGAGTAAATATAAAGAGAATAATTGAAATCCCTCTTAAAAAATAAATTCCACTGAGAATAATTTTCTTACTCATTTTTGCTGAAAGATAACCACTTAATAATGAACCAAAAATATTAAATAGTCCTATCAATGACAAAATTGCAGCTGCAGTCCAATCTTCTAATCCTCTATCTATAACGTATTTTGGTACATGAGTTCCAACCAAAGTAATGTGAAAACCACAAACAAAAAATCCTGAAACAAGTAAAATATAACTTTTAGTCTTAAAAGCTTCTGTTAGAGCTTCTTTAAATGATTGGTCGGTGGTTTTCTCAACACTTTCAGATTCGGATGGAGATCTTACAAAATAAGCAGCAACTAATCCGGTTATTAGAACTAAAGAAAAGATGAATAAAGTATGATTCCAACCATATTCTTTCAGAGAATAATTTGTAAAAATTGGTGAGAGAAAGTAACCAAAAGACCCAAGTGCAGTAACAATACTCATTGCGATTGTTCTTGTTGATAACGGAAAATGTTTTCCAACTACAGACATTGGAATACTTATTGCAGTACCTCCAAGGCCAATACCTATCAATAGACCCATATGAATTTGAAAAAAAATGCCAGTATTTGGACCTGTATATAAAAAGTAAATACCAAGAGTATAAAATATAAATGCGGAAATTATTGCGACATGTCCACCATAACGATCTGCAACTGCTCCAAAAATTGGACCAGTTATTCCCCACATTAACATTTGTATTCCAATAGCAAAACCAAATGCAGTATTACTTATATTTAAACTTTCATTAAAATCGATAAAGAATAAACCAAAAACTTGTCTGACTCCTAAAGATATTAAAACTACAAAACATGCAGCAAATAAAGTTATAATTGCTGTTTTAGATTTAAAAAAGTTTTCTGTTATCATCTTAAATGCCTTAATGCCTGTTTAATATCTGCAATTAAGTCATTTGGGTCTTCTAAACCAATGTGTAATCTTACAAGATGTTCGTCTTTTGCTAAATTCATATATTTTCTATTTCCAGTTTCTCGGAACTCTTGATGTAAAGCCAAACTTTCAAAACCACCCCAGCTATATCCATATCCAAATAATTTCAAAGAATTTACAAACTTTCTAACTGAATTTATATTTTTTGATTTAATCTTTAATCCCATAAGACCAGAGGCCCCTGAATAATATTTTTTCCACATCCTAAAATTAAATGAGTCTTTTTTGTAGGGATATAAAAGTTTAATTCTTTTATTCTTTGTTAAAAAAGCTGCAACTTTTTTTGCATTTTCTCTATGTCGATCTAATCTAACATCTAAAGTTCTTAAGCCTCTTGTTATCAAATATGCATCATCTGGACCCAATCTTAAACCAGTTATTTTTTCAGCAGCTTTTACTTTTTGGAAAACCTTTTTATTAACAGCCAAACTTCCTCCCATAACATCAGAATGTCCTGAATAATATTTAGTTGCAGATACAATAGACATATCAAAACCTAACTTGATTGGTTTTAAATAATAAGGTGTTCCCCATGTATTATCTATAGCTGTAAAAATCTTATGTTTTTTAGCTATTGAAATAATTTTTCCTAAATCTTGAAAATCAAATGTATTACTACCTGGATTTTCAACAAAAATTAGTTTTGTTTTGTTTGTAATATTTTTTTTAAGAGTTTTTAAATCATGTGGATTATAAAAAATTGTTTTAATATTAAAATCTTTTAAGTAATCTTTTGTTAAAATTCTTGTAGGACTATAAACAGGATCAGCAACCAACATCTCATCTCCTGGTCTAACAACACTAAATATTGCTAAAAAAACAGAACCAAAACCTGTAGGTGTAGTAAAAACATGATAGCTTTCTTCAAGTTTAGTTAAAATTTTTTGTAAAATATGTGTTGTTGAAGTTCCCTGTCTTCCATAATCGTAATGACCACCAGTTGGGTTCTTTTGTGCTTTTGCTTGGGTCTTTCTAATATGCTTCATTGACTTAAATATAATTGTTGAAGCTCTCACAACTGGAGGATTAACAGATTGATTATGGAAATCCTTAGCCGTGTGTTTTAAAAATGTCTTAAAAGATTTTGACATAAAAAATTTGATAACTCCTCTGGACAATGCTATATCCGGACAGTAATTTCAATTAAATTATATAAAAGGAATTAATGGGGTACCCTAAAAAACATAGAGGCAGAAGAAAGATGGGCTCAAAAAAAAGAAGGGCCAGAAAAAAAAATAAAAAAAAATAATCTTCTTTATGATCAGTATTGATAAAGTTAGATCAATTTCTGTATGGATTTTTTTAATTCCATTTTTTGCAGTTAACGGATGTCTATTAATTGTTACAAATTTTCATCAAATTTTAGAGCCAGGAGTGCCTATATTTCCAACATTTCCATATTTTGATGGTGGTGTTTCAATAAGTCGAACAGTTAGAGATTTTCCTCTATATCTTATCTTTAAACCTGCAATGTTCATCACATCCTATCTGCTTATAAAATACTGGTTGAATACTAAAGATATTATAAATTTTTTTGATAGCAATTATTCTCATACCAGGAAGATTATTTTTTTTGGAGTTTCTTCAGCAATTTTATTAACTATTCATTCTATATTTTTAGGTATTAAAATTGATAATGATATTTATAAATTTTTTAGAAGAGTGGTAATGTTATCTTTCATAATCTTTGAACTTATAGCTCAAGCATATTTAATTAGTTTTTTTTATAAAATTAAAGACAAATTGAAAAATTTTATAAATCAAAAATATTTGAGATTAAAGAGAATTTTGATAACTTTGCTCATTTCAATTTCAATAATAACACTGCCTTTTTTGCCTTTTGATAATTTTAAATTTTTAAAACATGCTATCGAGTGGAATGTCTTCTTAGGTGTTATTTTATTTTATTTACTCACTCATTTAATGTGGAAAAAAATTAGTTCTTAATCCAACCACCGCCTAAAACTTTATAACCAAAAATATCTTTACTGTAAAAAACACATGCTTGACCTGGAGAAATGCCATCCTCGGGAAGGTGCAAATTAACCAGCACATCGTTTCGATTTGAAAAGTCTACTTTAGCGTTTAATAATTTACCAGTAGATCTTACTTTCACAAAAATATTATTTTCAAATTCTTTTTTTTCACAAAGTAAATTTATATCTTTAAGTTTAATTATCTTTTTTCCTAAATGTTCTTTTGGTCCAACAATTATCTCATTTTTTTCTGAATCTATTTCCAAAACATACAAAGGTTCTTTATCAGAAACTTTAATTCCTTTTCTTTGACCTATTGTAAAATTTATAATTCCATCATGAACACCAATCACTTTTCCATCTAAATTTTTTATATTCCCTTTTTTAAATGAGTCAGGTCTAAACTTTTGAATTACTGATGCGTAATCACCATTAGGAACAAAACATATGTCTTGACTGTCTGGCTTATCTGCAACATTTAAATTCAATTTTTTTGCAATTTCTCTAGTTTCATTTTTAAGCATTCCTCCTAAAGGAAATCTTAAATAATCTAATTGTTTTCGAGTCGTATTAAATAGAAAATAACTTTGATCTCTATTTTCATCGATTGCACGATACATATTAGTCTTATCATTTTTTGTAATACTTTTTACATAGTGGCCGGTAACTAATGCATCAGCATTTAACTCTTTCGAAACTTCAAATAAATCTTTAAATTTTACTGTTTGATTACATTGCACGCAGGGTATTGGCGTCTCACCCTTTAAATAACTCTGTACAAAATTATCAATTACCCCTTGTTTAAATTTATTTTGATAATATAAAATTTTATGTTCTATATCTAATTTGTTAGCAACTCTTTTCGCATCCATTATATCTTGACCAGAACAACATTGTTTTGAGGCAGCAACCTCTTTACCATCGTCATAAAGTTTAAGTGTTATGCCAATAACTTTATATCCATCTTTTTTCATCATCCCAGCAACAGTTGAAGAGTCGACTCCACCAGACATTGCAACAACAACAGTTGTATCTGTCGCTTTTTTATTTATTCCTATAGAATTTAATTCTTTATTCATTTGATGGTATTTATACTTATTTCTAATATAAGTTAAATTAAATGATTTTAGATTTTGAACCAGGTGACAAAGTTGAGAACCCATCTAACAAAGAATGGGGTATTGGTCAGGTCCAATCTATTATTGACAACAAAGTAACAGTGAATTTTGAAAATGTTGGAAAAAAAGTAATTAATGCAAAAAATATTGAATTAACTAAAATATATGACTGAATTTAATTTAAAAGAAATTGTTGAAAGTTTAATTGATACTTTTTTAGAGGCAGGTCAAAAATCTTTAGAATTGAGAAATAAAGGGTTAATTAAAAAAATTAAATCTGACAATACACCAGTCAGTAATGGTGATTTAGAGGTAAACCAAATTATAACAGACAGAATAAAAGAGATAACTCCTAAGCTGGCAATAGTTTCAGAGGAAACCTCAGAAAATAAGTCAGAAGATAATCTTGAGAATTTTTGGTTAATTGACCCTATTGATGGTACTAATGATTATATTAACAATTTAGAAGAGTTTACAATTAACGCTGGTTTAATAATGGATAAAGAACCAGTCGCAGGACTTATATTTGCTCCGGCAAAAAAAAGAATGTTTTATTCATTTGCACCTGATGAAGCTTATGAAATTAAAAATGGAAAAAAAACCAAACTAGACTGCTCAAGTAATTTCAATAAGAATGAAATAAAATTTGTTACTTACTCAAATAAAATTAAACCTGAAATACAAGAAATACATAAAAAATTAAATGTTAAAAAATTTGTACGCATGAAAAGTTCTTTAAAATTTTGTGTAATAGCTGCGGGCGAATTCGATGGTTATGTAGCTGAGCCTAGGGCTTATGAATGGGATATTGCTGCTGGTCATGCTATTTTAAAACATGCTGGAGGTAAAATTACAGATTTTAATAATAATGAAATAAAATATGGTAAAAAAGATTTTAAAAATTCAAGTTTAATTCTTAAAAGTAAAAACATTATCTAATGGATGAACAATTAAGAATTATATTAATAATAATAGTTTCTGTCTCAATTTTTGGGCTATTAGTTTTTGTATTTGTTAAAAATTTTATAAGAAATAAAATAGATAAATTAATTAAAGAAAAAGATGAAAAACAATCAAAGTAATTTAACTATTTTAAGATAATCATCTTTTTTTAAACCCATAACTTTTTTGGATGTTTCAAAATCAAAACCGTTTCTAGCTAATAAAGAAATATCTTTTTTATAGAATAATTGACGATTATCTTCAGTTCTTGCTGGACCAATTCTCTTTTTTTTACAAATTTTTATTGCAGAAAAAAAATCTTGATCTGAATTATCCTCATAAATTTTATTGACTGTACTTTTAATAAATTCATTATTTATTCCTTTTGAAATTAAATAATTTCTAATTTTATTTATTGAGTTTCCTCTTTGAATCATACTTTTTGCCTTACTCTCTGAATAAAATTTATCGTTTACAAACTTATTTTTTTCTAAGTCAGACAGAACAATATCAATTAAATTTGTTACATCTTGCTTTTTTACATTGGGTACTGAAGATTTTAAGTATTTTTTTAACAAGTATGTTCTAAGCTGTTGTTTTGATGGAGCATATTTTTCAACATATGATAAAGCGAAATTTCTCATTTCATCAACAGTTACTTGTAAAGTTTTTTTCTTATTTCTTATAGGAATCATTGTAAGATTTAATATAATATAATTTCAAATGATCGAACAAATTTATGCTTTCTTTACAATCGAAATTCTCTATCTATGGGTGAATTTAGGAGTATTGCCTTTTTGGCTTATATTAATTTTTTTTCCAACTTCAAATCTTTGCAGATTTTTGGCAACATCAATTGTTCCAGTCTTGCTGTTAGCTGGAACATATATATTTGTTTTATATAAGTCTTATCTAAACTCTTATGATTTTCTTACCAATTTTGAGTTATATTTAAATATTTCAAATCTTTCTAATTTATTTTCAAATAATCTTTTTCTTATGTTATTTTGGATACACTTTGTCTCTATCAACCTATTTGTAGGAGGCTGGATGGTTAAAGACTCTCAAAAGTTCAATATAAATAAACTTCTTATGATATTGCCTTTAATCGTTACTTACTTAATCGGTCCATTAGGATTATTAATTTATTGGTTGATAAGAATATTCTATGCAAAAAGCATAAATATATATGACTAAATTAATTGATTTTTATTTCGATTTTATCAGTCCTTACTCATATTTAGCACATAAGAAAATAATTAATTTAAATCAGAGGAAAATTTTTAATTATAAAGCTATTTTGCTTGGAGGTTTACATAATCTTAATGAAATAACAGCGCCTGCTTTTAATGAAAAAAAAATGAAAAATATGAAAGATGATTGTATTCTTATTGCAAAAAAAAATAAAGTTCCATTTAAATGGAATGATAAATTTCCAGTTAATTCTTTACATCTGATGAGAGGATTTCTTATAGTTGAGAATAATAAAAAAGATAAATTCATTGATGTATGCTTTGACGCCTATTGGAAAAATAATCTAGATATATCAGTTCAAGAAAATATAAAAAAGATTTTATTAGATTGTGAAATTGATCAAAATTTATTTGAAAAAAGTATTAATGAACAAAAAATTAAAGATAAGCTTAAAGATTTAACTTCTAGTGCGTTTAATTTGAATGTTTTTGGTGCGCCTACATTTATTATTAATAATAAACTTTTTTGGGGACAGGATAGACTAGAGTATGCCTTGGATGAATATAATTCTTAAGTAATTTTAAATTTACTTTGTTTTAATGAACCAAAACCTCCATCAATATGAGAAACTTTTTCAAATCCCATATCTTTTAAAGTTTTTGCAGCTAAAGCGGATCTTAATCCCCCTGCACAAAAAAGAACCATTTCTTTACTCATATCAAGTTTTCCTTGTTTAAAGTAAGGGCTATCAGGATCTAACCAAAACTCTAACATCCCTCTTGGAATATGATTAGCTTGATCAATTTGTCCTTCTTTTTGCAACTCTCTAATATCGCGAATATCTATTAAATTACATTTATTATTATTAACTAAATCAAAAGCTTCATCACTAGAAATTGTTTTAATTTCTCTTAAAGCCTCTGAAACAAGAGTTTGGGATGATTTAATTGTCATAATATTGTAAGTATTTATATCATAAAATTAAAAACTACTGATGAAAAAACTTTTTATAAAAATCGCTAAAATGTTAGGATATGAAATAATTGATCAAAATAATTTTTCATCTCCAACATTAAATAAGGAATTAAACGAAGAACTTTCAACAATTAATAAAAATTCTATTATACTGCCGCTTGGAAAAGTTGATATTACTCGAAAAGTTAATTCTTTGCTTATTATTGTAAGAATGAATACAGATGTTCAAATCTGGGATCAAAATAAAAAAAGATTATTCGAACAACCAAAAATAGAGTACACATTAAGGTCTTTAAATTCATTAATTAAGTCAATTGAATTTTGTAAAAATAAATACTCAAAACTAGATATAAAAACAATTTTGATTGATGATAACTCAAAAAATGAAAATCTTGAAAAGATAAGAAAGTTAATAAATAATCAGCATATTGAAATTATTTCACTTAACTATGAAAAATTTAAATCATCCATTAAAGTTCAAAAAAATAAAGAAACTTTTGCAAATTTAGCTAGTTTAAGACAAAGCTTTGAGATTGGGAGACAACAATCAGATGACTTGGTTTTTTTTGTAGAAGATGATTATATTCATTTTGAACCAATGCTAGAGGAAATGGTTTCTTCTTATGAGAGAATATCATCACAAATTGGTAGAGATATTTTTATGTGTCCTGCAGATTATCCATACCTCTATATGAATAACGAAAAAACCAATATTCTTATTGGAAACAAAAGACATTGGCAAACAGTCGATAAAACACTTTGTACATTTTTGACCTCAAAAAATTTATTGGATAAATATTGGGGAAATTTTGTTAAAACTTGTGAAGATCGGCATGATCCCTTTGAAAAATACTTAAATGATATTTATAAAAAAGAAATTTGTATATCTCCAATTAAAAGTTTATCTCTTCATGTTACCAATGTTAATTCCAGCTACGGACTTTCACCATTTATTGATTACAAAAAGTTATGGAATGAAAATAATTCGTAATGCTTAAAGTAAATTCAAAGGCTCCAAATTTCTCTTTATTATCGACCAATAAATCAAAGTATTCATTAAAAAGTTCTTTAGGAAAATATATAATTATCTACTTTTATCCAAAAGATGATACTCCTGGGTGTACTATTGAAGCAAATGATTTCAATAAATTATTAGTCAAATTCAAAAAATTGAATTGTGAAATTTTAGGTATTTCGAAGGATAATATCACTAGCCATGACAAGTTTAGAAACAAGTACAAAATTAAGTTTAATTTATTGTCTGATGAAAAAATACAAGTTTTAAAAAAATACAAAGTTTGGGGTAAAAAAAAATTTATGGGTAGAGAATTTTTAGGTATTTTAAGAACAACTTTTTTAATTGATCAAAAGGGTAAAATTAAAAAAATTTGGAGAAATGTAAGGGTAAAAAATCATGCCAACGAAGTTTTAAAGACTTTAAAGAATATGCAAAAAAAAGCCCCTTGAGGGAGGGGCTTTTTCTAACTAACTAGAGGAAGTGAATTTAGAGGGACCCTTCGATGAGTAATCTGTTACACAGAGAGCGAAGAGCCCCTTTATTGCATGCAATTAGTCTCTTATCGCGTAAGCAATAACGCCAGTTTCAGTAACATCAGTACCTTTAGTTTCACCTTCTTTACTTAACCTTAGGCCAATAGTTGCTTTAATTAGGCTAAACACAATGTAAGCCACAATGAAAACAAATATATTTACTGATAATACACCAATTAACTGAGTACTAAAATTTGCACCAGTGTTTGTTGCAGGTACAATTAATGTACCCCAGATACCGGCAAATAAATGAGCGGGTATAGCACCTACTACATCATCAATTTGTAATGAAAATAATAGTTTAGTACCATAAACCACAATTAATCCACCTACTGCACCAATCAAAATTGCTGCAAAAGGTGATGGTAATAATGGTTCGGCTGTTATCGCAACTAATCCACCAATACATCCATTTAACATTTGTACTACATCTGTTTTACCAAAATGCAATCTTGTGATAGTTGCAGCACCAAGTACTCCACCAGCACCAGCTAAGAATGTGTTAATAAATATTTTGGATACGGCTATTGCATCTGCAGCAGTTCCCATAGCTAATTGTGAACCACCATTAAATCCAAACCAACCCAACCATAAAATAAACACTCCAATTGTAACTAATGGTATTGAAGAAGCTGCAAAAGGTTTTAGTGGAGCTGGAGCACCAGACTTCGTGAATCTTCCTAGTCTAGGTCCGATTATCATAGCACCAGCTAAAGCAGCTGCACCTCCAGTTGAGTGAACTAAAGTTGAGCCAGCAAAATCTGAGAATCCCATTGTTGCTAACCAGCCTCCACCCCACTGCCAACCCATTACGATTGGATATATAATTCCTGAAAGAACTGCGGCAAATGTAAAGAATGGCCATAATTTTATTCTCTCAGCCATAGTTCCTGATACTATAGAAACTGTGGTTGCACAGAATACCATTTGAAAATACCAATCAGAACCATCAGAATAACCAGTTCCTATTTTGCTACCGTCTGCCCATGGAATAAATTTACCTATATATCCACCTGGATCGATACCATAGGCTAAATTATAACCAACAAGCCAAAACATTATACCTGCAATTGAAAACAACCCTATATTTTTTGCACAAATAACGGATACACTTTTTGATGTAACCATACCTGATTCTAGCATCGCAAAACCTGCTGCCATAAACATTACTAGAAATCCGCAAATTAAGAATAATAAGGTATTAAAAATAAAACCAACTTCTGGAGAAACCGTAGTTTCTGCCATACCTGCACTACTCATGTTCAATAAAAAAATTAAACTAATAAGCGGTGCACTTATTTTTTTTATTAATTTAGTCATAAGACCTCCCTGTTAAAGAGGATGTTTATATTTTTTTAATATCTAAAAACTAACGCTGATTAGGAAAATTGGGTATGCAGTTTTTGCATATAGAAACAGCCTTAATGCTAAACATTAAGGCTGTTAAAAAATATTATTTATTAAATACTTCTTTTAAAGCTTTAGCTGGTAAGAATTTCACCTTTTGTGATGCTGCAATTTGAATTTGCTCACCAGTTCTAGGATTTCTTCCAACTCTTGCTTTTCTTTTAGCTACTTTATATGTGCCAAATCCAGCGATTTTTACTGAGTCATCAGCTTTTAAAGCATCCAAAATAGTGTTGGTAATTGTGTCAAAAGTTCTTTCAGCATCAGCTTTACTTAGATTTAAAGCCCCTGAAAGTTTGACCACTAATTGTTTTTTATTCATTTTAGCTCCGGTTTTATTAGGTTAATTACCATTTTTATCAAAAGTATTGATAAATCAAGCCTTTTTTTAGTGTTTAAATAAAAGTTATACACAATATATTGTATAATATTAAAAAAGTATTGATTTTACTAACTTTTTTGAATTTTAAGAATTTATATTATCTAAATAAACCAAGATCTTTTAAGTCATTAAACGTTGTAAAAAACATTAAAGACAACAATAAAAACATACCGATTCGAAAAAAACCTTCTTGTGTTTTTTGTGATAAAGGACGGCCTAAAATTTTTTCAAACGCATAAAACATCAGGTGCCCCCCATCTAACATTGGGATTGGAAATAAATTAATTAATCCCAAGCTTATTGAAATATATGCCATCATACTAATAAAAGCCAAAATCCCAAATTCAGCCACCTGGCCAGATATTTTAGCAATTCTAATTGGTCCCCCTAGTTGAGAGGTGTCAGCTTTACCAAAAATCATGGCACTTATGTACTTTAGAGATGAAATACTCACAAAATAAACTTCATGAGCAGCATGATAGATTGCTTTTGTTGGACCTAATTTGACATGATTGATTTGATTGTTATAAGCACCTAATTTAATTCCAACTATTCTTTTATTTATCTGATTACCTAGATTATCTTCACCTAAAATATTATCAGGTTTTATTTTGAGCAATAATTCGTCATAAGAACGTTTAACTTTAAAATCAATTATTTCATCAGTAGACATCATTATAAATTTAGAAACATCCATAATACTTTTCACTTCATTTCCATCAATTTCTAAAATTATATCATTTTGTTTCAAGCCACCTACCATTGCTGGACTATCCTTTTGTACCTCGTTGATCACTGCCGGTGTAAAATCTTTACCAACAAAAGTATAAATTGAGAAAAAAATTACTAAGGCTAAAATAAAATTTGCTAGCGGACCACCGAATACTATTAAAGCTCTTTGATACAAGGGTTTTAAGACAAATAATTTTTTCCTATCTTCTTCATTATATTTTTTTATCAATTTTTCTTGATCAGCTTGAGAAAAAACATTACGATCACCAAAAAATTTTACGTAACCACCGAGAGGTATCCAACAAATTTTCCATCTTGTACCTGATTTATCATTCCATCCTATAATTTCTTGTCCAAAACCAATTGAAAAGTCTGTTACACCAACTCCATATCTTTTTGCAAAATAATAATGTCCATATTCATGAATAAACACAACTACTAGAATTAATATTATGAATGGTATTATGTAGCTAAGCATATTATCAATTAATTTTTATTATATCTAACCAATTTTTTACTTCACAAGTTCTATTCTTAAAATCTAATTTTTTATCTTCCTCTTTTATAAATTCTAAATGTTTTTGAAAATCATTTTCATTATCAAAATGCTTATTCTCTATAATTTTTTCTTTTCTTGCACTTGATAAGTTTATCATTTGCCAATACTCATAATCTGGATGATACTGTAGCCCCCAAACTTTTGATTTTCCTGACGTAAAATGTATTCCCATTACATTGTTCACTTTATCACTAGATAACAAAGTAGCACCATGAGGCATTTCGCATACCTCATCATAATTAAATGCAGGAGATGTGAATTTTAATTTTTTATCTTTATAAATTGGGTTTTTCCTCCCCTCTTCATTAATTTCTATATCTGAAGCTATGCCGACATGTGCCCCTTTTTTTCCTGGAGCTACTTTTCCTCCAGCAGCAACGGAACAGACTTGTAAGCCCCAGCATATTGCTAAAATTTTATTCTCGTATTTATAGCAACTTGATGCAAAATTTATATGTTTTTTAATTTCATCAGTCATATCATTTAATCTCATAGCTCCACCTGTAAAAATAATACCATGATAATCCTTTATATTCTCTAGTGCATTTTTAGTTTGATCATCTCTTATAGGATTAATGATTTCTATTTTTGAATTTGGTTCTAATTTAAGAACTAAATTTTTTAGATTTTCAGAGCAAGAAGCTTTCGCTGCTTTAATAAAAAATTCATTATTTTTAGGATCATTTCCCTCTACTATTAGAATATTTAAATTGGTCATTAAAAAAGAGTTCCTGACATACTATGTTGATACATTGTTTTCATATCAGCTTCAGTTAGTTTTTTTGGATTTCCTCCCGTAGAAGGGTCGTCTAATGCCATTTTTGATAATCGATCTAATTTGAAATCTTTTTCTTCAATTACTTCGGATAATTTATGAGGCATATTTAATTTTTTTCTTAAATCTAAAATCCAATCTATAAACCCATTAAACGATTTATCTTTAAATTCTAAATAATCACAAACCTTAATTATCTTATTCTCAATTACATCTCTATTGAAAGTTAAAACGTAAGGCATAAAAATTGCATTTGATAAACCATGGTGAATATTATTTAAAGCGTTAACTGGATGACTTAATGAATGAATGGCACCTAAACCTTTTTGAAAAGCAGTTGAACCCATGCTTGCTGCAGTTAGCATGTTCATTCTTGCTTCAATGTTTGATCCATTATTTACTGCTTCAAGCAACCACTTATTAATTAATCTCATTCCTTCTAAAGCAATTCCATCAGCCATCGGATGAAATCCTGGTGCACAATAAGCCTCTAAATTATGAGCTAATGCATCCATACCAGTTGCAGCAGTTATTTTTGGTGGCAAACCCACAGTCAAAATAGGATCAAGAATTACAATCGATGGTAAAAATTTTGGGTGAAAAATAATATTCTTAACACCTGTATCTTCGTTTAAAATAACTGAAGCTCTTCCCGTTTCTGAGCCTGTTCCAGCTGTAGTTGGTACAGCAATAATTGGCGCTATTTTATCTGAATTTGCTTTAGTCCAATTATCTCCAACATCCTCAAAATCCCAAATAGGTAAATTTTGACCTGACATAAAAGCGATAGCCTTTCCTACATCCAAACCACTTCCTCCACCAAAGGCTATTACACCATCACAATCATTTTTTTTAAAACATTCGACACCATCATTAACATTAGTGCCTGTTGGATTACCGACCACATCGGAATACAATTCAACAAGAATTTCTTCTTTTTTCAAACTCGATAAAGCGTTCTTAATTATATCAGATTTTGCAAGGCCACTATCTGTTACAAGAAGAGGTTTTTTTATGTTTAAATTTTTACAAGCAGATCCAAGATCTTTTATTCTATTTTCTCCTACCCACATTGTTGTTGGATAATTCCAATTATATTTTTGCATATTCTATTTTAATGTTTTGAAATTTATGATTAAATATAGCACTTAATAAACTAAATTTAAGCAAAATTATTATGCAAAAAACTATTAGTCCAATAGATAATAAGGTTTATATCGAAAGAGAATATCATTCAGATAAAATTGAAGAAACACTTAACAATTCAGTTAAAGCTCAAATTAGCTGGAGTCATTTAAGCGTCAAAGAAAGGGTAGAACTATTAAAAAAATTTGTTGAAGATTTTTTATCAAAAAAAGAAATAATTGCAGAAGAATTATGTAAACAAATAGGTAGACCAATTTCACAAGCAGCTGGAGAACTTGGCGGTTTCAAAGAAAGAGCTGATTACATGTTGTCAATTGCTGAAAAAAAGTTAGCTGACATTGATGTTACAAAAGACAATAATTTTAAAAATTTTATAAAAAGAAGGCCTTTGGGGGTTGTATTTGTTATTGCCCCATGGAATTATCCTTATCTGACTGCAGTAAATTCAATTATTCCTTCTATGGCAGCAGGAAATACTGTCATTATAAAACATTCAGCTCAAACACCGCTATGTGCAGAACAACTTTTTCAATCAGCAAAAAAAACTTTGCCAAAAAATGTTTTTAATTATCTACATTTAAACCATAAAGATGGTCTAAAAATTGTTTCAGATCCAAGAGTTAATTTCGTTTCATTTACTGGTTCGGTTAAAGCAGGATATGAAGTTCAAAAAGCAACCCATACAAAATTTATTGATATGGCTTTAGAACTTGGTGGTAAAGATCCCGCTTATGCAAGATACGATTGTGATTTAGAAAAAACCGTTGAAAACTTAGTTGATGGTTCTTTTTTTAATTCAGGTCAATCCTGTTGTGGAATTGAAAGAATTTATGTAGATGAAAAAATTTATGATAAGTTTTTAGAGTCATTCATATCAAAAACTTATAATTATAACTTTGGAAACCCCTTAAAAAAAGAAACAAACTTAGGCCCAGTTGTCAAACTATCTGCAGCTGAATTTATAATAAATCAAATTAATGCCGCTCTTGATAAAGGTGCAAAAAAAATGATTGATGAAAATAAATTTGATTATCCAAAAGAACATAAGAATTATCTTGTTCCGCAAGTTTTAACAAATGTAAATCATGAAATGGATTTTATGACTGAAGAAACATTTGGTCCTAGTGTTGGGATTATGAAAGTTAAAGATGAAAATGAAGCGGTGAAATTAATGAATGATAGTCCGTATGGTTTAACGGCATCAATTTGGACTAATGATATTGAAATAGCAGAAAAAATTGGAAATCAAGTTCAAACAGGAACTTTTTTTATGAATAGATGTGATTACTTAGACCCAGCCTTATCATGGACGGGTGTTAAAGAAACTGGAAAAGGTTGCTCATTATCAGAAGTTGCCTATGAAAAACTTACAGCTCCAAAAAGTTTTCACTTGAGGAAAAAACAATAAATGGAACTTTTATATAAAGGTAAAAATGCAGTTGTAACCGGTGCTTGCGGCGGCATGGGTTTGGAAATATCTAAAAATCTATCTGAAAATGGTATTAATGTTCTTATGTTGGATCTTCAAAGTCCAAGTAAAAATTTTTTAAGTGAGAATATAAATTGTGATTTTAAAAAATTAGACGTAACTAATCTAAATAAACTTAAATCTTCAATAGAAAAATTTTATAAAAAAAATAAAAGTATTGACTATTTGATAAATACAACTGGAGTTTTATGGTTTAATAAAGATGTTTCTGCAACTGATATTAAACCTGAAATTTGGGATAAAGTATTTGAAATCAATTTAAAATCGATGATGTACTTGTCTAAAACTATAGTGCCATTAATGAAAAAAAATAACTTTGGTTCGATGGTCCATATATCCTCTGTGGATGCTTTATCTGGTGATGACAAGCCACAAGATGCTTATGGTGCATCAAAAGCGGCAATGATTAGACTTTCAAAATCATTAGCAATTCAATTTGCTTCTAAAAATATAAGATCAAATATAATTTTACCTGGTCCGATAGAAACTGGTATGCAAAAACGTTGGAAAAAAAATCCTAAAGCTAAAAAAAATTTAGAAAAATTTATTCCACTTCAAAGGGTTGGAAAACCTCAGGATATATCTAATGTTTGTATGTTCTTATTAAGTGATCAGGCTAATTATATTACTGGAACTGAAATTATAGTTGACGGTGGGATTACTTCAAAACCTTGAAATTCAATAAGGCGCCTAATGAAAGGCGCCTTAAGTTAAATTATTATCTGTAAGGATATCCAGCTTTTTCCATTGTTGCTGCATATAATTTAAATGCATCAACAACTTTTTTAGCTCTTGGACTAATCTTAGAAGTCTCATCCCAGAATTGTTCAGAGTCTTTGACAACTTGACTCCACTCATTAGCTGGTAGACTTGTTAACTCCATTTTCTTACCATTAACTCGAAGATCAGCTTCACCACCCCAATACCATACTTGTCTGTAGTAATGAGAGTCGTTAATTGACATTCTGTAAAGAGCTTGAAGTTTTGGACTTAATTTATCCCAACTTTTTTGGTTAGCAAAATAAGAACCAAACCATGCACCTGTTACTGAATTAGTAAGTGCATATTTACAAATATCTGCCCAGCCTACTTCGTAAGCTTCAGTAAATCCACACCAACAAACACCATCAAGTTCACCAGTTTGCATAGCTACTTCAACATCATCCCATGGTACAATTACAGGAATTAACCCATATCTTGCTAAGAACTTACCTGCTGTTGGAACACCAAAAACACGTAGTCCTTTCATGTCAGAAAGTTTAGTTATTTTTTTATTAACAGTAAATAAATGACATGGATCCCACGCACTTGTACTTAGCCATTGAACCCCTTTTACTTCACTGTAAGCTTCATCCCAAATTTCATTTAAGCCATAATACTTAAATAAAGACGGAACATCTAAGCTGTATCTAGTTGCAAAAGGAAAGTATCCTCCAAATACCTGTATATCTACAGGTGAGCCCATTGTTGCATCATCACTTTGAACAGCATCAATAGTTCCTGCTTGCATTGCTCTAAACAATTCGTCAGTAGGAACAAGTTGATCAGCATAGTAAAGCTCGATTTCCATTTCACCAAAAGCAGCTTTGTTGAAAGCTTCAATTTGTGGCTTAATAACATGTGCACCAAGTGGAGCCCCAGAATAAGTCTGTAATCTCCATTTAATAGGGTTTGATGCAGAATATGCATATGGAGCTTTAATTGTGGCAGCTCCTGCAGCACCCAACGTTAGTAAACCTGCTTTTTTGATAAACGAACGTCTTTTGTTCGTTATTATTTTTTTATCTTTTTTCACTTGGTCTCCTCTCGTTTTAGTAATTATTGAAAAGTTTATTATAAAATAAATTCTTATTAAACTTAATTATCTATTTAAATTTATTATAAATTTAGAAAATAAGAAATTAATTTAAACTTCTAGTTGAATGTTATCTTGATAAATATTTTTCTGGCAAATATGTTGCTATCTCAGGAAAAGCCATAACAATCGCTAAACCAATAACCATAATAATGACAAAAGGTATAATAGATCTATAAATATCCTGTAAACTAATTTCCTTTGGAGCCATTGCTCTCATCAAAAATAAATTATAACCAAATGGAGGGGTCATATAAGCTATTTGACAAGTAATCGTATACAAAACTCCATACCAAATAGGATCAAAACCTAATGAAATTATTAATGGAACATACAAGGGAGCAACTATAACTAACATCGCTGTATCATCTAAAAACATTCCCATTAAAATATAAGAAAGCTGCATCATTATTAAAACACCCCATGGGGTTAAATTCCATTTTTCTATAAATAATGTTTCGATTGCACGGCCAGCTCCTAAACCATCAAATACAGCTCCAAAAGTTAAAGCAGCCAAAATAATCCACATAAACATACAAGAAACACCTAAGGTCTTTTTGAGAGTATTATCCAAAACTACTCTATTAAATCTTCTTTTATATATAGCTGCTAATGTTGCCAAAAAAGCACCTACTGCTGAACATTCAACAAGACTTGCAATGCCCATTAAAAATAAACCCGTCATAAAGAAGAAAATTAAAAAGGGAATAATTCCAGCTTTTAATAAATTTATTTTTTCAAGGGTAGTTAAACTTCTCTCTTCTTTTTTTAAAGGAGGGCCAAGCTCTGGTTGTAATTTACACCTTAAATAAATATAAATTAAAAAAAGTGAAGCCATTAATATACCAGGAAGAATTCCAGCCATCCAAAGTTTGCTAACTGGTTGTCGAGCAATCATACCATATAAAACCATAACAACACTGGGTGGTATTAATATTCCAAGTGAGCTTCCAGCCTGAACAACACCTGTTATCATCCGTTTATCATAATTTCTTTTTAACATTTCAGGTAAGGCAATTGTTGCGCCTATAGCCATACCTGCAACACTTAATCCATTCATTGCTGAAATTGCGACCATCATAAACATTGTGCCTATTGCTAAACCACCTTTAACTCCTCCAAATAAAACATGAAACATTTTATAAAGATCATTTGCAATGCCTGACTCTGATATCATGAAACCCATATAAATAAACAAAGGTAAAGTAAGCATCGGATACCATTTGAAAAGTTTCCAAGTTGCTGTGTAGGGCATTTCCATAGAACCTTCACCCCATATTAATAAAGCTGAAGCAGCTGCGACGAAACCAATAGCACCGAAAACTCTTTGTCCAGTAAACATCATTACCAACATTGTAATGAACATAAATAGAGCGATAAATTCATAACTCAAATATTGTGCAAGCATAATTAAATATTCTCTTCTTTCACGTTAGCAATATCTTTAAACAATGTTGAGAATGCTTGAAGTAACATTAATAAAATTCCTATAAGCATCAAAGTTTTGATTGGCCAAACATATGGAGCCCATGCTGTAAAAAGTTTTTGTTTAGTCTCAATAGTGTAAATTAAACTAGTAATTGATCCGATAAATAATATTATTAAATAAAAAATTAAAAAGGCACTTGTAAATATATCCATTTTTGCTTTACCTTTTTTTGAAAGTTTTCCATAAAATAAATCCATTCTTACATGGTCATTTGTAAGCATTGAATAGCCTCCACCTAAAAGATAATATGCAGTTATAGTGAACTGAGCCATTTCTATTATCCACATTAAAGGAAAATTAATTATGTTTCTGGTAACAAAAGATAAAATAAGAAGAAACATCATAAAAAAGACCCAGTACATAACAAACCTACCAACCTTTTCACAAGTATTGTCAATAAATCTTACGTATGCAGATATAAATTTAGGCATATAATTATTTATTCGATAGTTTATAAAACAATTAAAAAAATCTTACAAATTTAAATTAGATTAGATCTTCCTTAATTAATGCTTCTATTTCTTTGATCATTATTGTTGGTGATTGCATAGAGGGATAAATTTCTAGTGCTCGTTGATAGCTTCTAATTGCTTTTTCATAATTTCTTAAATGTATATTAACTAATCCTTGTCCCGCTAGAGCTCCAAAATGTCTTTTTTCTAGTTCTAAAACTTTATCAATATCATCCTGTGACTTTTTAAATTCACCAATCAAAAATAAAACAGTTGCACGTTTATTCCAAGCCTCTGCCCAATTAGAATCTAATTTTATAATTTTAGTAAAAATATCTATCGCTTGATCAAATTTTTCTTTATTCATTAATTCTAAACCTCTTGATAACATTAAGGTCAACTTTTGGTCATAAGGGTGGGTGCTCCATATTTTCCAAATTTTTTCTTCGATTTCCAATGATAAAGGAGCTTTTTTAATTTTTAAATCTTTGAATAACTTATTCAGCTCAGTATTTCTCTCATTAGCATTAAGAATTGTAAAAGAGGTAAAACTTAGCAGAATTATAATAAACAATTTTTTAAATTTTATTTTCATTGTAAACGTTGAAAAATATAGCCCATTATGAACTATCATACTAGATACATTGAAAGCTTATTCAAATACCGTCTAAAAGTTGAATCAACAGAGAGAGAGTAAATATGAGTAAATCAAAATCGCTCTACAATGCAGATTTAGCGCCAACTCCATCTAATAAAAAAAATTGGGGCTGGTTTGAAATCTTCAATGTATGGGCAAACGATGTTCAAAGTTTATTTGGATACACTTTGGCAGCATCACTATTCCTAGCTTCAGGATTAAATGGTTGGGCAGTATTTTTAGCTTTAATACTTGCAGGCTTTTTTATCATGTGGTTAGTAAATTTATCAGGAAAACCCAGTGTTAAACATGGGATACCATATCCGGTCTTTGCGCGAGTAAGCATGGGTGTATTTGGTGCAAACTTTCCTGCAATGGCAAGAGGACTTGTAGCAATGTTCTGGTATGGGGCACAAACTTATGCTGCATCAACAGCTGTCGCGCTTCTAATAACTGGTATTACTGGAAACCCAGGAACCGAGATGTTTTTAGGAATGACAGGTGTTATGTGGGTGTCATTTATATTTGTATCAGGTTTCCAAGTTTACTTATTTTGGCAAGGTATAGATCTTGTAAAAAAATTCTTAAACTTTGCAGGCCCAGCAGTTTACATTGTTATGGTTTTATTAATGATAGTAATCTGGTTTAAAGCTGGAGGAAATCTTTTATCAGAAGTGGGTGAAATATTTTCTGGTGGAGCGCGTTCAGGTGGATTTGAAGGCTTAGGTTCATTTGGAGCATTCTTAGCAGTGTTTTCAATTATGGTTGGATACTTTGCTGCAGTAGTAATTAACTTTGGTGATTTTGCAAGATTTGTAAAAAATGAAGATGAAATGAAAAAAGGTAACCTATGGGGATTAGTAGGTAATGTAGTTTTCTTCTCATTCATCACTTTAATGATTACTGGTGGAACAATTGCTATTTTTGGAGAATACGTAGCTAGTCCAACTGATATGGTTGCAAAAGTAGATAACATAGTTTTAACTATTGTTGCAGCATTTGCATTCTTTGCAGCTACAGTTGGGATTAATATGGTGGCTAACTTTATTCCACCTGCTTATGACTTAGCAAACTTAATACCAAGTAAAATCAATTTTAGAATTGGTGGTTTAATCACTGCTGCTTTTGGTTTTGTAATTGGTGGTATGTGGGTTGCAGTTATCACTCAAATGGGATTATTTCCATTCGTGAACACTCTTGGTGCGATTTTAGCTCCAGTATTTGGTATAATGATTACTGATTACTATATAATCAAAAAGCAAAAAATTGATGTTGATGATTTATTTAGTGACAAACCAAATGGCAGATACCATTACAATGGTGGTTTCAATGGAAAAGGAATGATAGCTTGGGTTTTATCAGGTTACATTGCAGTTGGAACTGTTTGGCCAAATATTTTATTTTTAGGATTAGATGACTTTTTCGCTAACCTTGGTGGTGGTGGAGGTTATGCTTGGATAATTGGAGCGTCATTAGGTGCTCTAATTCATTTAGCTATCTCTTCAAAAAAATAACTATTAGTTAATAACTAAAAAGTCCGGCGATTTATTTTGCCGGGCTTTTTTTTTAAATTTTCATATCAATTTCATTTAAAGTTGGCATTGAGCCACCTGCTCCCAACTTTGTTGTAGATAAACCCGCAACAGTATTAGCCAACTCTAAACAATCTTTTATTTTTTTTCCTTTAAGTAATGCTAATGAAAATCCCCCATTAAATGCATCTCCTGCGCCAGTGGTATCGATTACTTTAACTTTTCTAGCTTTAATATAAATTTCATCTTTACCATTTGAATAAAATACTCCTTTTTCCCCCAATGTAATTATTACATTTTTAATTCCCATTTTTATGAGCTCATTGGCACTTTTTCTTGCATCGTTTTCATCAGAAATTTTTACCGATGTATAAAACTCTGCTTCAGTTTCATTAGGTGTAAAATAATCAACTAATTCAAAAAAATCTCTACTTAATTCACATGCTGGGGCTGGATTTAAAATATTTATCAAACCATTTTTTTTGGCTATTTTTAAACAGTGTAATGTCACATCTAGCGGTACTTCTAATTGAGTAAGAAATATTTTTGATTGTGCAATTAAATCACTATTAATTTCGTTTATAGTTAAACTTGAAGGGGCTCCTCTAACTACTGTTATCGAATTTTTACCTGTATTTCTATCAACATGTATTCCAGCAACGCCAGTTTTATGTTTATCTGAAATAATGATATTAGATGTATCAATATTATCTTTTTTAAGTTCATTAATAGCAAGTTTTCCATACTCATCATTACCTAATTTTGAAATAAAGTTTACTTTTCCACCTAGTCTTGAAATAGCTATTGCTTGATTACATCCTTTTCCACCTGGACCAATATTATAATTATCACCTAAAATAGTTTCACCAATTGTTGGAATTTTATCTCCCGAAAAACTTATATCTGCTACAAATATTCCAAGAATAGTAAGTTCACTCATTAAATTTGAAAATCAATACTTATATTTTCTCCTTTTAAATCATGAATTATAAGATTATCACCTTCACCTTTTCTATCTACAACTAAGAAATTCATGTCTTCAGTGGATATCAATGGAAAGTGCCAGATGCCAGGATTGTAATTAACTCCTATGCCTTTTGGTATTATAAATGCCTCAACTCTTGTTAAATCAGGTTTTTCACCCTCTGGTGCTACAAAAGATAAAAAAACAGTTTCTTTCATTGGAATAAAAGCCTGACTTCCTAATGGATGTTTTTCCATCATATCAATCTTCATTGGAAATGATCTTTTCAAGGCTGAGAAAATGCAAATTGTTGACTCTCCATTATCTTTTTTTGTGTCAAGATTTGCTATGCCATCATATCTTTTTGCAAAACCGTTATTTATTTCTAAAGGCTTAATATCTTCAGTAGATATCATGTCACCGAATTTTTTAAAATTTTCTTTTGTAATTAATTTTGGTTTGATTGTAGAATTTTTCATATTTTTTTTCCAAAAATTTTGAATCTTGAAATTCCTCCATCAGGAAAAATATTTATTTTAATATAATTAATTTTTTCTTTTTTCATTAAAGAATTTTTAAATTTATGAGTTTTATTAGCTGATAATTTTGTATTCTTTAATAAATACTTCCATTTATTTGAGGAGTTTACAATTTGTTTAGAACTTTTAGATGGTAAATAAGCAGCTTGTAAAGAACAGTGGCTAGGATAATTCCCTTTAAAATGATGAGTTGAAATTTCAATTTTATCAATAGATTTTCCATCAATAGAATTCAGAATTAACCAATCATTTCCCTTACCTCTTCGTCTTCTAGTCTCCCAGCCGTCACCCATATTCTTTGCTTTACCGGGAGCTAAAACATTCTCAGCTTTTCCAAAATGTTCATTGTTGCAAGCAATTACTGAGGCTCCATCTAATAATGAAGCAAGATTAATTTTTTTGTTCTTAAATGCTTTTGATTTTGCAATGGATCCATATAATCTCAATCTAGCAACACCACCATCAGGAAAAATGTTAAATTTAATGTGAGTAAATACTTTATTATTTTTTATTGAAAAAAAATGATGTGAATTGGCTTTAACTTTTTTTTTTGAAAGAATTGAAATCCATTTAAATTGCTTGGTTTTATTTGAATTAGAATTAGCTCCATCAATTGAGACCATTGAAGGTTGATTGCCATTAAAATGGGATGTGTCCACATCAATTTTAGAAATTTTTCCTGGCTTACCAAGTTTTAAAATAATGTAATCATGTCCAGAAGTTCTTTTTCTTCTAGACTCCCATCCATCCATCCATTTTCCATGTTTATCAAATACACCTTCTTTAAATACAGGAATAGTTGGACTAATAATCCTATTAGCTGATGCAAAAAAATCATCAGTTTTATAAATAACTTTGGTACCTAATCTTGGTTGTGCCAAATCAATTAATCCATTAGTAAATATTATTTTCTCTTTCATATTATGAGTAATTTTCAAACCAATGCTTGGCTATATCAATTCTTTTACAAATCCAAACATCATCAAACTTTAAAACATAATCTAAAAATTTTTTTAAAGATTGAATTCTACCTGGTCTACCAATTAATCTACAGTGTAAACCAACTGACATCATTTTAGGATTTGTTTTACCCTCTTCGTATAAAGCATCAAAACTATCTTTTAAATAATTATAAAAATGATCACCAGTGTTAAATCCTTGGTTCGTAGCAAATCTCATATCATTATTATCTAAAGTATAAGGGATGATAAGTTGTTTTTTTTTACCTCTATATTCCCAATAAGGTAAATCATCACTATATGAGTCACTATCATACATAAAATTTCCATCATCAAAAACTAAATCTCTAGTGTTTGGGCTGCATCGACCAGTGTACCAACCTAATGGTCTTGAACCAAAAATTTCTTTAATTATATTGATCGCTTGCTTCATATGTTTTTTTTCAACAGATTTTTTTATATTTTGATAATCAATCCATCTATAACCATGAGCAGCAATCTCATAATTTCCTTTTTTTATCGCCTCACAAACTTCAGGGTTTTGTTTTAACGCTAGACCAACACCAAAAATAGTTACAGGAATTTTTTTTTCTTTAAATAACTTATCTAATCTCCAAAAACCAACTCTAGATCCATACTCATAAATAGACTCCATGCTTATATGCCTTCCTTTTATTGCTTTGGCACCAATAATTTCCGATAAAAAAGTTTCAGAATATTTATCTCCATTTAAAATACAATTCTCACCACCTTCTTCATAATTTAAAACAATTTGAAGTGCTAATTTTGCATTATTCGGCCAAGTAATTTTTTTTCCTTTAGCTCCATAGCCTCTGAAATTTCTAATATTTTTTTTTGGCATTATAGATTGTATCACTATTTATAATTTAAATTTAGTTATTTCTTTTTTTCAACTTGATACTCAAAATTTTGAGTTGTTTCATTAATTCGTAAAAGTTTTGCACCATTCCTAGAATGAAATTTAGTAGCCATTTCAGTTAAAGGTGACAGAGTAACCAATCTATTCAAGTGATTTGATTTTTTAATTTTTTTAAAGACCTCTTTAACTATTAATTTACCTCCACCTTTTTTTTTTGACCATACAGTATAAGCTATCGCAATTTTTCCAACTTTTTGATCTCTTTGAGCACTTTGTAGAAAAGCATCGTGACTAAATTTATCTAATTCATCTACATCTTTTGGAATTTCATTTGTATAGGCAAAACACATTACAGCATGAATTTCTCCCATATATTTGACGCCATATATCTTTCTTCCATAACTTCTTCTAAAAATATTATCTAATTCAGGCCTTACAGGATCATCTTGGGTATTACATTCTTTAAGTTCAACTAATTCAGCTCCTTTTATCCAATCAAAAAAAGCATCTAAGTTCTTATTAATTAATTGTTTATTTTTCCTAATACCAGCTTTAATACGAGTTTTAATATTTTTTCTTAATCCCATTTTTCTAAAGATTTTAAAAGTTTATTTCCCAAAGGACTTATTGGCTTTTGTAAAATTATTTTCTTTCCAGTTTTGTTTCTTACTAATCTTAGTAAATGTTTAGCAATACCTTTTTTTCTAAATATCGGATTTACAAAGATATATTCAACTTCACCCTTTTGATTGTATCTTAAAAAAGCAATAGTTGTATTATTGTTTTTAATTGTAAAAACATCCTCAGTCTCAACTAATCTATATTTTTTTAGATTAAAATAATCCATAGAGTTAATAGTATAAAAGTGAGCTAATAATTAGCAAAATTGCTATTAACATTATTGCTATAATATAATTTATTTTAACTTTAAATTTTTTATAAATTGTTTCATTAATTTTTTCCCAAAACAAAACAATTAAAAAAACAATCACTGCTGGAATAATAAACTTTATCATACTTATTTATAATTTTTTTCATCTCCGACATAAACTGAGACACCTCTTGTATTAATGTCGACATCAAATTTTTTATGTAATGGAGGGAAAGCTCTTTGAGAACAGTCTAATCTATCACAGGTTCTACATGACACACCTATTGGTATTTCAGTAGATTTATCACTTAAATTTATATTTTCAGTATAAACAAAATCTTTTGCATATTTTGCTTCACAACCAAGGCCAATAGACAATATACTTTTAGTTCTTCCAAATCTTCCAATTCCTTTTTCTACTGTTCTTGCAATACAAACATATTTCTCTCCATTAGTCATTTTACTTACTGCACTTTGGATTACTCCTGGTCTTGTGAATGCAGAATAAACATTCCATCTTGGGCATGCTCCTCCATATCTTGGGATTTCTATTCCAGATAAAGAAAATCTTTTTGAAATATTACCAGCCATATCTACTCTTAAAAAATGAAATGGAATTCCAGGTAATTTAGGATCTTGTAAACACGTTACTCTATGGGCTACTTGTTCAAAAGATGTTGCAAATGTATTCTGTAATAATTCAAGATCATATTTAAGTTTCTTACACTCTGAATGAAAAAGCTTATATGGCATCAATATAGCAGCTCCACAATAATTTAATAAAGCAATTTTAGTTAACTTTTTTGACTCCTCTGAAGGAAAAGTAAATTTAGATAAATAATTTTCAATTTCATTATTTGCTCCCTCTTGAGCTATCTGAGCAGCTGCGTGTAGTTTTTTTGTCTCTAGCGAACTATAGTCACTTAATAAAAGTTCTTTTTTATTCTTAAAATAAACTTTTGAAAAAGGTTTATCTTCCTCCGGAATGACATCTTTCACTGTTATTTCATATTCGGATTTTAAGTAATCACATAATGCAATATATCTTGTACGATTATTTTTTTGAACTTTTTCAAAAACTTTATTTGCAAAATCCTCTAATTTTGAAAAATAATTTTTATTCTCTTGTAAAAAATCTGAAATAACTTCACCAGGAAATGAATTTTTTCTATTATCTACGATTTTACCAGAAATTTTTTCTATTTTATTTACAAGCTCATGATCTTTCTTTTTTAAGATATCTCCCAATCTTACAATTGCTTTTCCTATTTTTGGATTTGTACTTACCAAATCTTTTACTTCCGGACTTAAAATATCTAAATCTTCAAACAATTTATCATCTAAGATTTCGGATAAAGTGTTTTCTAAATTTACATCAGTTTTCGATGATAATTGTGAAAGCTCAATGTTTAATTTTTCACATATTTTAAGTAATAAATCTCCGTCTATCTTCCTTTTACCGCCCTCAATTAAGTTTAAATAACTAGGGGAAATATTTAAATCCTCTGCTAGTTTATTTGCTTGAAGACCAAGTTGTCTTCGAAAAGCCTTTATTTTTGGACCAATTTTTAAATCTAATTGACTCATATTTTCTATTTGTAAATTTTGTAAATTTATTTTTACAGATTTTTTCCTTAATTTACAAGCTTATTATGCTTTTTTATAGATTTTGTAAATTTTGTAAATTATAAAATTTACATGGACGAAAGATTAAAAAACAATGAAAATGAGGCTCAAATCATAAACCATGAAGATCTTGCAAAGCATAATAGCAGAGGGATCTACATGAGAGATGACCATTGTGATTGGGGTTCAAGTGGAATGAAAGATCTAGTTGAGACCCTAAACGACTCAAACTAGTTTTTCCTCTCGATTCATTTTCATAAATATAATTATTAAAAAGGCTTTAAATGAGTGCAGAAAATATCTCATACGACTTAAAAAGATTTGCTGGAATAAAAAGAGATTATACTCCTGAAGATGTTGAGAGATTAAGAGGTTCAATAAAGATTGAATATTCTTTATGCAAACTTCAATCACAGAAATTATGGAATTTATTAAACAAAGAACCTTATGTAAATACACTAGGTTCATTATCAGGAAATCATGCAGTGCAACATGCAAAAGCTGGTTTAAAAGCAATTTACTTAAGTGGGTGGCAAGTAGCTGCTGACGCAAACAGTGCTGGAGAAATGTATCCGGATCAATCTTTATATCCTTATGATAGTGCTCCTAAATTAGTTGAATCAATGAATAATGCCCTAATTAGAGCTGATCAAATTCAACATATGGAAATTAAAGATGGTGATATGAAAGAAGAAAAAAAAGTAGATTACATGTTGCCTATAATAGCTGATGGTGAAGCTGGTTTTGGAGGACCCTTAAATGTATTTGAACTTGCAAAAAAATTTATTAAAGCTGGCGCGGCAGGAGTTCACTTTGAAGATCAGTTAGCTAGTGAAAAAAAATGTGGTCATATGGGTGGTAAAGTTCTTGTTCCAACAGGAACTATGATAAAAAATTTAAAAGCTGCAAGATTAGCTGCTGACATAGCTGATGTTCCATTAATCATATTAGCAAGAACTGATGCTAATGCTGCTAAACTAATTACTAATGACCATGATGAAAATGATAAACAATTTTTAACTGGTGAAAGATCTCCAGAGGGATTTTATTACGTTAAAGCAGGTATTGATCAAGCAATATCTAGAGGTCTAGCTTATGCACCATATTCAGATTTAATTTGGTGTGAAACTGCAACACCTAACCTTGAAGAAGCCAAAAAATTTGCTGATGCAATACACAAAAAATTTCCAGGAAAACTTTTAGCATATAATTGTTCACCATCATTTAATTGGAAAAAACATTTGTCAGATGATGAAATTGCTTCTTTTCAAAAAGAAATAAGTAAAATGGGTTATAAGTTTCAATTTATAACTCTAGCAGGATTTCATACTCAAAATATCGCAATTTTTGAATTAGCTGAAAAATATAAAAAAGAAGGCATGACAGCTTACTCAAAAATTCAACAACAAGAATTTGCTCGTGAAAAAGATGGATACACAAGTGTAAAACATCAAAGAGAAGTTGGTACTTCTTATTTTGATGCTGTTTCTAATACGATAAGTAGTGGAAAAAGCTCAACGACAGCAATGGATGGCTCAACAGAATCCGAACAATTCTAATAAAAACAATTCCTCTTGTATATTAGTGCTTAACTGGCCCAGAAATGGGTCGGTTAAGATTTGATGTTATAACCTTTTTTAAGAAGCATTATAACTATAGTTACACATATTATTAAAAAAGAGAACATCGTACCAATACTAATCCATATATTAAAATCTGAAACTCCATAAAAAGAAAATCTTAAACCATTAATTAGATAAACTACTGGATTGAAATAAGTAATTGTTTGCCAAAATGGTGGCAACATATCTAAGGAGTATAAACTCCCACCTAGAAATACCATTGGAGTAATAAATAGTGTTGGAATTATTGACATCTGCTCAAAATCAGAGCTCATTAGTCCAATTAAAAATCCAAACAATGCAAAGGTAAATGCGACCAAGATAAGTAGAAAAATCATCAATAATGGATACTTAACTTGTACATCTACAAAAAATAATGAGGTAATAAATATAACTATGCTTACAATTAATGTTTTTGTTGCACCCGCTCCAACAAAGGCAAGAACTACCTCAAACGTTGAGATTGGAGCAGCTAATATCTCATAAATTGTACCATTAAATTTAGGAAAAAAAATTCCAAAAGAGGTATTACTTATTGATTGAGTTAATAAAGTTAACATCAACAATCCTGGTACGATGTATGATCCATAACTTATTCCATCTATTTTTTCTACATAGCCACCTATCACTGATCCAAAAACTATAAAATATAAAGAAGTTGTTAAAACTGGGGACAGTAAAGATTGAGTTAAGGTTCTTCGAAAACGATCCATCTCATGAAAATAAATTGATTTTAATGCTTGAAAATTAATCTTCATTTTTTTTCTCTTACTAAACTAACAAAAATTTTTTCTAGAGTACTTTGTTCAGTTTTTAAATCTTTCAATTTTAAACCTGCATCCTTCAAATCTTGTAATAAATTTGTAATTCCAGTTTGTTTTGCTTGAACGTTATAGGTGTAATTCAAACTTGTCTTATTGGATCCTATTGATAAATCATATTTTTTTAGTGAAGAGGGAATTTCATTAACTTTTTCCTGCAAATCTACTGTTAGTTTTTTAAATCCCATTTTTTTTAATAATTCTTTTGTATCTTCAACAACAATAATCTCACCTTGATTTATTACTCCTACTCTATCAGCTATAGCCTCTGCTTCTTCAATATAGTGTGTAGTTAAAATTATTGTTACACCAGTTTTTCTCAAATTCTCTACAACTTTCCACATTTCTTTTCTAAGTTCGACATCTACACCCGCTGTAGGTTCATCTAAAAATAAAATTGAAGGCTCATGAGATAAGGCTTTAGCAATTAATACTCTCCGTTTCATTCCACCAGATAATTGACGAAGTTTTAGATCTTTTTTGTCCCATAAACTTAATTGTTTTAAAACTTTTTCTATATGGTTGGGATCAGGTTTTTTTCCATAAAGCCCTCTAGAATACGAAACATTATTAAAAACTGTTTCAAATTGTTCTAGTGTTAATTCCTGTGGGACTAAACCAATTTTTGATCTAGTTTCTCTATAATCATTAATTATGTCATAATCATCTACACTAACTTTTCCTGAAGTCGGGTTAACAATTCCGCAAATAATACTTATTAAAGTTGTTTTACCAGCTCCATTAGGACCGAGCATTGCAAAAATTTCACCTTTTTTAATATTTAAATTTATATTTTTTAAAGCATTAAAACCATTGTCATAAACTTTTGATAGATTGGTTATTGTTATTTGATTATTTGTCATTGAAACAGATATATAGTTATTTATTCTGTTAATACAATCGACTTATATTATATCTTTTTAGCTTTAATAAAGAAAAAAGGTAAAAGAGTTGCTACAATAAAAGATAAAAATAATAACGATTGAGATATAAATGGTGGTAGAGCCTCTACGGGTATCATTATACCAAAAAGTAAACTTTTTGAAAAATCTGGAGCAGGAAAAATCAAAAAACCACCTATTAAGCCTATAACTATTGAGGCGTAGGCTGTTTTTTCAGAAATATTTTTATTATAAAAACTATTAAAAACAGTCAATACGAATGCACAACAAAACAAATCTGCTAATAAAAATAAATATAAAATATCAAAACCTCTTGAAGCAATAATGAAAGAAATCACAGATAAAAATAAGATAAAAATCTTAGATAATCTTAGATAATTCATTTTTTTTTTAAAATTGAATGTGGCTTTACCATCTACTAAAATTAAACTTGATATAGCATTAATTAATGTATCGACAGTTGAGATGGTTAAAGACAAACCAAGAATAACAATAAATAAAGATAAAAAGGTTGTTTGTTCTTTGAGTAATAATGAAAAAAAACCAAGATCTGGTCTGATATTAGAATCAATTGAAAAAGCAACCATACCAGAAAAACCCATGTAAAAAACAATTGGAATAATTATAAAAAATGAAATGATTAAACTTTTTCTTAACGTTTCATAATTTTTAGCAGCATAAACACGTTGCCAATTTCCTTGATGAAATAAATTAGTGGCCGCAACTGCAATAAAAAAGGTTATACCAGCAGTGTAACCTGGTATGTAAGAACTACTCAATAAATGAGGGTTTTTTTCTCTAATAAAATCAAAAGAAAATTGAGATCCTGTAAATGAGTAAATGTATATAAATGAAATTAATAATAATATACTAATGACAATCATTTGAATATTGTCAGTAAATATTGATGCTTTGAGACCCCCATATAAAGTATAAGCTAGTGTAGATAGTAATACTATTAACGCAGTTATCCAAAGTTCAGTGCCTGATATATAATTAATCAAAATTGCTACAGCAGTGACTTCTGCACATAAAAAAATAAACATATAAAAAATAGTCATCAATAAAATAAGTTTAAATAAACTTTTTCCAAATTTCTTTCTCATAAACTCAATTAAAGAAGATCCTTTTGGAAATTCTTTTCTGATTTTTCTTCCTAAGTAAATTAAAAAAAACATTGGAAATGCTGTTCCTAAAGAATAACCAATTATTGCACCTACCCCTCCCCATGTTGAAGCTGATGCTGGTCCAAATAAAATCCAGGCTCCTAATGCAGACGCGGTCAAACTTGCTGTTAATGAAAATAATCCAACATTCCTGTTGGCAGTCAAATAATTATTAAGCCCTTGATGCTTTTTAGAATGACTAATGCCTAAAAATACAAAAATAAAACTAATAATTAATAATAATGTTAGTGATGATGATTGACTTATTAAGTATGATTTATCCATTATCCCTTTCTGAATTACCGGACAGGTTCTTTGGGTTTAATCTCAGTCTGTTAAGACACCCCTCTAAATTTTTTACACTTTATTGTCTAGAATTTCAATCATACATTTAGTTGCGTACTCTCTCCATTCAGAGGAATTTTTTCCCTTCAAACTATTAAGATGATCCCGATTATTTTGAATGTCATCCTTATGTTTAATCTTATCTTTTTCTTCTAAATTAGCTTCCATTTTAGTAATATTTGCTTCCATAGCATTAATCCAGTTATTTCCTAGTTCAACACATTTTTCATCATCTTTTTCATCACAAATTTGTTTGAAAAAGTTAAATATAACATCATCAGTCTTGACTGAATTATTCATTAAAGAAAATTATTTATTAAAACAATTATTTACCAAGATTGCCATCAAAATCCAAATTACAAATACTTCACCATTAGTAAAAGAGTAATCTGCACCAGCAAAACCAGCAACAAAATTTATTGCATAAATTATAATTGTAGAAACAACTAAACTAACGATTAGATTAATTAGACCACTAATATATTTCATATTTAAACCTTATCTATAATTCTGTTTAATGCAAATTAAAATTTCTATTTATAAGGGAAGTTTTTTTTGATGTCCGGATACTATAAAACAATAAGGTTGTATTCAAGAAAGATATTTTAAAATAATTAAAATAAATAAGTTGAATACAACCTTTTCAATATTTATTGTTTTAATTAAGGAGGTAGTTTTAATGAATCAAATGCCACCTGACACTTAGCTGGGTAGCTTTATATTTCATAAAAACATAAACGAAAAACTTAAAGTCCATTCGGACTTAAATGCCAAGAAGGCGACTTAAGGGAGCTCTTTTGGTTTTAGAGCGAAAGAGCGAACCCTTAAGTAAATAGCTCACTTATCTAAAATTAGACAAATTAGTTTGTCATTAAAAATTAACACTTTTTGGTATTTATATTTGATTTCATCAATGCCTTTTAAAATTTGATTTCTGTTCATATTTAATAATGTTGAAATATACCTGTTATTGATCATTTCTATGTATTTCCTGACAGATATTTTTACTTTAAAAGAAAATTTCCTTTTTTTAATACTCGGATAAAGTTTCGATAAAAATGTTATTATTTTCCTATCTCGATTTAGTGAGATTTTAAGTTTTTTTTTCATTAATAAAAAAGTTGGTATCTCATTTTTTAAAATCTCTAGAGTAAATATCAAAATTTTTCCCCCTTTTTTAAGTTTAGTTTTGCATATTGAAATAAGCTTTTTAATTTCCCTAAAATTTAAGAAATGAATAGTTTGTTTAATTAAAATTAAATCAAATTTTCTATTATTATTTTTAAGATATCTAATTGCATCAATTTTTTTAAAATTGATTCTTTTATCTCTGTCTCTATGAATTTCTATATCTATTCCAATTGGTTTATTCTTTAATTTTAATCTTGAAGACAAAGATCCTAATATTTTACCTCTTCCACAACCGATATCTAAAATAAGAGAATTTGAATTTAGTTTAATTTGCTTTAGTAAAAATATATTAAATGACTGAATATAATTTTTTGATGAAAGCCAAGTTTTATTGTCCCAATTCTTTAATGACACGCAATACCAAATTTTTTGAGTCTCCAATAATTATAAGGCCAGGGTGTTAAAAACCCGACTAACAGCATTATGGGAATTACCCACCATGTTAAAATAGCTCCACCAGTCAAAAAGTAATCAGTCAAGTTCATGGCAACTTCCATGCTTATCATTGATATAAAGCTCATTCCCATTGCTGTTTTGAAAGCTTTTGAAAAATCTAAATTTTGTTTCATTAAAACTATTGTTTCCAAAATGATACTTGTGATTAAGCCATTAATAATTGCTAAAGTCATAATTGCTAAAACTGGAAATGGGATTTGGGTTAATTGAAAAAATAAAATTGTACCAAAATCACCAATACCACATCCAAATAAACACCACCCAGTATTTTTAGCACTTCTTTTCCAAGTATGTTTACATGACCAATTAAAATTGGCTGCAGCGGTATTGTCCATCAGATTATTTTATATTAACTTCAGCAATCATTCCAGCTTGATAATGACCAGGAACATTGCAAGCTACTTCAATGTTAACAGCATCATCAAATTTCCAAATGATATTTCCTTTTTGCTTTGGCTCTAACAAAACACTATTACTGTGTGAATGACCCATTGACTTATCCATTTTTGCCATCTTCTTCATTTTTTCTTTATCAATAGAAAAGGCAAGAAGAATTCCATTCTCAGCCATTTTTATCATCTCTGGCTGGTGTTTCATATGCATCATTTTATTTGCAATATTAAATTCGTGAACAAGCATGCCCGCATTTTCAACTTCAAACTTAACTGTTTCACCTTCTTTAATCTGAAATGAACTTGGTTCGTAATAATTATCATACATAACAACTTTTATAACTCTTGTAACATCAGCTTCATTACCCTTTGAACCAATTTTCATATTTTTATCTGCAAAAGCTAGTGAATTAAAAAATAGAAGTGTGGATATAATTATAATTATTTTCATGTTAAAAAAATAATATTTAAATAAGTTTTAACAATGGGTCAATTTGTACTTATGTGTTAATATAAAGATATGATTTTTAAACAATTATTTGATTCTAAATCCTCAACTTATACTTATTTGATTTCGTCTGGTAATGGAAGAGAGGCTTTAATAATTGATCCAGTTTTGGAAAATGTTAATGGATATATTAATATTCTAAAAGAATTAGATTTAAAATTGGTAAAAGTAATTGATACTCATATTCATGCTGATCATGTGACTGGTGCCTCTAAACTTAAAGATATAACAAAATGCACAACAATCATGGGGTCTCATACCCCTGCAGAGTCAGTAGAAATAAAAGTAAAAGATGATGATTATATAAATTTAGATAATCTTAAAATTAGAGCAATATATACTCCTGGACACACTTCCGATAGTTATAGTTTTTTAATGAATAACTATCTTTTTTCAGGAGACACTTTGTTAATTAATGGGACTGGTAGAACTGATTTTCAAAATGGTAATGCTAAAGATGCTTATAATTCAATATTTAATAAACTTTTAAAATTACCTGAGGAAACACTTTTATATCCTGCACATGATTATAAAGGTGAAAAAGTGAGTACTATTGGAAAAGAAAAGAAACAAAATCCAAGATTACAAGTTAAGAGTGTTGATGAATATATTGAAATTATGAACAATTTAGATTTAAAAAAACCAGCTGAACTTGAGACTAATGTCTCTAGAAATATAAAATTAGGAGCTTAAATCTAAATTGAAGACTGAATAGCTTTATAAATCAGATCTTTAGTTGTCTCACCAATACTTCTGTAAACTAACTTTTTGTCTTTAAAAATTAAAAGCGTGGTTTGGTACTGTACATCAAATAATTCTGCTATTTCTTTATTCGTCACATCAAACGCAAAATATTCAATGTTATCAAAATCATTTTTGGCTTTATCTAATACTTTCATTTGACTAGCACAAGATGAACAATACTTTATCCAAGAACTAACTATTACAACTTTGCCGTCTGCTTGAGCTTTATCAAATAGCTCTTTTTTGAAAGTTGTTTCTTTTGCAAACACATTTGAACTAAATGATAAAACTAAAAATATATATATAAAAAATTTTTTCATAATTTTTTTATACTACAAAAATTAAAAACCAATAAGATGCTAAACCTGAAAATATTGTCGCAATTATACTTCTTGAAAAAATTCCAATTAATGTAGCAATTAATGCTGCCATAATTTTTGGATTATCTTCAATTAAAATTGAACCTGAGTTGTCTAAAAAAATTGCTGGAAATATTATTGCTGGAAATATTGCGGAAGGTACATAAGACAAAACCTCCCTTATCCTGTCATTAAACATTTCTTTTTTTATCAATGCTATCATTGAAAATCTTGTAAGATAGGTAATCAATCCACAATATATTATTAAAGCCCAATTACTCATTTGTTTTAACCATTTTCGTTAATATCATGGCTGCAATTAAACCTGTTAAACCAGCTACTATTGCGTAGGCTTTGAAAGGAATATAATTATAACCAAGTGTAGCCACCAAACCTGAAACAATTATTACAATAACATTTATAAATTTTCTAAAATCATTTACTAAAAGTGCTAAAAATGTTAAAGGAACAGCAAAACTTAAACCAAGTTTTTCTGGTATTGCTGCACCTAGTATTATTCCTAAAAAAGTAGTTGATTGCCAAATTACCCAACAAGTTGCACCAGCACCAACTAAATGAAAATATCTATTTTGATCTTTATTTTTTTTTAAATACTCATTTGATATTGCGTATGCCTGATCTATTAAAAAATATGAAATAATAATTTTCCAAATTAATCTTAAATCCGATAAATGTTCAGATACAACAGCTCCATAAAGTAAATGACGTGAGTTAACAGCGCCAACTGAGCTAATAATTACTAAAGATGATGCTCCTCCAGAAAATAATTGTAAAAGAACTATCTGAGAGGCACCACCAAAAACTATTAATGACATTCCCATTGTTTCTACTGGACTAAATCCAACATCAATTGCAAGAACTCCAAAAATAAGACCAAAGGGAACTACTGGGATCATTAATGGACTAACATCTAGTATCCCTTTCAAAAAAACTTTAAGATTACTTTTCATTTTCTAAAAGGTTTTTATTAGAAGCAAACTATATGATCAATATGAATTGGTCTTTTAATACCAAATTTTTCATCAACTTCATGTTGGTGAATATGATGTGAATGTACAAATACTGGTATTAAGGTATTGCTAGGTGTTTTGAGGGTATAAATAAAGTTAGTTCCTCTAAATTTTCTATCAACTACTTCAAGTTTCAAATTACTTTTGTCGTCATGCTCAAGATCTTCTGGTTGAAGTAGTAATTGTACATTTGCACCTTTAGGATATTCTTTTATAAAATTACCTTCAATTGTACCTAAATCCCAATTTTCTAAAGTATTTTTACCTGTAACTTTAGCAGGGATTAAAATACCTCTATTTAAAAAATTTACCACCTCAACTGAATTAGGGAAATGATAAACTTTATAGGGGTCATCAAACTGTTTAAGCTGTTGATCTAGAATAATTCCACATTTGGTTCCTAAGTAAAATGCCTCATAAGAATCGTGAGTAACTATAATTGTTGTAATTTTTAATTTATTTAAGATTTTCTTGAGTCTAACCTGAATTTCTTCTTTAAAACTTTGATCAACATTGGATAAAGGCTCATCTAATAACAAAAGATCAGGTTGTGTTATGAGAGATCTTGCTAATGATGCTCTTTGTGCCTCTCCTGCGCTAATCTGATGAGGATATTTATTTAATATGTTAAAAATATCAAGTAAATCAACTATTTCTTTTAAATTAAGCTTTTTATCTTTCTTTCCTTTATTTCTTTCAGCTCCTAACAATATATTTTTTTCAACACTATAATGAGGAAATAAACTGTTATCTTGAAACGCAAGAGAAATATTTCTATCTTCAGGCTCAACATTAATTTCTTTTGATGAAATCAAATTTCCATTTAAAGAAATTGATCCATCATTAATTTTTTCTAAACCGGCAATAGTTCTTAATATTGTGGTTTTTCCAATTCCAGATGGTCCTAAAAGACAAATTATATCTCCTTCATTTTCAATTGAAAAAGAAACGTTTTTTACCTTAGGGTTTCCACCAGCATAAAAATCAACATTCTTTATTTCAAAAAAATTTTTATTTTTCATTATCTCTTAATATATATTTAGAACTTATTATAATAAAGAAAGCAGCGATTAAAATTAAAAATAATGAAGGTACCGCTGCAGCCTCTAATAAATCCTCTGAGGCAGAAATATAAGCCGTAGTTGCAAATGTTTCAAAGTTAAAAGGCCTTAATATCAAAGTTATTGGTAATTCCCTGATAATTTCAAGCGAAATTAAAATAACAATAAATAAAAGTGAATTACGCAAAAAAGGAATGTGTATGTTCATGAAAGTTTTTCTTTTAGAATAACCTAATAAATAAGAACTTTCATCAACTGAAATATTAATTTTTTCATATCCAGATTTAATTCCATTAAATGCTAACGAATAAAATCTTACGAAATAAACTATAACTAATCCTAAAATAGAACCTATAAATATTTTTTTAATAGATAAAATACCAAATGATTTAATCACACTTTCATCAAACCAGGCTATGAAAGTAATAAAAGCAATTGCTAAAATTACTCCAGGAATAGCATAACCTGATATTGATAATGTAGATAAAGTATTTAAAATTTTATTCTTAGAAACTCTATTGCCATAATTAGAAATAAGTGAAAATGATATTAAAATAAAACTTGAAATAGTGACTAAATAGATAGTGTTCATTAAAAGTTCAAATATTTTAATATCAAAAAAGTTTTCTGGGAATTTAATTGTCCAATACAACATTTGGCTTAAAGGAAAAAGGAAACTCAAAAAAAATATTATAAAACAAAACATAAAAGCTAAATAAGATTTTGTACCATAAAGTTTTAATTTCTCTTTTTGCTTTAATCCTTCTCTTGTATTGAAATGATATTTTGCATTTTTTCTAGACAAATTTTCTAAAATAAATAATGCGAATATAAATAATAAAAGAAAAAAAGATAATCGATTTGCGAATGCCAAATCATCAAAAGCTATCCAAGAATTATAGATACCAGTTGTTAAAGTATTGATTGAAAAAAAATCAACTGCTCCGAACTCTGCTAATGTTTCCATTGCAACTAATGATAACCCGGCAACTATGGCTGGGCGAGCAGATGGTAATATAATTTTGTAAAATGATTTAAATTTTGAAAATCCAAGATTTTTACCTAAATCGATTAAATTTTGCGATTGATATAAAAAAGATGCTCTCGCAAGAATATATACATATGCATATAAAGAAAATGTTATTGATAATATTGCACCAAACATTCCATCAAATTTGGGTATACTCTGATTATAATTACCATCTCCAAATAAATTTTTTAAAATTGCATATGCAGTACCATAATTTTCAAAAAATGCTGTTAAAGAATAAGCATAAATATAAGGTGGAACTGCAAATGATAAGATAAGTGCCCATTTGAAAAAATTACTTAGTGGAAACTCATAAAATGATACTAGATAAGCTGATCCTGTGCCTATTAAAAATGTTAGTACGAGCACACTGAATAATAAAACTGAAGAATTAAAGATATATTCTATTAAAAATGTATTCTTTAATAGTTCATAGTATTCTGAAGTATCATCAAAAAAACTTGAAAAAACTGTAAGAATTGGAATTAAAACAAATGAGGAAATTATTATTGATATAACAAACCAGATATTAAAATTTTTAAACATTTTGGCGATTTATATATTAATTTAAGTTTAATGAATAGATTTACTCACTACCTGACGCAAGATATTCCAAACATTTTTCTGGCATAGTTTCAATGTAAGGATCATCATCCGATCCATCATTGTTTATTCCTGGTTCTTCCCACCATTTTTCAACTATCCCATCGGTAATTACAGCCATATATCTCCAGCTTCTGTTACCAAAACCTAAATGATCTTTAGAAACTAACATTCCCATCTGTTTTGTGAAATAACCATTGCCATCTGGTATGAGTTTTACATTTTTAATCCTCATTTTTTCTGACCAAGCATTCATTGTATATGCATCGTTTACTGAGCAACAATAAATTTCATCTATACCTAATTTTTTAAAACGCTCACAATTATTTTCAAATCCTGGCAGTTGCAGTGAAGAACATGTTGGTGTAAAAGCACCCGGTAAACTAAATAAAACAACTCGCTTATTTCTAAAAAAATCATCAGTAGTCTTTTCAATCCATCTTCCACCAATTGGACATTCATTATGACTACTTGCTTTATCACCTTCTCTTAATTTAAAGGTTACCTTATCTAATTTGTATCCAGCTTTCATTTTTAATTTTTTTCTGTTCAAAGAGTGTTCATCATAATTAAGGAGACATCTTGATCACAGTGAACACTCCTTCAACAGAAGAAAAATTTCTTCTAAAAGTCCATGCTTCAGGAAGGAGACACCAACCAAAGCATGGACTCTCTGGAGAAAACTAAAAATTAAATACTTTAAGGAGATGCGGAACTTCCTTAGTTTCAATTTTTGAAAGTTTTCTGTCATTTATTCTTTTATTGATCTTTTCACATTCTAAATGACATGGGGAACATGCTTTAGAAGATTTATTTAAATCAATATTAGACATAAATTTCTTTTTTTCTTTCATTATTTCCAACCAGCAGCGGTCATTACCTCGACTGCAGCAGCTTGATTTTTTCCATAAGAAGCTAGTTTAGTTTTCATATCTTGTTTAAAATCTAATCCTAGGTTGTTTACTACTAATGGACTTGGTGAAACACCATCAATCATTGGAAACTCAAAAGTATTATTAGTAAAATGCTCTTGAGACTCTGGAGTTAGTAAAAACTCTACAAGCTTAACAGCATTAGCTTTATTAGGCGCACCTTTTACTAAAGCCGCACAACTAACATTCATATGTGTTCCTCTATCGTTTTGATTAGGGAAGAAAGCTTTAACTTTTTTAGCTGCCGCTTGTTGTTCTGGTCCTTTTTTACCTGATAACATAAGAGCTAAGTAATAAGTGTTAGCTACAGCTATATCAGCCTCACCAGCTGCTACCGCCATGATTTGAGCTCTGTCATTACCTGTTGGTGTTCTTGCCATGTTAGCAACAACCCCTTCAGCCCATGCAGCTGTTGCAGCTTTTCCATTATTTTTAATTAATGAAGCTACAAGAGACTTATTGTAAATGTTACTAGACTTTCTAATAACTAATCTACCTTTCCATTTCGGATCAGCTAGGCCTTCATAAGTCATTCCAGATAATTCTGCACCAGTAACTCTTTCTGGTGAATAGTAAATTATTCTAGCTCTTTTTGCTATTCCAACCCATTTGCTTGTTCTAAAACTTTTTGGAACAGCTGCTTTGATAGCTGCAGATGTTAAACCACCTTGAAGCGTACCTTTTGCATCCATAGCACCACATCTTCCAGCATCTGCTGTAATATAAAGATCTGCAGAAGAATCTGCGCCCTCTTCAATTATTCTTTTTTCAAGAGCTCCTGATTTTCCATTTATCAGATTAACTTTAATTCCAGTTTTATTTGTAAATTTGGCATATAACTCTCCATCAGCTTTATAATGCCTAGCATTAAAGATGTTTACTTCACTTGCGATTGCAAAAGCAGATGCAAATAAAGACATTATTAATGCCAATATTGTTATTTTTTTCATTAATCTCCTCGTTTGTTAGAATGAAAATGATAACTATTCGCAATGCGAATGATTATCAATTGCAAGTATGTCGCACCCTTGGGTTGTGCTTTAAATGATGAATTAAGATTTCCAGTCGCCGATTTTACTGAATAGAAAGTTCCTAAAAGCCTGAACTCTAGCAGTATTTTTTAATGATTGAGGGTAAACAAAATGAGCTTCTGTAATTGGTCCCTCAGATTTAGGTAATACTTTAATAACGTTATTTGAGCTACTTACTAAATACTCAGGTAATGCAGCCAATCCTACACCAGATTCTACTGCTAAAAGTAAACCCATTACGCTATTTACTTTCATTATAGGTTTTCTTTTTTTACCGTCTGGCATACCTAGTTTCAATGCCCAATCTGGATTATATACTGGTGACGGAGCTCCCTTTCCAAAAGAGATGAATTTATGTTTATTTAAATCATTTATAGTTTTTGGCATACCATTCTTTTCCAAATACTTATTAGACCCATAAATATAATATTTAAGGTCAATTAGTTTTTTTTGGATATAATTCAATTGCTTAGGTCTCCTCATAAAAATACCAATATCTGCCTGTCTTGTGCTTAGATCTAATTCTTTATCCTCAAAAATAAGTTCAATTTCAATTTCAGGATTTAATCCCATAAATTCTTGAATTCTAGGTGTTAACCAATGTGTTCCAAAGCTTCTCACAGTTGTGATTGTTAATTTACCAGAAGGTTTATTTTTTTGATCCCCTAATGAGGTTTCAACTTCTTTAAGTTTACTGATAACCTCATGAGCTGTTTTAAAAACATATTCTCCATTTTCTGTTAATGTAAGACCTCTTGCATGTCTTTCAAATAATTGAACTTTAAGATCTTGTTCTAATGACTGAATTTGCCGACTTATCGCAGATTGACTTAAATTTAAATTGATTGTTGCATTAGTAAAGCTTCCTGCTTCAGCTACAGCATGAAAAATCTTTAATTTATCCCAGTCCATTATTTATTTAAATCAACCAAAACTCTTCCAGAAATTTCACCTTTTAAAATTTTAGGATAAGTTTCAATTAACTCCTCCAAACTTACAGTTTGAACAGATTTCTCAATCAAATCAAAATCAATCAATTTAGCAGCCTCTCCCCAAATAAATTCTCTTCTTTTAATGCTGCAATTCGCAGAGTCTATACCCCAAAGTTTAATTCCACGTAACATAAAAGGAATAACGTTTGTATTAAGTTCATTAGTACTAGCATTTCCACAAACAGTAACAATCCCATTTGAATTAGTTTGAACAATAGCGTTAGCCAAGATTTTTCCACCAACTGTATCTACAACTCCATCCCACAAACCTTTGTCTATGAGCTTAGGATCTTTATCAAATTCATTGCGATTTAGAACACTTTTAGCACCTAATGACTTTAAATAATCAGATTTAGAGTCTTTTCCTGAGACTGCAGTAACATTGTATCCCATCTTATTTAAGATCATTACCGCAATACTTCCTACACCTCCGGTTGCTCCTGTTACCAAAACATCCTTTACTTTTGCACCAAGTAATATTTCTTCTCTTGCTTTAATTGCAAATGCTGCCATTAAAGATGTAAAACCCGCAGTACCCAATATCATAGTTTGTTTACTTGTCAGGTCATCTGGTTTTTTTACTAAAAAATCTGCATTGACTTTTGCTATTTGAGAATAACCACCATAAAAAATTTCTCCTACTCTAAATCCAGTTAAAATTACTTCATCACCCGATTTAAATTTTGAATTTTCACTATCTAAAACTGTGCCTGAAAAATCAATTCCAGGAATATGTGGAAATTCTTTTACTAACCTTCCACCATTTTTTAAAATCATTCCATCTTTAAAATTTAGATCTGAATAATCAACTTTTACAGTTACATCACCGTGTTTTAAAAAACTTTTTTCTATTGATTTTACTTCTCTAGTAAAATTGTCACCTTCTTGATTTAAAACTAATGCTTTAAATTGATCAGACACTTTTAATCTTTTGAATTGCTTATTAACCTTAAATACCTATTTTGATAACTCAGATCTTCCTTAAATTGACCTAAATAATAATTTGTAACTGTTGTTGCTTGTTCTTTTTTAATTCCCCTCATGGTCATACACTGATGAGTAGAGTCAATAGTAACTGCAACTCCTTTTGCATCCAAAGATTCCATTAGTGTATTTGCTATCTGCATAGTTAATCTTTCTTGTGTTTGTAATCTTTTTGAAAAAACCTCAACAACTCTTGCTAATTTACTTAACCCCACAACTCTCTTTTTTGGTATATAAGCAACATGAGCTTTGCCAATAATTGGTGCCATATGGTGTTCGCAATGACTTTGAACAGAAATATTTTTTTGAATAACCATGTCGTCATATCCATCAACATCACCAAAAGTTTTATCTAAAATTTGTATTGGGTCTTCTTTATAACCCTTAAAATACTCTTTAAATGCTTTGACAACTCTTTTTGGAGTTTCTAACAACCCTTCTCTACTTGGATCCTCACCCATCCAAGCTAAAATGGTTTTAAAAGCTTCCTCAGCCTGCTTGTCTGTGATTTCTGTTCGCTCTTGATTGTTGTTTATATCTTTTACTAATTTCATCTGGAGTTTTATACCTATAAATGTGCTTTTTTAAAATATTTAATATATCTATATATATGCTACATAATCACCTCATATGTTCAAAAAAAGAGAAAATGTCTTTGAAATCGAAGAAGGCAATCTGCTTTCACCAAAATTTGATAATGATGGACTTATTCCAGTCATTACAATGTGCTCAAAAACTAAGGATATTTTAATGCACGGTTATATGAATGTTGAAGCACTAAAAAAAACTATAGAAACAAAAGAGGCATATTATTTTAGTAGATCAAGAAATACCATTTGGCACAAAGGAAAAACTAGTGGTTTTGTACAAAAAGTTAAAGAAATTAGAATTGACGATGATCAAGATTCAATTTGGCTTACAGTAGATATAGGAGATGGATCTAGCTGTCACGTTGGTTATAGGTCATGTTTTTATAGATCTTTACCATTAGGACCTATTGATAATGGTAGAGAAATAAAAATGAAATTTTTAGAAAAGAAAAAAAAATTTGATCCTGAAAAGGTTTACAAAGATCAACCCAATCCAACAAAAATTTAATGGAGAAAAAACAAAAAAATGTTCTTGGAGAAGATCTAGAAGAGTGTTCAATAGATCCTATAACTGGTTGGTATAGAGATGGTTGCTGTAATACTGATGAAAATGATCACGGACTCCATACTGTTTGTGCAAAAGTAAATGATGAATTTTTAGAGTGGTGTAAAGAAGCAGGCAATGATTTAATAACACCACATCCAGAATTTGGTTTTCCGGGTCTTAAAAATGGAGATGGTTGGTGTGTATGTGCTAGCTGGTATGCAAAGGCAGTAGAAGCAGGCAAGGGTTGTCCAATTTTTTTAAAAAGGACACATGAAAATACTTTAAAAATTCTTCCAATTGAAACACTTAAAAAATTTGCAATAGATCTATCATAATGAATTAAAACTATGAATGACGAAGTTTTATCAGTCGTATATTTATTATTACTTATCGTTTTAGTTTTTCCAGGTTTTATATATGCAAATAAAAATAAAAAAACTTTTTTGAAAAATTTAATAATTTGGATAGTGATAGTTGGAATAATTTTAATTTTTATAAATTTAAAATCAAGTCTAAATTAATTTGAATTAATAAATATTTTATAAATTTTTATAATTATTTTGCTTTAAAGGTTTTAATATCAGTTCAATCTTATATTTCTTTTTTTCTACTTCAATCAATAAATTTTTATCTTTTAATTCTTCATTAGAAAAATCATTATTAATATATCCAAAAGTTAAATTTTTCTTAAAATTAAATGAGTAATTCCCCGAAGTTGATCTACCAATAATCTTGTCTTCTAAATAAATAGGCTCATCATGTAGTAATAAAGGTTCACCTGGTTTACTTTCTTTTAAAGTAAACATTGCAAACCTATTTTTAATCTTATTTTTTTTTATTTTTTCTAAAGCTTTTTTACCAATAAAATCTACATCTTTTTTATTACTTATCGTAAATGATAAACCAGCTTGATATTGGTTTTCTTCAGGTGATATATCATGGCCCCAATGTAAAAAACCACTTTCCATTCGCAAAATATCCATTGCATGCATACCGCAATTTGAAAGGTTAAAATCTTTACCTTTTTCAATTAGCAATTCATATATTTTCTTAGCTTCGCTAACTTTTACGTATAATTCATATCCTAATTCGCCAACATAAGATAATCGCTGAGCCCAAATTTTTATCCCTTCTATCACTATATATTTCGCTGTACCAAATTTAAAATCATTGTTATCGAACCTGTCTTTTGAAATTGTTTTAATTAAACTTCTACTTTTTGGACCAAATAATCCGAATACACAATAATCATCTGTTATGTCTTTTAATTCTACACCTTTAGATAAATGTTTATTTATATGAAATTTATCTCTTTCCCTTGTTGCAGCTGAACTTATAATTCTAAAATGATTTTGATCTACACAAACGACTGTTAAATCAGTCTCAATTCCACCATCACTATTTAACATGTTGGTATATGTACATTTACCAATCTCATTTTTTATATTCGCAGTACAAATTCTCTGTAATTCCCTATGAGCTTGATCAGATTTAAGCTCAAATTTAGAAAAAGGTGATAAATCAAATAAACCAACATTTTTTATCGTATTATTGGTCTCATATTCTGCTGATGGAAACCAATTTTGATAATTATAACTGTATTGATACTCAGATATTTCACCATCAAGTGCAAACCACATTGGTCTTTCATAACCAGCTGAAACACCAAAACATGCACCAAAACTTTTAAGATTATCATGATAAGGAAGTTTTTTTATATTTCTTGAGGTCTTATGTTGTTTAAAGGGCCAGTGCATACCATAAAGATCACCTAATGTTTCTGTAATTCTCTTTTTTATAAAACCTAATTCTGAATGAAATTTTTGAAATCTTTTAATGTCATAGCTGAATATGTCTTGATTAATATGTCCTGTCATCAACCATTCAGCTGTTACTTTTCCTACTCCTCCCCCACTTCCAATTCCAATACTATTTAAACCACAACATACAAAAAAATTCCTAACTTCTGGAACTTCCCCTAATAAAGTATTGGTGTCTGGAGTAAAAGATTCTGGTCCTGCAAAAAATTTTCTAATTCCAGCTTTTTCTAAAACTGGAAATCTTTTAATTGCAGATGCTAAATATGGTTCAAAATGCTCAAAATTTTCAGGAAATTCTCCAAATGAAAAATCATCAGGTACAATATTGGTTTTATCAAAAGCTGGTATAGATTTTCCCTCAAAAATGCCTACTAAGATTTTACCAGCATCTTCTTTAATATAAGTGCTGTTATCAAAGTCTCGAATAACAGGTAAAGTCTTAGATAAATTTTCTATTGGTTCAGTAATAATATAAAAATGTTCTGCAGGATAAAGTGGAATACTTACCCCAGCTTTTTCACCAATTTGTCTAGACCACATTCCTGAAGCTAAGACAATATATTCACATTCAATTATTTGACCATTAACTTTTACTCCTGAAATTTTTCCGTCTTTAGTTAAAATTTCTTCTACTGGTGATTTTTCAAAAATTTTTGCACCCTCCATTCTTGCTCCTTTTGCAAGCATATGAGTTACACCTGAAGGGTCAGCCGCTCCATCACCTGGCATTAAAATGCCACCTATAACTTCATCAGTGTTAATTATTGGATAATCTTTTTTAATTTGATTTTTATCTAAAATTCTTACATCAACATTATAAAGTTGTGCGGTAGTTGCTTGTCTTTGAAGTTCTTGCCATCTCCCTTTATTTTGTGCAATTGAAAGAGCACCATTCAATCTTAAACCCGCAGAGTGATCAACTTCCTTTTCTAGTTTTTTATATAAATCTAAAGTATATTTTCGTATTTTTGTAATTGCTGCTGTTGGACCTAATTGACTAACAAGTCCTGCTGCATGCCAAGTTGTTCCTGATGTTAACTGATCTCTTTCTAATAAAATTGTATCTTTCCAACCAAATTTTGCTAAATGATAAGTAACTGAACAACCTACTACACCACCACCAATAACAACAACTTTCGTGCTACTTGGTAATTTCTTTTCCATTTATTTAATTTTTGATTGCATCTCCTGGGTCAACATATTCATGTCCAAATACATCTGCAACAGCTTTATAAGTCACATGGCCTTTATAAACATTTAATCCTGCTAAAAAGTTTTTATCTTCACCTAAAGCTTTTTGATAACCCTTATTTGCAAGTTTTACTAAATAAGGAAGTGTTGCTTGATTTAATGCAAAAGTAGAGGTTCTTGGAACTCCACCTGGCATATTTGCTACACAATAGTGAACAACATCATCCACTATATATGTTGGATCTCCATGCGTTGTTGGTTTACTTGTTTCAACACACCCTCCTTGGTCAATAGCAACATCCACAATTACTGATCCTCTTTTCATCAATTTTAACATATCTTTAGTTACTAACTTTGGTGCTTCTGCGCCAGGTATTAAAACTCCACCAACTAATAAATCCGCTTCAGCAACTAATTTATTTAAATCTATTTTATCACTTTGTTCTGGAATAATTTTATCACCAAACATCTCAACTAATTGTTTTAATCTTGCTTCAGATTTATCTACAACATGAACTTTAGCTCTCATACCAGTAGCTATAATTGCAGCGTTCTCACCAACTACTCCACCACCAAGAATTAGTACATTTGCTGGTTCACCTCCAGGTGCTCCACCTAACAATACACCTCTACCTTTTTGATTTTTTTCTAAACAGTGCGCTCCCGCTTGTACGGACATACGACCTGCAACAGCACTCATTGGTGCAAGTAATGGAAGTCTACCATTATCATCTGTAACGGTTTCATATGCAATATTTATACTTTTTGATTTAATTAATCCCTCAGTTAATTCTTTTGCAGCAGCTAAGTGAAGATAGGTATATATGATTTGATTTTCTTTAATCATATCTACTTCAACTTTTTGAGGTTCTTTCACTTTAACAATTATTTCTGCATCATTAAAAATATCAGAAGCTTTATTAACAATTTTCGCTCCTACATTTGTATATTGTTCATTATCAAAACCTGCTTCAAAACCACCATTATTTTCTATTAAAACTTTGTGGCCCTCTGACACAAGAGTTTTTACACTGTCTGGTGTTAAACCAATTCTATTCTCTTGAGGTTTTATCTCCTTAGGTACGCCAATTATCATTATTGAAATTTAATTTTTTTTACTTTTTGCGTAATTAGTTATTCCAGTTCTCAATTTTTCAATAATTTCATCAATATGTTTTTTTTCACAAATAAACATTGGTGCAATTATTAAACAATCACCAGTAGCTTTAAAATTAACTCCAGCTTCATAGCAATGTTTAAAACATGTAAATCCAGCAACACCTGGTTTTTTATCCATTTTAATATCAATTCCACCCATCATTCCATAACCTCTTATATTATCCACAACGTCAATATCTTTTAAAGACATTAATCCTTTTTGGAAATAAGGTGCTAAATCTTTTGCTCTATTAAAAATATCATCTTTTTCAAATATATCTTGAACAGCTAAACCAGCAGCTACTGAAATTGGAATTCCTGAGTAAGTGTAACCATGAAACAATTCTATCGTTCCTTTTGGTGCACTATCCATTATTGCATCGTAAATTTCTTCTTTACAAGCAACAACTCCTAAAGGACTAATACCATTCGTTGTAGCTTTTGCCATTGTCATTAAATCTGGTGTTACCCCATATTCTTGCGAGGCAAAAGCTGATCCTGTTCTCCCCCATCCTGTAATAACCTCATCAAATATTAAAAGTATTCCATGTTTGTCACAAATCTCTCTTAATCTTTGTAAATACCCTTTAGGTGGAACTAAAGTTCCTGTTGATCCAGCAATAGGTTCAACAATACAAGCAGCTATATTTTCTGCTCCAAAATTTGTACAAATTCTCTCTAAATCTTCAGCAAGTTCAACACCTGTTTCTGGTTGACCACTTACAAATTTATGTTCAGGTAAATGAGTATGTCTCATATGAACTACACCTGGCATCAATACACTTGCGAATGTTTTAACATTATTAACCATGCCCCCAACTGAAGTAGCTCCAATATTCATTCCATGATAACCTCGTTCTCTTCCTACAAATCTGAATCTTTGGCTATCTCCTCTTGCTCTGTGATATGCAATACCAATCTTAATTGCTGTTTCAACTGCTGTTGAACCACAAATAGTATAAAATATTCTATTTAAATTTCCTGGTGTATGTTTTGATATTCTTGTAGCAAGTTCAAAAGATCCTCCAAATCCTTGTTGGAATGGCTGACAATAATCCAAAGTTTTAAGCTGATTGCTTATAGCTTCTATGATTTCTTGTCTTCCATGACCTAGTGGATTACAAAATAATCCTGAGCTCGCATCTATTTGTGTCTGACCTTGATGGTTTTTTAAATAAACACCTTTTGCCTCAACTATTAGTCTTGGATTTTCTTTAAAATCTCTATTTGATGAAAAAGGCATCCAATGTTCATTTAGGGAATTTGGTACTGAAGTTCTTTTTTCTGAGCTCATATTTTTTATTTTTTTTTAAATTTTAACTTAAAGAATTCTTTAGACTAAATGTGTGTAATTAACCACCAAAATAATGTCACAACTCAAAGTTGCATTCAATTTAAACACTTTTTTGTTTTACATCTACTACAAATTAATCTTAAACTTAGAACATATAAATAATCAACTAAGGGGAATAAATGAAAAAAATAATAAGTTTTATTCTTGGATGTTTTGTAGCTCTTAATCTTTCAATTTCAGTTGCTAATTCAGCAGCTAACGAAGTTAGAGTTGCATACTTTTTAGAATGGCCAAGTCCAAATCTTGAAGATATGATGAAAAAGAACTTTGCTAAAGCTTTAGGAGTTCCTGTTAAGTGGACAAATTTCACTAATGGAGGAGCAATGACTGATGCTATGTTAGCAGGAGATATCGATATCTCTTATTCTCAAGGTCTAGTTCCTTTCATTAATGCGGTAAAATCAAAAGCACCTATCAAACTTGTTGATATTGCTATGGAATACGGAATGGGTGGTACTACTTGTGTAACATCTAATGCTTCTGGTATTACAAAAGCAAACGCAACAGAGTTAGAAGGAAAAAAAGTTGCTGTTCCACTAGGAACAATGGCTGAATATGTTTTCGATGAAAGTATGAAAGTTGTTGGAGCTGACAGAAAAAAAATGGATATAATTCAAATGGATCCTGAAGAGGGAGCTGCTGCATTAGTAAGTGGTGATGTTGTTATGGCATGTTTATTTGGTGGTAACTCTATTAAAGCTGCAACTGCAGTTGGATCTAGATTACTTACAGTTCAAGAAGCTAGAGATGCTGGTATCTTAGGTATAGATATCACTTCAGTAACTACAAAGTTTATGAAGGAAAATCCTGGCATGCTTAGAACTTTTATCGAAGTAACTCATGAAGCAAATGCAAGATATAGAGCTGGAAAAAGCGATATGAATTCAATGTCAAAAGCTTCTGAAATGAAAGTTGCTGATATGAAAGAAACTTTAAGTGGCTTTAAATTCCTAACTCCAGAAGAAACAAAACAATCTATGGAGAGTGGAAATCTTGATGCATTCTTAAAAGGAATGGGAACACCAAGAGGAAACGTAGACACAAGTTTCTTACCTTTATAATATAAAGGTAATTAAAATTTAAATAGGCGCCAATTTTATTGAATTGGTGCCTATTTTTTTATTAAAAATTAAAATATAAAGATTTTTATGAGTGATTTAGTTTCTCAAAATCTAAATATGATTTTCAAAACTCCAAAAGGAGAAACTGTTCATGCTTTAAAAGATTTAAATTTCACTCTAAAAAAAGGAGAACTTTTAACTGTTCTTGGTCCATCAGGTTGTGGAAAAACAACTTTATTAAATATCACCGCAGGTTTTATAAGACCTACATCTGGAAGCATTACTTTAAACAATAAAGAGATTGATGGTCCTGGGGTTGAAAGAGGAATGGTCTTTCAACAAGGGGCATTATTTGAATGGCTAACAGTAGCTGAAAATGTCAACTTTGGATTAAGAATGAAAAATGAAGATCCAATTAAGACTCAAAAAAAAGTTGATGAATGGTTAGAAATAGTTGGATTAAAAGGATTTGGAAATACACCAACCTATCAATTATCTGGAGGGATGCAGCAAAGAGTTGCCCTTGCTAGATGTTTAATAAACGATCCTGATTTAATTCTAATGGATGAACCATTAGGAGCGCTTGATGCATTAACAAGAGAAAAGATGCAATCATTAGTTCTAAAAATTTGGAAAGAAACTGGAAAAACAATTATTTTAATTACTCACTCTGTTGAAGAAGCTTTATTGCTTGGTGAAAGGTTATATGTAATGGCACCTCGACCAGGGCGAATACATAAAGAATACAATCTTCCTTTTGCGTCGATGGGATTAAAAGACGATTTGAGAGAAATTAAAAAGAATAAAGAATTTTCTGCAAAACGTGAAGAAATTTTAGAAATGATTTGGAATATGGAAGAAGAAATTATGGGGAAAGAAAATTAAATGTTAACACAAATAGTAACTTTTCTAATCTTTTTTGCTGTAGTTGGATGTATTCTTTATGGAAGACGTCTTATAAGAACTGAAAAAGTTGATGCAGTATTTGGAAATCCAGAAAGAGCAAGAGGTGGTACTCATTGGGTCATAGTTGGTAGTAGTTTTCTTCTTTTAGTATGGCTTTATTATTCATGGGATATCGCAAAAGGATTTTATCCAAAATCTGCTAACGAACTTTGTCAAGTTGCAAAAGTAAATGACTCTTTATTAGGATTAAAATACCAATTTCCAATAGAAGAAAGACAATTTAAAAGCACCTCTCAAATTAAAAAAGAAAATAAGAATCTTCAGATAATCTTAGATGAAATACAAAATTCTAATGAACTTAATAGTCAGCAAAAAATAATTCTTTCTAATTTTATAAATAAAACCAATCAATTAATTCCATTACTTACAAATGAAGACTTGCTTGAAATTGATACTAAGCAAAAAATAGATGGCATTACTGGTAGAATTAATCTTTTAACTGAAAATTTCCAAAAACCTGATTATCCATTTGAGTCAGAACAGGAATATAATGAACGACAAAAAGCTGTAAGTGAGGAAGGTGGATGGGGTATAGTTAAGGTAAGTGCGGGAACTGGATCTATAGAAAATACAATAGAAGTACCTCTAATTCCAGCAACAGATAGAGGTTTAAAATTTCATGCAGCTGCACAAGAATTAAATTTAATAAGTGATGATTTTTTCAAATTAAGAAATCATAACCCACAATTTAAGGAAAAAATTAAAGAACTTAAGGATGAAATTAAATCTTATAGACAAGATTTAGATAGCGAAGATTTATCATCAACGTACGCCAAAAATATTGTAAAAATTGCTCGAAGAATAGAATTTGCAAGTATCTACCCACCAAACGCATTAGATAAAATGCAAAATGCAATTATTAAATTTGATGCTGCTCAAAAAGAGGCTCAAGGAGGATTGAGATTTATTGATATCTTTTTGTTTCCAGCAGGAACAATTATTGCAAGTGGCCCTAGCTGTTCTGAACAAGGTTCTGGTAGATGGCTTCCAAAACCTTCTGATACTTTTAATAAATTTGCGCTAATGTTAAAACCAAGTGTAGGTTACAAAGATATTCCTCTTTTATGGATTGATATGGTCGATGTAAGCAAAATGATCGGTTTTATTTTGCCTGATTGGATTGCAGATATTCTTCCTGGTGAATATCCTGTTCACACTAAAGATGGAATAGTCAAACAAAACTTTAAAGGCTATGTACTTAAAGTTGTCACAGGTGACTTTGAATTATTTAAAATCCCAGTGCCATACGGTCATATTTGGGATTCATTTATGAGGGTATTCTTAGGACTAGTTTTTGGTATCCTTATAGGTGTTCCTTTAGGATTGTTTATGGGCTTAAATAGATTTGCCAAAGGTTTTTTTGATCCATTGATCGAACTATATAGACCAGTGCCTCCATTAGCTTGGGCTCCTCTAATTATTTCTGTTTTAGGAATTGATAATACTGGAAAGGTTTTTTTATTATTTATGGTGTCATTATCTATCATGATTATTTCAGCTAGAGCCGGTGCATCCGGAACTCAATTATCAAAAATTCATGCTGCACACTCATTGGGAGCATCTAAAAAACAAATATTAAGGTATGTAATTTTCCCTAATTCTTTACCTGAAATATTAACAGGAATAAGAGTTGCAGTGGGAATGTGTTGGGGAACTTTAGTTGCAGCTGAATTTTTAGCTGGAACAACGGGTATTGGATTTGTAGAAAATGTTGCAAAAAAATATTTTCAATATGAGGTCATTTGGATCACGATATTTATAATGGGAATGTTGGGTCTCTTATTTGATGTAACTTTAAGGAAAATTATTGATAAGACAATTCCATGGCGTGGAAAAGGTTAATTTGAAGACTAAAATTTTAAAAAAAGAAATTATTAAAATTTTTAAAAAGTTTGGTTTAAACAATAATCATGCTTTAATTTCTGCAAATGCAATTATTAATGCAGAACTAGTTGGTGCGTATGGACACGGACTCTCAAGACTAAAAATGTATTGTGATCGAATTTCTAAAAAACTAATTAATCCAAAACCAAAGATAAAAATAAAAAAAATATCATCATCAATTTCTCATATAAATGCTGATGATAGTATTGGTTTTGTTGCTGCAGATATTGCGATTAAACAGGCAATTAAAAATGCAAAAAAAACTGGCATCGGCTTAGTGGCTGTTAAAAACAGTGGACATTACGGTTTATCAGGATATTACGCAGAACAAGCTGTTAAAAAAAATTTAATAACAATGATTTATACTAATGCCCCACCTGCTGTTGCACCTCATGGAGCTTTAAAAAGTTTATTTGGCACCAATCCAATTTGTTTTGGAACTCCAACAGGTTCTAAAATTCCATTTATTTTAGATACATCTATTTCAATGATTAATAGAGGGAATATCAGATTAGCAGAAAGAAATAATAAAAAGATACCAAAAGGTGTTGCTCTAGATAAATTTGGTAAACCGACAACAAATGCAAAAAAAGCTCTTCAAGGAGTACAACTACCTATAGCAGGTTTTAGAGGGTCTGGTTTAGCGTGGATGGTCGATATATTGAGTGGGGTATTAACTGGCGGAAATCATGCAGGAAAAGTAAAAGATCCTTTTGATGATTTTTCAGGTCCTCAAAATATTGGGCATTTGTTTATCACATTTAAAACAAATTTATTTGTAAAAAATTATAACACTAGGATAATAGATAATATTAAAAAAATTAAAAAATTGCCAAAAATTAAAGGCGTAAAAGAAATAATGTATCCTGGCCAAAATAAATATAAAAGATTTAAAATGAATTCAAAAAAAGAAATTAAAGTAACACATATAACAAAAAAAGATTTGGAAACTCTAAAAAGGTAATTATGCTCTCAAGTAAAGAAATAGTTGTACCAAATAATCTTTTAAATTTTGCACATAAAAAAAAAGGAGTAAAAGCAGGTATTGTTAATGCTGGAAAACCTTTGCCAATGCTTTCTGTTCAAGATGCAGTAAAAGAAAATTTGATTGAGCCTATCTTTATAGGTGACAAAAAAGAAATTCAAAAATGTGCAGAAGATTTGAAATGGGATATCTCAAAATATGAAATTATTCATGAACCCATTGAAAATAATACAGCAACAATTGCAGCAAAACTAGCTAGTGAAAAAAAAATAAGAATTATTGTTAAGGGACATATTCATACAGATGTTTTAATGAAAGAAGTTCTTAAAAGAGAATATAATTTGTTAGGTAAAACTAGACTAAGTCACATTTGGCATATGACTTTAGAAAAAGAGGATAAACCACTAATTATTACCGATGGTGCTTTAAACGTCTTACCAAATGTAAAGACAAAAATGCATATTTTAAAGAATGTTATAAATTTTTCAAATCGAATTGGTATTGAAAGACCTAAGGTTGCAGTTTTATCAGCTACCGAAGAAGTTTTAGATAGCGTTCCAAGCTCTAAAGAAGCTGAAGAAATAACAAAATTAGCTAAGAAAGAAAATTTGAATGCTGATGTTTTTGGTCCATTGGCTTTCGATAACAGTATTTCAAAAAAATCTGCAGCTATCAAAGGAATAAAAAATGATGTGGCAGGAATAGCTGACGTTTTACTGGTCCCAAGTGTTGAAACAGGTAATGGTTTGGTTAAAATGTTAATTTATTTTTGTGGTGCATGTGCTGCTGGTGTTGTTGTAGGTGGTAAAGTACCAGTTGTAATTACAAGTCGTTCTGATGAAGCTCAAGCTAGATTAGCTTCTATTGCTGCAGCAGTTGTAGCGCTAGATTAAATAAGGATACAGTTATAATTATTCATGAGACTAATGTTTACCGATATTCAATTGGCTGATATAAATTTTATTGATAATAAAAAAGATAATGGAATTAATTAAACTAATTTATAATGAAGGTATCATCATTTTATTGATGTTATTAATCTCAATTTTTTTTAGATTTCTTTTACAAATTTTTAACCAAAGGTGGATTACAACAACCTCACACACAGCAACCTTATTTGTTCTCCCTATAATTGCTTTCATTATAACAAAAGTTATTTCAGGAAATATTGCATTATCTCTAGGACTAGTTGGCGCATTATCTATAGTCAGATTTAGAAATCCCGTTCGCTCGCCTCTAGAATTATCTGTTTATTTTGGTGCAATCACTATGGGTATCGCGGGTGCTGTTTCCAAATTTTATTTAATTTTTTTATGGGGTAGTATTACAGTTGCAATTGCTTCCCTTTTTTTTATCAATATTGTAGTAGATAAATTTTTTAAAAAAAAATTTTTTACAACTTCTTTTTCAGAAGGAAATTCTTTTCCTACATTTGAAATATCAACTCTTAAAGAAATAGATTATTTGGATCAAAGTCCTTTTCTTAATTTAAAAAAAAAAAATAAGGATGATGTTCAATATATTTTAGTAGCAAAAAATATTGAAGATCTTAAAAAAATAGAAAATGAAATTAAAAATAACTCCAATATTATAAACTATCAACTTAGCCAATCTTAAATAAGATATGATGGTTTGTATTAAAAAAATATCTATTCCCATAATTGTTCTTTTTTTTTCTCAAACTGTTTTATTAGCAAATGAAAAATGTAATTTTAAATCAGGAAACTATGCAAAAGAATTATCTAACCCAAAAAATATTAAAAAAATTGAAATAGTTACCCCTAATAGTGCAAAATACTCAAAAAATATTTTTAAAATTATAACTTCAAGCAAATTAGGAAACATTCCGGATAATTTAAAAGAAAGAATAAAAGCTAATTTAAGAATTAATTATAGTTTCGGTTATTGTGATTTTAAAGCTAATATTAGACAGCATGGGGATTGGTTAGATCATATTACATATAATGATAAAAAGGAATTTATAAGATCTTTAGATGTAAAATTAAAAGATGGAAATATTTTAAATAATGTAAGATTTAAATTGTTATTGCCTGGAACAAGAAATAATTATCATGAAATTTTAGGAACAATTCTTTTAAAAGAACTTGGTTTCATAGCTCCAGACACTTTTCAGGTTCAAACAAAAGTAAATGGAGTTAATAGTTTAATGTTATTTCAAGAAAATTCTAATAAAGAGCTTTTAGAAAAAAATAAAAGACGAGAGGGACCTATATTTGAAGGTGATGAAACATACTTGTGGTCTTACAAGAATTATCCCAACTTTAAATTAGAAAATATCTCATTATCTAAAATGATTAATGAAAAATGGATACTTAAGGGTAAAAATTCAAAAAAAATTACATTAAATGCGTATAGTAAATTACAAAAAGCATATCTGGAGTACTCTCACAATATAAAAGATAAACACAGAACTATAATCATACCAGATAATGACAATGGAAAAAAATTTGATGAATATTTTTTAACTTTAACAGCTTTTAATGGCACACATGCTTTAAGACCACATAATAGAAAGTATTATTTTAATAGTTTCGAAGATACATTTGAACCAATATATTATGATGGAATGTTGCAACTAGACTTACCATTTAGCCAGAGTAATGAAAAAATTATTAGCTCTATAAAAAATTTAGGATCTATAAAAGATTATACTCCGCTAGTAAATAACCTTAATAATCTTAATGATATTCTTATAAAATTTAAGAATTCTATAAAAGATTCTGAAAATATAACAAATGAAAATGGAAAAAATTTAGTAGAGATTTTTTTTTATAATTCAATTGAGAACATCAAATCAAATGAAAAAAAAATAAAAAAAATATTTGATAACGCCAAAAAAAAAGATGTTAAACTTTTTTCAAATATCGATACTTTTGAAAAATATTTAAACAATATAAATAAACATCAAGTAAATCAGGTCACATTAATAAGTCTAAATGAAGATGAAAACAATATTTTGGGCAAAACTAATGATGAAAAAACTTACAAATTTTCAGTAAATGATTTGAGTAAAATTATCTCAAGGAAATCATTTCAGGAAAAGTCATTTGTTTTAATTCAAAAAGATCATCAAATTGAAAAAAAAACAGATAAAATTAAGATTTTGAATCATGAAAAAATTGGAAAAATTAAGTTTTCGGAAGGAATTAATTTAGAAATCAACAATAAAAATAACATAATTAATATTTTTCAAAAAAATAAAAACGATTGGATATCATTTAATGACACTCAATTAGACGATTGGGAAATTAATTTTTTTGGCTCTACCAAAAAACAAAAAAATATTTTAATTTCAAGTGAGCGAATTAATGAGTATGGTTTAACGGGTTGTTTAAATTTTTATAATTCAAATTTTAATAATACTTCAATAAACATAGATACAAGTTATTGTGAAGATGGTTTGAATATAATTAAATCAAAAGGTAATTTAGCTAATATAAATGTAAAAAATTCCAATTCTGACGCTATAGATTTAGATTTTTCTGAAATCAAAATTAATTCATTATTTGTTTCAAATGCAAAAAACGATTGTTTAGATGTAAGTGGTGGAGTTTATATAATTCAAAATTTTGAAAGTACATTCTGTGGAGATAAAGGTATTTCGGTAGGGGAAAAATCAACAGTAAATATTAAAAGTTTTCAAATAAAGAATTCTAATATTGGAATTTCGTCAAAAGATCTTTCTAACACAATCATAAAAAATACTAATATAGAGAATGTAGAAATATGTTTTGAGGTAAAACAAAAAAAGCAGGAATTTGGTGGTGCAAAATTAATTATAGAAAATGAGGAGTTTAATTGTAAGGAAAAATCTATCGTTGATAAAAACTCCGAATTAATAATTTAGTAAAATGAGTTTTAGAAAAGAGATTAAATTTAAATTAAGTTTAAGTGAACACTTTGAGATTAGAAAAGAACTTCTTCTAAAAGGAATGAAAAGCTTTTTTCCTCTAAGGAACATAAACAGTCTTTATTTTGATAACAAAGATTATAAATTATTTGAAGATTCTGAAGAGGGAATTGTTCCAAGGAAAAAAATTAGAGTTAGATGGTATGATGATAATGCTAAATTTAAAAAAGAGACCAAAATTAGCTCTATTGAGGGAAGGTTTAAATACACTGAGGATTTACCCTCAATAAAAAACATTAATCAAGTTCATAAATTAAACTTTTTTGATAATTATTATGGTTTACTAAATCCAGTACTATCTGTGAATTATGAAAGAGAATATTTTAAACTTGATAAACTCAGAATAACTTTTGATAAAAATATTAAATATAATTTTTTTAAATCAAAGTCTAAAATTTTCAAATCTGATCAAGAGACAGTTATGGAAATTAAAACTCCAATTGATTATAGCGATGACTATATTAGAAGATTTATAAATATACCATCATCAAGATTTTCAAAATATTCAAGAGGTGTCTTGTATTTAAAATCAATTTCTAAATCTTAAACATTTTTATTGTAAATAAATAAGTTATACTTTAAATACTTCAAAAATTATTTAAATAATGACAATAAAATATTTAAAAAAATCGCCAAAAACATCATCCACGGATGACACAAAGACTACAGGAATTGTTCAAGACCTATTAAAAGATATAGAAAAAACTAAAGAACAAGGTTGTATAGATTTAACAAAAAAATTTGACAAATATGATGGTGAGATTGTTGTATCAAAAGAAAGAATTGAGGAAATTAAAAAAACTTTAGATCAAAAAACTAAAGATGATATTCAATTTTCCTTTGACCGAGTAAGAAAATTTGCAGAAGCCCAACTCAAAAACTATGGTCAAGATTTTGAAGTAGAATTATCAAACGGTTTATACGCTGGTCAAAAATTAGTCCCAGTGAATACTGCTGGGTGTTACATTCCTGGTGGAAGATATGCTCATATAGCCTCTGCAGTTATGAGTGTTACAACAGCAAAAGTTGCTGGTGTAAAAAATATCATTGCTTGTAGCCCTCCTAAAGAGGGTGTAGGTGCCCACCCTACTATAGTGTATACAGCCAATCTTTGCGGTGCTGATGTAATTTTAAATTTAGGTGGTGTTCCAGCTATTGCTGCAATGACTAATGGATTATTCAAAAATCCTCCAGCAGACATTATTGTTGGTCCAGGAAACCAATTCGTAGCTGAAGCAAAAAGAATTTTATTTGGAAAAGTTGGTATTGATTTATTTGCAGGTCCAACAGAAATCGGAATTATCGCTGATGCAAAAGCAGATCCAGAAATTGTTGCTGTCGATTTAGTTGGTCAAGCTGAACATGGTTACAACTCTCCTTGTTGGTTATACACAACAAGTAAAGAACTTGCTGAAAAAGTAATGAAAAGAGTTCCAGAATTAATTGCAGAACTTCCTGAGGTGCCAAGAACAAATGCTGATGCTGCTTGGAGAGATTATGGTGAAGTGATTCTTTGTGACACAAATGAAGAATTGGTAAAAATCAGTGACCAGTATGCTCCAGAACACTTAGAAGTTCAAACAGAAAATTTGAAATGGTTTCATGAAAGATTAACTAATTATGGATCTTTATTTGTTGGAGAAGAAACAACAGTAGCCTATGGAGATAAGTGCTCCGGAACTAATCATATTTTACCAACTAAAGGTGCTGGAAGGTATACTGGTGGATTATTCGTTGGAAAATTTATTAAAACTTTGAGTTTCCAAAGAATGACGAAAGAGTCTACAGAACTTGTCGGTGCTGCTGCAGCTAGAATATCAAGGTATGAAGGTATGGAAGCTCATGCAAGAACTGGTGATGTAAGACTAAGAAAATACGGATATTCTAATTAATAGTTTCCATTATTACATAGATTGTCAATAAACTCATAAAACAAATAATAAATATATTTATTATTTTCCATACTATTTCACTTTGAGCATATTGAGATAAATATTTAGATAAATATCCAATAACAAAAAAGAATATAAAAGATGATATAGAAGCTCCCACTCCAAAGAGTATCTTTTGATTCAAAATAAAGTTTTTTGAAAAATTTCCTAAAAAAAAGACTGTATCTGAATAAACATGAGGGTTTAAATATGTAAAACCAAGAGTCTTTAAAAAAATATTAAATTTTGAAATATCTATGACTTCATTGTTAAAATGTACTTTGGAATTAAAAGATTTAATTTTTGAATAAATAAAGTGAATTAAAAAAATTATTAAAAGAATATTAAAAATTAATTCAATTGTATGATTGAAATATTGAATGAAATAGTGAAAAAGAAAAATTCCTAAAAATATTAAGATTAAGTCTGATATAGAGCAGATAAGACATACCAAAAAGATATGTTGTTTTTTTAAACCCTGCTCTATTACAAAGATATTTTGTGCACCAATAGCTAAAATTAAACTGAGTCCAGTAAAGAATCCTAAAATTAGGAATTCCATCCAAATCTAAGTTTACTCTGCGTTTGCAGTTAATGTTTTAATCTCTAAAATATTTTCGTTAGGATCTTTGACAAAAAAAGTTTCTTGCTCATACTTTGTGCCTTTAAATCTTAAATAAGGCTCATCGTAATATTTCGCACCTTTTTCCTTTAATCTTTTTTTAAGAGCATCAAAATCTTTTCTAGATAAATGAACTCCAAAGTGAGGAACAGAAACATTCCCCATATCAACGTCATGCCTCTCATTGTCTAGTTTGTGCTCACTTGCATGAAGTGTTAATTCATTTCCCCAAAAATCAACATCTGCCCATTCTTGAGCAGCGTTATCAAGTCTGCAGCCAAGTGTTTCACTATAAAATTTCTTTGCTGTTTCTAAATCTCCACATGGAATTGCCAAATGAAAACAGTTTGTATTTTTGTACATTTTTAACCCTCTTTAAATTACGTATATGACTACTATATAAAGTATATACTTTTTTTAATCAACTGTTAGAAAACTCAAAAAAAATGAATGATTTTTTGCAATCTATAATTGACCGAGATCCTGCGGCAAAATCTAAGTTAAGTTTGATCTTAACTTACCCAGGCATTAAAGCTATTTTTTTCTATAAAATTGCAAATTTTTTTGCTATCGCAAAATTTGATTTAGTTGCAAGAATTATTTCTCAATTCTCAAGATTTTTAACAGGAATAGAAATACATCCAAAAGCAAAAATTGGAAAAAATTTATTTATTGATCATGGTATGGGTGTTGTAATTGGAGAAACTTCTGAAATTGGTAACAATGTTACTATCTATCACAATGTTACATTAGGTGGAATTGCTCCAAGTATTAATTCTAACGATCAAAGAAATATGAAAAGACATCCAACCTTAGAAGATAATGTGGTTGTAGGTTCTGGTGCTCAAATTTTAGGACCAATTACAATTGGTAAAAACTCTTTAATTGGCTCAAATTCAGTTGTAACAAAAAATGTGCCAGAAAAATCAGTAATGGCTGGTATTCCTGCTCGAAGAGTTGGTGATGCTACAAAAGGATTTAAACCTTATGCCGTTACAGATGAGGATAAAGAATAATGAAAAATACAAAAAATAATTTCATCGACTCTATTGGGAATACACCATTAATAAAATTAAAAGCAGCATCTGAAATTACAGGATGTAATATCTATGGAAAAGCTGAATACCTTAATCCAGGTGGGTCAGTTAAAGATAGAGCGGCATTAGCTTTAATTAAAGATGCTCAAGAAAAAAAATTGATATCCCAAGGTGGAATTGTTGTAGAAGGTACTGCTGGTAACACTGGGATAGGATTATGTCTTCTAGGAAATTCTCTTGGTTATAAAACTATAATTGTAATGAATGACAATCAAACCCAAGAAAAGAAAGATACATTAAGAAATATTGGTGCTGATTTAAGATTAGTGCCACCTAAACCTTACAAAGATGATGGAAACTACGTAAAAGTTGCAGGAAGACTTGCAGAAGAATTAAAAAGTACAAATAACAACGGTGTTGTTTGGGCTAATCAATTTGACAACACTGCTAATGCTAAAGGACATTACGAAACGACAGGTCCTGAAATATGGGAACAAACAAACGGTAAAGTTGATGGATTTGTTTGTGCATCTGGAACTGGAGGAACTATTGGTGGTGTTAGTAAATATTTAAAAGAGAGGAATAAAGATGTTAAAATTTATCTTTCAGACCCTACCGGTTCAGCTCTCTATAATCATATAGTTAATGGAGAACTTAAAGCTGAAGGTGGATCAATAACTGAAGGTATTGGTTCAAGTAGAATAACTAAAAATTTTGCAGAGGCACAAATTGATGGAGCTTTTTCAATAAGTGATCAAGAATCGTTACCAATACTCTATGATTTAATTCAAAATGAAGGTTTAAGTCTAGGAACTAGTTGCGGTGTAAATATTGCTGGTGCAATTAGACTTGGAAAAGAACTTGGTCCAGGTAAAACAATTGTTACAATTCTTTGTGATAAATCAGATAAATACAACTCAAAGATGTTTAATAAAACATTTTTAAAGGAAAAAAACCTACCTTTCCCTAGCTGGTTATAATATCGCATACCAGCCATGTAACAAAACAGTTACATTTTTAAAATAATATTAATTAACATTGAGGTCATATGAAAAAATATATTTTAATAATTTTTTCTTTCTTAATTTTTAATCTTGCTCATGCAGGGATGAGTAACAGCGACAAGTCAAAAGCTTGGGAATGTAGTGGAATTTATATGGCAAACTACTTTTTACCGTCTGGTGAACAATTTGAATATAGTATGAAGGAAAAGTCTATGGCATCAGTAAAAGTTATGAAAACATATGCTCTTGAAGTAGGTATTCCTGAAAAAGAATGGGATGAAGGTGTAAATAAAGCTGTAGATAAATACTATGGTTCAAAATATGACAAAGCTAAAACTGAGGATTGTCATTCATTTATAGCTAATTCAATTCCTAATGGAGCTGAAAGAGTAAAAAAAGTAGTTCAAACTCTATATTAACTTAAGAGAGGAAATAAAATGAAAAAAATAATATTATCACTTTGTCTAGTCTTGTTTGTTAGTTCTGCATACGCAGGCTCTTGTCCGATGATGGCTAAGAATATTGATGATAAAATAAAAAAAGCACAAGAACTTAGAGATCAAGGTATGGATGCACACAAAGCTGGTGACCATGCTAAATCTGAAAAACTTTTAAATGAAGCTCTTGCTCTTTTTAAAAGCTAAATAACAAAATTGAGGAATTATGAAAAAAGCATATTTAGTAGCAGTTCCAACAGTTACAAACCCAGATATGTTTGCAAAAGAATATGCAAGCAAAGTTGCAGATACATTAAAACCTTTTGATGGGAAATTTCTGGTAAGAACTCCAGAAAAATTAGTCAAAGAAGGAGACGAAACCACTCTTACAGTAGTAATTGAATTTCCAAATAAGGAAAAAGCTTTAGGTTGGTATAATTCAGATGAACATCAGAAAATTGTTGTTCAAAGAAGAAAAGCTACTGACCCAAAAAGCACAATTGTTATATGTGAAGAGTCAGACTCTTATTAAAAATAAGGAGTAAAAATGAAGGCAATCTATACAAGAACTATCGGCGTTTATGATGATAAACTTGGTGAGGCAATGGAAATTTCTAAGGGTTTGGCTGAAGTAAGAAAAAAACATTATCCTGATCATGAAGTTTACTTTTCTTTTCAAATTGGTGGAAATCCTAGAACAGTAAGAGAAACTTTAGTTGGAGAACAATTTACAGACAAAGCTTTTGAAAATGATCAAAACATGTCTGCTGATCCTAAATTTATCGAGCTTCAAAAAAAGATGAAAGATGTTTTCAAAGAAGGTACAATTCAAGATGAAATGAGAATGATATTCAATGATTAAGGAGACAAAATGATAGAAAAATTTAATGGAATATTTTATTTAGCAGTTTTTATAATTCATTTTATAGGTTTTGCCTATTATGGATTTAGATGTGTTTTCCAAACTAAATCCTTTTTAGATCAGTATGGTATTGATGATACCGGTGCAGGGATGGTTAGATTTTTTGGATCAATATTTTTTGGCTCTGTAGTTATGGCGATCTATGTTGGTTTCGTAAGACCTAACGGTTTAGAGGCAACATGGGGATTCTTTAACCTTATTTTTTTACAAAATCTATCTGCATTTATAATTGGATTTTATAATACAAAAATAAATAAACTCGGACACACTGATAAAACATCAGATGAAGGAATTTATGCTCCTTTAGTTTTGACTATTTTAAGTGCTGTTTTATGTTACGGTCTTGCTGATAAGATTTATGTTTAATTAAGAGAGGAAAACATGTCGATATTAAAAAGATATACTGATGCAATAGATAAGAAAGACGATGCAACTATGAATGAGCTTTTGCATGATGATTTTAAATTTACAATGCACAAATCTGGAAATTCTCTAGGAAAAGCTGATGTTATAAAATGGGCAATGAGCGGTGATATTAATCAAGATAAAGTAAGAGTAGTTTATGAAAATGATGAAGTAGGTATACATCATTCAATCGTAACATTTAATGACGGAAATGTTGAAGCAGTAATGGCAGTATATAAATATAAAGATGGAAAGATTATCAGTTTGGAGACAGGTGCTACTCCAATGTCTAAATAAGTGAGTCAATTTCTTTTTCTTTGTATAGCTATAACTGCACTAGATTTTTTCTTAATAATTTATGCTTTAACTATCCCTTTGTATCCAAAAAAATGGCGAAAAGAGGTAAATAAAAAATATAAAAATGAAACAGCCACAGGTGTAACGATTATTTTTGTTACAATGGTAGCCTGTTTTTTGTGGGTAATTTATTTTTATTTTTTAATATTTAATTTATAATTCTCTAATGAGTAATATTTTGCCCTATATAATTCTAGTTGTTGCTGTAGCACTAGGGACTGCTGCGAATGGATTTGCTAAAAGTGCTCAGGGTTTTACATTGCTTATACCAAGTTTAATGACTGCAATTACTATTGTTGGATGCATGTATACATTATCTTTGGTTATGAAAACTATTCCAGTTGGTGTCACCTATGCTTCTTTTGCAGGTTTATGTATCGTTGCGACAATTGTTATTGGTATAATTAAGTTTAATCAAATGCCAGATCTTTATACTATTTTAGGAATGGTATTAATTATTTCTGGTGTATTAATTGTGAACTTGCTTGGGAAAACTTCCTCATGATACCTAAAAAATACTCTGAAATTATATTCATTTTGGTTATGGGTTTTGGGATGAGCTTGTTAATGACATTAATCATTACTTATATTAATACTGGAATAGATGATGGATACATCGATCGTTTTTTAAAAGCTTGGTCTGTAAGTCTTCCTATAGCAATAATTGCTGCTTTAATTTTAGGACCTCCAATTAAAAAAGTTGTAGATAAAGTAACAAAATGATCATAGTGTAACGTGTGAGTAACTTAACTGGATATTTTTTTTTATTCCTAGCTATTATTCTTGGAATAACTTCTAATGGATTTTTAAAATCAACAAATGGTTTTACAAATATAGGTCCTACAATTTTTTGTACTTTTTCTATTGTTGCATGTATATTTTGCTTATCTAAAGCAATGAATATTATTCCAGTTGGTTTTACTTATGCAACTTATGGAGGTTTAACAATCACTGCAGTAACTTTATTTGGTGTATTTAAATATAATCAATTACCAAACTTGTATGGTATAGTTGGCATATTATTGATCATAGTTGGAGTAATTTTGTTAAATACTCTTGGTAAAACTAATTAGAAAGACTACTTAGAAACTGGTTTTAAAATCTTTAAAACTTTAGAATGAATACTTTTATTTGAAGAGCAAATTATATTCCCTGCTTTTATTGGATCCTCGTTCTTCCAAGTTGTAACAATTCCACCAGCAGCTTTTATAATTGGAATTAATGGATGTATGTCCCAAATTTTATTAAGACACTGTAACACTACATCTATTTTTCCCTCTGCCAAGTGAGAGTAACTTAAAGCATCAATACATGGAAATTGCATTAATTTTAAAATTTTTGGAATTTTTTTTTGTTGTTGTAAAGATAAATAACCATGAAATCCAGCTGACATTTTCATTTTAGCAAAGGTTGCTTTTTTATTTACTTTAATTTTTTTTTTCTTCCCATTTTCAAAAACAAAAGCAAGTTTACTAGAAGTATTTAAATAATATTTTTTTAAAACAGGGAAATTTGCAAGACCAATAATTGGCTTCCCCTTGTGATTTAAAGAAATCAAATTACTCCATGTAGGATTACCAACCACAAATGATCTGGTTCCATCTATAGGATCTATTACCCACGAAAAATCACTTTTTGATTTTGTGTGGCCAAATTCTTCTCCTATAATTTGATGTGATGGAAATTTTTTTTTAATTTCTTTTGTAATAAATTTTTCAAATAAAATATCTACATTTGTCACTGGATCATAGCCTTTGCCTTTTAGCTTGTTAGAAATTTTAAAAGGTTTGTTTAATTTAGTGAAATAATATTTTGTTAATTTATTAGCCAAATTTCTTAAAAATTTGGAGTAAACTTTATAATCTGAGGATTTTAATTTAAACACATGAGACTAATACAATTTAATTAGTATTGATTAAAGTAAAATTTTAAATAATCATCTATAGGACATGAAAATTGAATTATTAAATAATAAAGTTTTTTTCGAAAATAATGGACTAAAAAAAGAAATACATCCTTTCTGGCTTAGGGAAAGAGTAAATGGTGAAGATTTTGTTGATCAAGGAACTCAACAAAGACTTTTTGATCCAACTAAGCTTAAAAAAGATATTGAAATTGAAAATCTAAACTTGTCGGACGAATTTTTAGAGGTTTCCTTTACAGACGGTACTAATACAAAATTAGCAATTAAAAGTATCTTAAAAGAATTTTCAAATACTAACAATGCTAAGTTCATCGAAAAAGTCGAGTGGGATTCATCGTTAAAGGATTTAAATCATTTTGAATTTAGAGATAATATTTTTGAAGAAAAAGATATGTATAAAGCCTTAATCGATTTTTACAAATTTGGATTTGTTATCTTTAAAAAAGTTCCAACCCAAAATAATTTCATAACTAAATTTGCCAATTCAATAGGAAATATTAGGAGAACAAATTTTGGTGAATATTTTAATGTGAAATCAAAACCTAACCCCAATGATTTAGCTTATACATCATTACCTTTAGCTCCTCATACAGATAATCCTTATAGAAATCCAGTACCATGCATACAAATATTACATTGTATTAAAAATGATGTTACAGGAGGATTGTCTACTTTAGTTGATGGTTATACTGTTACAAAAAAATTAAAAAAAGATTTTCCAAAATATTATAAAATTTTAACTGAAATTAAAGTAAGATTTCAATTTATAGATAAAAGTGTTATTTTAGAAAATTGGGCTGAAATGATCCAACTAGATGAAAATAAAAGATTTAAACAAGTAAGATTTAGTCCTAGGTTAGATTTTGTTCCTTTACTAGAGAAAGAAAAATTAGAACTTTATTATTCTGCAAGAAATAAGATTTCTGAACTGTATAATTCGAATAAATACAGAATAGAATTCAAATTATTACCCGGGGATCTATTGATAATGGATAATTATAGATTATTACATGGAAGAACCTCATTCAATCTAAACGATGGTGAAAGATTTTTACAAGGATGTTATATAGATTATGACAGCACTGAAGGAAAATTAAATCATTTAGCAAGAAAATTTAATTTATAGAAAAATGAAAATATTTTTTATAAAAAAAATTAAACCTATTTTTTTTTTAATAATTATCACATTAACAGTATTAACTTTTTTTAAAACACCTTATAATTTATATTCAGTTCTGGTTTGGGATTATGAACAAAGAATGGAACAAAATTACGGATTTTGCAAAAATGAAAGTTGGGGTTTTTACAATTATGTTTTAAAAAAGTTTAATTTAAAAAAAGAGGAAATAAATATAATTAATGATGAAAAATACACAACGCCAGAAAGATTATTTAATCAGATAAAATCAAATTCTAAAAGTGCAAAATATTTTATGCTTTTAAATTTCCAGAGTTTTAATGAACAAAATATATTTAATGGAAAATATGATTATCTAAATAATTATAAAATTAAATATAGATTTAACAATTGCTACCTTTTTGAATTAAATGATTGAAATTTTATCGATTATAAGTCAATTTTTGGTTTTTTTAATTATTTTCTCTTTCCCACTAACTCCACAAATTCTCAACAACTCACTTAAATTAAAAAAAACTTTTACACTGATTGATGCTCATTCATTAAATATCTTTTTTTTCCTCTATATTTGTCTTTTATTTTCATTCACAAATATTGATATTAAAATTTTTTTCAAAATTTATTTTGCGATATCTGTATTATTTTTATTTTTTAACTTTAAAAAATTAGATCTTAAATTTAATAACTCAAATTTATTCTCTTTTTTTTTATTTTTACTTTTAATATTTTCAATTTTTTTCTATATAGCTCAAAACCTCAAATTAGAACAAGATGGGCACTTTTGGCTTGAAAAGGCTCTTATTTTTTTTAATGGTGATCATATCAGTTCTCTTAAAGATGTATCCACTAATGCAGAATATCCTCATTTAGGATCATATATTTGGGCATTCTTCTGGAAAAATTCATTTTTAGAATTAGAATATTTTGGAAGATATTTTCAAATATACTTTTATATAATTGCAATTTTTCTAATCGTAAATAATTTTAATTTAAATATAAATTTAAAAATCTTTTCAATTTTATTTATAGTCCTTATTACTTTTGAACCTTATCTATTTGCAGGCTATCAGGAATATTTAATATTCATTTCTTTAATTATCGCATCAAAATATATGTCGATGATTGATTTTAAAAATAAAGCTAACTTAAAAATAGTTTTTTTAACTCTTTTTATTTTATACATAACTTGTTGGTTTAAAGATGAGGGTGTTGTTTATTTTATTATTTTTAGTACTTTAATAATTTTATTCTTAAACAAATCATTAACAACAAAATTTAATTTTCTGTTATTTATTTTGTTACTTTTATTACTTCAATATTACTTACAAAAATATGTAATAGGAATTCATGGATTTCCACATAATAATTTATCGACAATAATCACTGAATTATTTAATATTAAATTATTTTTAAATAAAATATTTGATATTTTTTTAGGAATGTTGATTTCTTTTATTAAATATCCTTTGTGGTTATTGATTTTATTTTCAATATTTTTAAGTTTAATTTTTAATAAAAAATTAGAAAAATTGAATAAATTGTTGTTATATGGTTTGATTTTAAACTTAGGTTTTATATTTATACTTTTTTTAAGTTTCGGACAAGAGAGTTACCAATGGTACATAAAAGTAACATTGGATAGATTATTATTTCAAACTTCTGGTTTTTATATTCTATTAATAGTTTTTGCGTTAAAAAATTTAAAAATAATTTATAAATAATTAAATATTTATGTCTTTAATTTGTTTCTCTGCTTCTTTTATTGATTTATCATAGTCTAGGGCCATCTGATCTGCGCTAACAACTTGAACATTCTCAATGCCAAAAAAATTTAATATAAACTTTAACCATGGTGTTAAAAAATCTTCTTTGCTATTTAATTTAGTACCACCTGATGTAATAACTAAATAGGCTTTTTTATTTTTTAACAAACCCTCTCTTCTACCATTTGATTTAAATCTGAATGTTTCATTTACTCTTGCAGCAAGATCAGACCAGGCCTTTAAAGTTGCAGGTGGACCATAATTATAAATTGGTGCTGAAATTATAATAACATCGCTCTCTTTAAGTTCTTTAACTAATTTATTTGATAATTCAAACATTTTTTTATGATTTTCATTTTGATCTTTTTCTTCAATGTTCATTCCAGACTCAGTCAATCCAGTAACGAAAACCATCTCTTCATTTAGATCTCTATAAATTACTTCATCTCCAGGTCTTTTTATTCTGTCTAATAATTTTTTTGCTAATGACCTAGAGGTTGATCCCTCTTTTCTAGCGCTTGAGTCTATTTGATAAATTTTCATAAATTGATTATCCAAAATTTTGTAAAAAAGGAAATATATTTAGTAAATAAAAACCTAAAGCCTGTAATTGATTTGTAATAATTAATATCCCTGTAATCAATAATATTACTCCACCAATTTTGGACACTTTATTAATATTTTTTTTAAAATTTTTCGAAAATAAAAGAAATTTTTGAATAAGATATCCTGATAGAATAAATGGTACAGCTAAACCAATTGAATAAAAAGACAAAAGCAAAATACCTTGAAATAAACTTTCTTCGGTCGATGCAAGTACTAAAATTGATCCAAGAATAGGGCCAATACAAGGTGTCCATCCAAAAGCAAAAGCCATACCAATTAAAATTGGACTAAAAAGGTTCTTGCTTATATTGGTTTGAATTCTTTTTTCATAATTCAAAAATTTAAGATTTATCAGGCCAATAATATGAAGAGATAAAATGATAATTATCAAACCAGCTACTATTCTTAATTCATAAGAATTTTGTAACAAAATATTTCCTAAAAAAGTTGAAGCTGCTCCAAAAGTTATAAAAACTATAGAAAACCCTATTGTAAATAGAATGATTGGAAATAGATTCACATTTTTTTTTTCAATTAATTCACTTAAAGAAGTGCCTGAAATATATGAAATATAACCAGGTATAAGAGGTAAAACACAAGGAGATAAAAAACTTATCAAACCCGCTCCTAAAGCAATAGTTAATTCAATCATTAAGTTTTATATTAATTTTTATATGGAATTACTTGATGTTTTTGTTGCCCTAATTTATCAATACCTAAAACAACTTCTTCCCCTCCTTTAAGAAAATATGGTGGTTTCATATTTTCTCCAACACCAGGGGGTGTGCCTGTACAACAAATATCACCAGGATGCAAACTCATACACGAACTCATGTATGATACTAAAGTTTTTACGTCAAATATCATTTTTTCAGTATTTCCAGTCTGCATTCTTTTTCCATTTACATCTAAAAACATATCTAACTTTTGAAAATCTTGTAACTCATCTTTTGTCACAATATACGGACCTATTGGACCGAAAGTGTCAAAACCTTTTCCTTTGTCCCAAGTTAAACCTTTATTCTTTTGAAAATTTCTTTCACTTACATCGTTTACTAAAAAAAATCCCAAAACATGATCTAAAGCTTGGTCGACACTAATGTTAATGCCTTTCTTGCCAATTACAAATCCCAATTCAACCTCCCAGTCTGTATGAGTAGATCCTTTAGGTACAATTATTGGATCATTTGGCCCAGTAATACAACTTGTAAATTTTGAAAAAATTATTGGTTCTTTAGGAATAGGTAGATTTTGTTCCTCTGCATGATCTTTAAAATTTAAACCAATTCCAATAAATTTTGAAGGTTTAGATACACACGCACCAATTCTAAGATTTGAATCTAGCACTGGTAATTTTGATATATCTGTAGTTTTAATTTTCTCTAAAGTTTCAAAATTTAATGTATCTGGATTTAAATCTTTTATTACTGATGATAAATCTCTGTATTTGTTTTCATTATCTATTAAAGCAGGTTTTTCGGATCCCACCTCCCCTATTCTTAATAATTTCATTTGTTCATCCTTTCAATCCCATATGGGTATATTTAACATTTAAATAATCTTTAATTGCATTTGAGCCACCTTCTCTACCATATCCGCTTTGCTTTATTCCTCCAAATGGAGCTTCTGCAATTGCAATCATACCTGTATTTACTCCTACAGTTCCTGTTTCTAACTGTTCAGATGCAAGATGTGCCTTTTCCATAGAATTAGTGCAGACATAGCTACATAAACCAAGTTCATGATTATTGGCTCTTTCAATAACCTCGTCAAATGATTTAAACGAAAGCATAGGCACTAATGGTCCAAATGGTTCTTGTCTCATAATAGTGTAATCATCTCTCACATCGTCAAAGATCGTTGGCTCAAAAAAGAATCCTTTGTTAAATCCTGCTGGTCTTTTTCCACCATATAAAACCTTAGCTCCCTCTTGTTTTGTTTTTTCAACTAATTCCTCTATTTCATTAAGTCTTTTTTTTGTAGTTAATGGACCTAATTGTGTTTTAGGATCCATCCCATCGCCAATTTTTAATTTTTTTGTTTTATCTACAAACAGATTTACAAATTCGTCTTTTTTACTTTCATGAATATAAAATCTATTAGGAGATATGCATACTTGCCCATTATTTCTAAACTTCGCAGCTATTGCCATATCTGCAGCTTTTTTAATATCTGCATCATCAAAAACAATGAAGGGTGAATGACCACTTAGTTCCATTGTAACTCTTTGAACTTTATCTGCGGCTTGCTTTAAGATCAATTTTCCTACTCTTGATGATCCGGTAATTGAAATTTTTTTGATTATATCTGATGCTATCAGCTGTTGTGCAATACTTGGTGGATCACCTGATAAAAGATTTACCACGCCTGGAGGTACACCACATTCTCTACAAATATCAACCATTTGCATAACGACTCCTGGAGTAATTACATCTGGTTTTATAATAACAGAGCAACCAGCTGCTAAAGCAGTTGAAATTTTTCTTGCAGATAAAACTGCGGGAAAGTTCCACGGTGATAAAGCGGCAACTACTCCTACTGGCTGGTAATAAACATGTATTCTTGTATCTTCAAATCTACTTTCAACTGTCTGGCCATAAATTCTTTTTGTTTCTTCAGCATTCCATTCAAAAATATCTGCAGCTCCATTAATTTCTCCTTTGGCTTCTGCTAATGGTTTTCCAACTTCAAGTGTCATCCACTTTGCTAAGACATCTTGTTTTTCTCTCATCTTATCAGCAATTCTTCTTATGATGTACGATCTTTGCCAAGGTGCAGTTTTTTTCCAAATCTCTAACCCTTTGGCTGCAGATTGTAGGGCTGCCTCAACATCTTTAGGAGTTGCCTTTGATGCATGCCCTATAACTTCTTCATTTGCAGGATTAATGACTTCATAAGTTTTTTTATCTGAGGATTGTTGCCACTTACCGTCAATAAATTGTCCAAATTTCTCGTACATATTCTTAATTTAACATTACTTGAAGTTGTGTCTAGCATGCAAATAAAACATATCAACATTTTTATATTACTTGTAGAATGTTTAAATAAAATAAGGGGGAAATATGAAAGCATACATAATGGGAAACTACACTGCAAAAGCTTTTCAAGGATTTCTTAAAGATCCTGGTAGCGATAGACAAGCTGTAGTAAAACAACTTACTGAAGCAATGGGCGGTAAAATGCACAGCATGGATATTGTAAGAGGATCTTATGATTTTATAGTTGTTACAGACGTACCATCTTTTGATGATTTTGCAGCAATTAAATTAGTTGTAGAAGCTTCGGGAGCAGTGGAAAATTTAACAATGTTAGAAGCAATAGACTTTGGTAAAGCTACTGCAAAAGCAAGTAAAATCGGTTACAAAGCTCCTGGTCAATAAAAAATTATTTTAACTTCCAGTTTATTACTGGAAGTTAAATCAATTACTATTTACCTGCTGAATTAACAACGTAATAAGATACTATTTCTATTTCTTCTTTAGTTAAAATTTCATCTTCACCAAAAGCTGGCATAACTCCTAATCCATTAGTAACCATGTCTATAACAGACTCGATTGTCATGCTGACTGTATCTAAATTTGGTCCTATATTGCCCTCTGATCCTGCTGCCTTTAAAACGTGACATGCAGCACATGCAGCCGTTTCATTAAAAATTTCTAATCCTTTTTTCATTTTTTCTTCATCAGCAAAAGTATTTATACTGTTAGTTACGGATACAAAGAAAATGATTAATAAAAATTTTGAAATTTTCATTAATTAACCTTAAAACTTTTTATAGTTTTATACTACTGTAATATTTACGCTATGATCCTTCCAACCGTTATGAGCATATCCTCTTCTATTTTCCATTCTCAACTCAGGTTGTTTATCATTTCCACCATTAGAGGCCAAACTTGCAATATTATAAGTTCCCGCTGATAGAGTAGTTTCTAAAACAAACTGTCTCCAAGCATATTTTCCTAAATTTGGTCCAATAAATTTTGCTTTTTTCCAGCTACTACCTCCGTCAACAGATACCTTAACACTTCTTACTTTTTTGGTACCACCCATAGCTACTCCAACTATTTGAACTTTTCCTGCCTTAACAGTTCCGGTTTCATCTGTAGGACGTGTGATCCAAGATTTAACAGGCATTTCCCAACATGATGGATATTGTGATCCTTTTTTTCCAATGGGAGAAATTCTGTAACTTTTTTTCATATATTTAACTGAAGACTCTTTGCTAGTAAAAGCAACTTTTCCTAAATGTTTTACATTGTTAATTCCAAAATAACCAGGTGTTACCATTCTTAATGGACCACCGTGAGCATTTGGAACTGGAACACCATTCATTTCCCAAGCAAGCATTGCATCTTTAAAAACTTTTTTAGGAACAGATCTTTCTATCATTGCTTTGTTTGGATCTAAACCAGTTGGTATGTGATCAACACCTGCAGATGTCATATAAACTGCATCACTATTTATTCCTCCACAAGCTTCAACAACAGTTTTCATTGGAACACCAGTCCATAAAACACATGCTGCTGCACCTGTTTTCCATTGCGAGCCTCTAGGTTTATGTTTAAAAAATCCTCTTCCATTTCCTGAACACTGTAAAATTGTAGCCATTGTCTGATGACCTAATTTTTGAAGTTGTGCTATTGTAAAAGTTTTAGGATTCTTGACACCTTCAATTGAAACTTTCCAATCCATTCTATTTCCGATTTGTTTATCGGTCATTGTGGGCATATTATTTCTAATATAAATATTTCGATTTGGAGTGATTAAACTTTCACCAATAGCACTTCTATGGGTTTCAATACCTTTGTCGGAATGCACTATTAGAGCATCTCTGTTTTTCCAATTTATAAAATCAGGTAAACCTTTTTTTCCTTCTGAATGATTTGCATTAGCGATTGTAATTGGAACAACAGAAGCTGTTGCAGCAATACCTGCTAATGTTGCAGTTCCAGTTAAAAAATTTCTTCTAGATAAATTTAATTTTTTTAATCTTTTTTTCATTTAACCCCTCCTTAAAAATATAATTTTACCAAAAAAGAGTGTGACGAAAAAGTAAAAATGAAAAATTTATTCAATCATTAGTTTTGCAATCCATAGTTGAAATATCAATTTTTTTTAAGCAAATACTCAATCATTTAAATTTATTAATCTTAATTTCTATTATAAGTTTATTGTGTGAAACATTTAGAGGACAATTTTGGAAGAAAATTTCCTTACATAAGGATGTCCATCACTGAGGTGTGTAATTTTAAATGTGGATACTGTCTACCCAATGGTTATCAAGCAGATAAGAGCGATAATAGAAAATTTCTCAACATAGATGAAATTAGAAGATTAGCTAAAGGTTTTTCAGAACTAGGAGTTCAGAAAATAAGATTAACTGGAGGAGAACCAACGGTTAGAAAAGATTTTTATGAAATCGTAAAAATTTTAAAAAATGAAACATCTATTAAAAAAATTGTCATAACAACAAATGGCTATCACCTTGATCAAAAAGCAAAGTTGCTAATTGAAAGTGGTTTAGATGGAATTAATATTAGTATTGATAGTTTAGATAGAGAAACATTTAAAAATATTACAAAACATGACAGATTGCCTGAGATTTTAAAAGGGATAGAGATTTTACAAAGTTTAAATTTTGATAATATTAAAATTAATGCGGTTCTTTTAAATGGTGTTAATTCCTCAAAAAAAGATTTTGACTCTTGGGCTGAATATATAAAAATTAATAAGGTTAATTTTAGATATATTGAATTGATGCAAACTGGAGATAATTTAGATTATTTTAATAGATATCATATTTCATCTAAAATATTTAAAAGTTATTTAAATGAAAATAAATGGATTTATCAAACCTTAGGCCAAGATGCAGGACCTTCATTAAACTATATTAATCCAGAATATAAAGGTAAGTTTGGAATTATTGCCCCATATTCTAAAGATTTTTGTAAATCATGTAATCGTCTTAGAATAACATCAAAAGGTGATCTAAGACTTTGTTTGTTTGGAAATACTGGAATAAGTATAAGACATTTGTTACAAAAAGATGATCAAACTGAAGAGTTGAAAGATTTAATTTTAGGACAAATGAAATTTAAAAAAGAATCTCATTATCTTGAACTTGGAGAAACTGGGTTAACAAAAAATTTATCGAAAACGGGTGGTTAAATGAAAAATTTAAAAATTGTTAATCAAGAAGAACTTAAAGATTGGGCAAAAGAAATATTTCAGAAGAACTCTTTTAATATGGTTGATGTTTCATCTAAAAAAGAAACATTCCGTAGAGCATTAGCTTCAGGAAAAATTTACGTAGGAAAAGAAGTTTTTGATTTAATTAAAAACAAAAAGATGCCTAAAGGAGACCCAATTACTTTAGCTGAGGTATCAGCTGTATTAGGAGTTAAAAAAACAAGTGAACTAATTCCTTTATGCCATCCACTTCCAATCGATCATACCGCAACGAAAATTATTATGAATGAAGTTGATAGCTCATTGGAAGTTTTCTGTGTGGTTTCAGCAGTTGCAAAAACAGGTGTTGAGATGGAAGCTATTATGGGTGTTAACGCTGCTTTAATAACTATTTATGATTTAAGTAAAATAGTAAATCCCCATTTAAAAATTGATAACGTCAAGTTGTTAATCAAAGAAGGTGGAAAAAGTGGATTATGGAAAAATCCAGATGGCCTACCTGAGTTCCTAAAAAATATTTTTTAATATTTAATGTCCGTTTATTTAAGTTCTCAAAAAGTAATTAAAGATTGGATTGATTACAATGATCATATGAATGTTTCATATTATCTTTTAATTTTTGATAAGTATGGTGCAGATACTTTAAATAATATTTTCAAAATGGGAGAAGAGTCTGCAAAAACAACTAAGAAAAGTACTATGATTGTGGAGTCTCATATTACTTATAATCAAGAACTTCAGTTAAATGATGAAGTTGATATCAATTGTATTTATTTTGATCACGATAAAAAGAGACTTCAATATAAAATGGAAATGATACATAAAGAGAAAAAATTTCTAGCTTCAACTATTGAAATTCTAGCTTTATATGTAGATCTTAATGAAAGAAAAGTTGCAGAATTTGAAGAAGAAAAAATCAAGTTAATGGATGATTTTATTAATAAAAATAAATCTAAATTTAAATATGAAAATCTAAAATTTTCACCTAAGCTTAAAAAATGAAAAAAATATTTCTAATTTTAACTTTCAGTTTGTTAGCTTCAAGCAACCTATTTGCTGCTGAGTGGTCTAATCAAATTAAATTTAATAAATGGCTTTCTGAAAACGGATATAATCAATATTTAACTGAGCAAGGATCCAACAATCTAAATATCAAAATAAAAAATAAAGCATTATCAGGTACAAATATTGCATATCATTCAAACCCAAATAGAGACACTCTAATTTATTATTTATGGAAATACTCATATAGAGATAGAAGTCAGCATTTAAAAGAGTTTAAACCTACTAATAATTCCTACGATTTTAAATTCAATTTAATTGAAGATAAATTTTTAAAAAAACAAATGAAGACCAAAGGTATCCTTAGTTATTTATATTATCAAGATGGAGAAGTATTGATTGACGAACTTTCTCCTAAAGAAAAATTGGGAGAGTTTTTGAATAATGAAACAAAATTTTATTCAATGTCAATGGGTAAGTCAGTAACTTCTTATTTAGTAGGTCACGCAATATGTGAAGGTTATATTGATGGTGTTGATGCAAGAGTAAATGACTGGCCTATAATAAAAGATTCTCTTTATCATGATCAAAAATTAATTAATTTTTTAAATATGAATACTGGTGATCAAAAATATATCGATGAATTTGATGATGGTACAAGTAAATTAGGCGCATATGAAGATGAAGATATTGCAACAACCATGCGCTTTCACTTTAACAAGAAAAATACAAAAAAATCTAAGGAAAGATATAATTACAATGGATTTGTCACTCAGTTAATTTTAAACTATATGAAATTTAAAATCGGTGAAGATTATGACAAATTTTATAGCAAAGTTTTCAACGATAAAATAAAGATCAAAAATAGCATTCGTTATGGCTATACTAGTTATAAAGAACAATTTGGAAATGGACATCCTAACATAATGGCAACAAGATTTGATTATCTTAGAATAGCTAAAGCTATAATGGATGATTATCAGAATGATACTTGTGTTGGAAAATATTTAAAAGAAATTTACAAAAGGAGAATACCAAAAGGTAGCAAACAACAAGAAGAGCCTTTTTATAATCGTACCAAATCTTATGGAGGTCAATTCCATATGGATTATCCAGGATTGAAAGATAAGATTATCTTTGGGATGGGTGGTTATGGTGGAAATGCTATTTTAATTGATATGGAAAATTCAAGAATACTTGTTGTTAATTCACTCCATTATAATAATAAACAATATAAATATAATCACAAAAAACTACTACTAGATCCATTTAAAAAAGGTAAACAAATAAATTGAAAATTAAATTAGAATTGTTTGGAGCAAGTCGAGATTTAAGTGATAAAGATCACTTGGAAATTGAGATCCAAAATAAAGCCTCAATAGATGATTTACGAAATGAAATCATTAGATATATAAATAAAAATTTTCAAGGTAATGAAAACTTTATCAAAGTTGTTAAATCCTCAGCATTTTGTTCAGAAAATAATGAAATAATTAGCGACAATTATAAAATCACAAAAGATCAAAAGATTGGTATTATTCCCCCTATCGGAGGAGGTTAATGCTTCATACAAAAATAGTAGATACCAAAAAAGAGAAAATACTTACTTCAAACGCTGAAAAATTTATTAAAGACTCTAAGTTTGGAGCATCAATCTATTTTTTAGGCACTGTAAGAAATGTCAACGATAATAAAACAGTGACTGGAATTACTTATGATAGTCATGACGAAATGGTAATCAAAAGTTTTGAAGAAATTTACAATGAAGCAGATCAAAAACTAAATATCAAAGATAAAGCAGTTTTTATTGAACATGCCAAAGGACATTTAAAATTAGGTGAGATAAGTATAATTATCGCAGTCGCTTGCAAACACCGTGATCAAGCTTATGTACTTTCAAGATATATAATTGAAGAAATAAAAAAAAGATCTCCAATTTGGAAAAAAGAGCATTATGAAAATGAAGAAAGCGAATGGTTAAAGGGTAATCCTATTGCAAATGAAAAAATTTAAGAATTCAGAAATCACTCCTGAAAAAATTTATCATAAAAGGAGATCTTTTATAAAATCTATGGGTTATGGATTGAGTGCACTCACTTTAAGCTCAGTTCCATTAATTAATGCTAAAGCCAGTAATCTGAATGAACCAACTAGTTATGAGGACATAACGACTTATAATAACTTTTATGAATTCGGTACTAGTAAAAGTGATCCTCATAGAAGAGCAAAAAATTTTACCACAAGACCTTGGAATGTTAAAATTGAAGGTGAAGTTGAAAAATCTCTAGAGCTTTCTATTGAAGAAGTTTTAGCAATTAAATCTGAAGAAAGAATTTTAAAACTTAGATGCGTTGAAGGTTGGTCAATGGTTATACCATGGTTAGGTTTTTCATTAAGTGAATTACTTAATAAAGTTAAGATTAAACCAACAGCAAAGTTTGTTGAATTTGAAACAGTTTATAATCCTGAAGAAATGGTTGGTCAAAGATATCCTGTTTTAAACTGGCCGTATATTGAGGGTTTGAGATTAGATGAAGCAATGCATCCTCTAACCACTGTTGTAACAGGTCTATATGGAAAAGCCTTACCAAATCAGAATGGAGCCCCTTTAAGAATTTTTATACCTTGGAAATATGGTTTTAAAAGTGCAAAATCAATTGTCAAAATCAAACTAACAAAAAATATGCCTAATACTGCTTGGAAAAATGCTTCACCAAGAGAGTATGGTTTTTACTCAAATGTAAATCCTGAAGTTGATCATCCAAGATGGTCACAAAAAACTGAAAGAGTGATAGGAGAAAGTATTTTAGCTCCAAGAATAAAAACTTTAATGTTTAATGGTTATGGAGATGAAGTGGCTCATCTTTATAGTGGTATGGATTTAAAAAAAAATTACTAAAAGAAATTGAGAAACTATTTCAAGCCTGCTGTTTTTTTATTATCACTTTGGCCACTGATCATAATCGGTTATCAAATATTTTATAATAAATTAGGTCCTGAGCCAGTTGATAGAATAATAAATCATTTTGGAGAATGGACTTTAATCTTTATTTTTTTAACTCTTTCAATGACACCGCTTAAAAAAATTACAAAATCATTGGAGTGGATTAAATTTAGAAGAATGCTCGGATTATTTGCTTTTTTTTATGCTTCTATGCATATGCTTAGTTATGTAGGGCTCGATTATAGATTTGATTTTGAACCTTTGATAGATGATGTTTTAAAAAAGAAATTTGTGTTTATTGGGTTCTCTGCTTGGCTTTTGTTAATTCCTTTAGCAATCACTTCATCAGATAAAATGGCAAGACTTTTAAAACAAAATTGGAAAAAACTTCATAGATTAGTTTATGTAATCGCAATTTTTGGAGTATTACATTTCATTTGGTTATCCAAAACTATATTCTTTAAACCACTTATTTTTTTAATAATTTTAATTATTCTTTTACTTTTCAGAATTAATTTCAATAAATCAGGCTCTAAAATCTGAAGCTTTATCAAAATCTTTAAAAGATTTTGCAGTACTTGTCCTAATAAACTTAGTTTTATTTTTTAGTCTTTTAACCATAAATTTTGCACCGAATTCACCTTTAATATTTTTAAATTTTTTGATTAAAGAAATATCAAAACCTATTGGATTACCTATTTTATTTTTAAACTTTAAAACATAAACTAAAAACTTTTTTAACTTAATTGAATTAAAAATTTTGTTAATATCTACTGTTTTAATAAATGGCATATCTGACTGAACAATTATAAATCCCTTATCATTTCTTGTTATTTTTCTTAAACCCACTTTTATAGATGAGGCCATTCCTTTTCTAAAATTTTTATTATAAATAAAAATATTCTTTTTATTTTTTTTAATTATTTTTTTAACTTTTTTATGCTCGTGACCAAGCACAATGATAACTTTGTTTACTTTACTTTTTTGTAATGCTTTTAATGAATGATTTATTAATGGAGTTTTTTTATATAATTTAGTGAGTTTATTTTCAGATTTAAGTCTTTTAGATTGACCAGCTGCAAGAAAAATTGCTTTAATCATTTTCTATTATAAGTCTCGGAAACTAATTGAGCAATAATTGATAAAGCTATTTCTGGTGCTGATCTACCACCTAATTTAATTCCAATAGGTCCATGAATTGAATTAATTTGCTCATCACTAAATCCAGCTTCTTTTAATCTTTGACACCTGTTTTCGTGAGTTTTTTTACTTCCAAGTGCTCCTATATAATAAAATTTCTTCTTTATCGCATGTTGTAATGCTGGATCATCTATTTTTGGATCATGTGTTAAAGCAACTAATGCAGTATTCTCGTTAGTTTCAATTTCTTTAAAAGCTTCATCTGGCCACTTATTGATTATTTTCATATCAGGAAATCTTTGTTCTGATGCAAAATATCCTCTTGGATCAATTATAGAAATTTCAAAATTTAAACTCTTTGCAAAGTCTACTAAATATTGAGCTATATGAACTGCTCCTACTACAATAACTTTTATTGGTAATACATATGTTTCCACAAATATTTCTGTGTTTTCTATAACTCCGTTTTTTTTTGATTTAAAGAATTCTTCTATTTGACTTGAGTAAGTCTCCATTTCTTTACTTAATTGTTTATTTTTCTCAAAAATCTCACTCTCCCCTGTTGTAAGATTTGTAATTATTGCAAATTCAGATTTATTTTTCTTTTTTTCAATAATTGATTTTAATGTTTGTAACTTCATTAGTTAACTTGTTCTAAATAGACAGCTATTTCACCACCACAAGCAAGTCCTACTTCCCAAGCACTTTCATTTGAAACTTTAAATTCAATTTTTTTACAAGGCTTATTATCTTTAATTAAACCAATACACTCTCTGACTACTGCTGACTCAACACATCCACCTGAAACAGATCCTGAAAAATCTCCTTTTTCATTGACAATCATTCTGCTCCCAACTTGTCTTGGAGAGGATCCCCAAGTTTGGATTACTGTCGCTAAGACAACTTTTTGATTAGCTTTTACCCAATCGTGAGCTTCTTCTAAAATTTTTTCATCAAATGAGTTTTTCATTTGATAAAATATAAATCTTAACTAACAAGCTTCAACAGCTTTTTTAGCGTACAAAGACACAAGATTAGCTCTGTATTCAGCAGATGCATGCATGTCAGAATTCATTCCAGAAGATTTAACTTCCATACCTTCAATTGCTGACACTGAAAAATTTGAGCTCAATTTTTTAGATAAATCTTGATCAATATAAACACAAGATTTTGCACCTGTTACAGCAACATTTACATCTTTTTTGTGTTTAGCAACAAACACGCCAATGATTGCATATCTTGAAGCTGGGTTTGGATGTTTTTGATAATCTGCTTTTTCTGGAATTTCAAACTCTACTGCTTCTACAAGTTCTCCACTTTTCAATGCAGTTTCAAACATTCCAGTAAAAAATTTATCTGCATCTATTTTTCTTTTATTAGTATGGATCACTGCATTAAGGGCCATGCAGGCAGAAGGGTAACAAGCTGAAGGATCGTTGTTTGAAATTGATCCACCAATAGTTCCTCTATTTCTTACTTGGGCATCACCAATATTACCAGCTAATTTTGCTAAAGCTGGAATAGCTTTTTTAACATCTTTAGATGCTGCAACCTCCGCATGTTTTGTAGTTGCACCTATTGTTACAGATTTTCCACTCACTTTGATACCAGATAATTTTTTTATATTTTTGATATCAATTACATCTTTGTAACTAGCTAATCCTAATTTCATTGAAGGAATAGTTGTCATTCCTCCTGCTAAGAAAGCTGAATTAGAAGAGGCTAACTTTGAAGCATCTTTAACATCTTTTGGTGCATGATAATTAAATGATTTCATATTTTCCTCCTATGCTGCTTTAGCGTTTGATTTTTTCATTGCTTTACAAGCTTTCCAAACTTTTTCAGCTGTTGCTGGCATTGAAATTTCTTGACCACCTAATGCATCAATTACTGCATTCATAACAGTTGGCGGTGATGCAATTGCACCTGCTTCTCCACAACCTTTAACTCCTAAAGGGTTAGATGTTGCATGAGTACAAGTAAATCCTAAATTAAATTCAGGAAAATTATCAGCTCTTGGCATTGTGTAATCCATATAAGAAGCAGTCATTAGCTGTCCTGTTTCATCATATTGAGTATTTTCATGCAAAGCCTGTCCGATACCTTGAGCGATACCTCCATGAACTTGTCCCTCAACGATCATTGGGTTTACTATTCTTCCAAAATCATCAACTGCAGTATATTTTTCAACTTTTACATTTCCAGTATCAGGATCGATTTCTACTTCACATATATGAGAGCCTGCAGGAAAAGAGAAGTTAGCAGGATCAAAAAATGAAGATTCAATCAAACCTGGTTCATCACCTTCTGGTATTGGTGATTTCATTTCATCTCTTTGACCTGGTAAATAACAAGCAAAAGCAACTTCTCCAATTGTTTTTTTCTTGTTTGATTTAAGTGCAACAAATTCTCCATCCTTGAATTCAATTTCATCTTCATTAACTTCAAGCATTTTAGCTGCAACCCTTTTACCTTTGGCTACAATTTTTTTACAAGCATTTACGATTGCAATACCACCAACGGTTAAAGATCTAGAACCGTAAGTACCCATTCCAAATGTTCCTTTATCAGTGTCACCATGAACAACATCAATATTTTCCATAGGTACACCCAACTCATCCGCAGCTATTTGTGCAAAAGTTGTATCATGACTTTGACCATGACTGTGTGCGCCTGTAAATACAGATATCTGTCCTGTAGGATTAAATCTTACTTCAGCTGACTCCCAAAGCCCTACTCCACAGCCTAATGACATTACTGCTGCAGATGGTGCAATACCACATGCTTCAAAATAAGATGAAACACCTATTCCTCTTAATTTACCATTAGCTTCTGATTTTTTTCTTCTAGCTTCAAAGCCTTTATAGTCAGCCATTTGTTTTGCTTTTTCTAATCCAGCAACATAGTCCCCAGAGTCAACTGTATGAACTAATGTTTGTTTGAATGGAAACTGAGTTGGAAAATTTTTCATCCTAATTTCAGTTTTATCAATACCTAGTTCCAGTGCAGCTTTTTCTACTAATCTTTCAATTGTATAAGTTGCTTCTGGTCTTCCAGCACCTCTGTATGCATCAACCGGAGCTGTATTTGTATAAACAGCTTTTACATTAGAATAAGCTGCAGGAATTACGTAAACTCCTGTAGCACAAGGTCCAAATAAATAAGTTGGAGTAACTGTTCCAAATACTCTCGCATAAGCTCCTAAGTTTGCAATAGTTTCATTTTTAAAACCTAAAAACTTACCATCATTAGTTACAGCAAGTTCTGCGTGAGTAACATGATCTCTTCCATGAGTATCTGTTAAAAAAGACTCTGTTCTTTCTGCTACCCATTTAATTGGTCTTTCAATTTTTTTTGATGCCCAACTACAAACTATTTCTTCATTGTAAACATTAATTTTAGATCCAAAACCACCACCTACATCTGGAGCGACAACTCTTAATTTATTCTCAGGTGCAACACCTCCAAACGCTGACATTACTAATCTTGATAAGTGAGGATTTTGACTTGTGGTATATAAAGTGATTTCCTCTGAGGCTGTATTGTAATCAACTACACATGCTCTTGGCTCCATTGCATTAGGAACTAATCTGTTATTTATTAAATCAACCTTAATAATTTTATCAGCTTTAGCAAAAGCTTCATCAACTGCTTTTCTATCTCCAAGTAACCAATCGTAACAAAGATTTTTATCTACACCGTCATGAATAGCATCACTTTTCATTGCTTCAGCAGGATCTACTACTGCTTTTAAAACTTTGTAATCAACTTTTACTTTTTCTGCTCCCTCTTTTGCTTCATCTAAAGTTTCTGCAAAAACAACAGCAACTGGTTCACCTACAAAGTTAGCAACATCTTTTGCTAAAGGAGGGTTTGCAGGAACTTTCATTTCAGATCCATCTTCACTTCTAATTGCCCAACCAGCAATTAAACCACCAATTTTATCTTCTGCTATTTCTTTACCAGTTAATACTCCAACTACGCCAGATGATTTTAAAGCTTTTGAAGTATCTACACTTTTAATTTTTGCTCTCGCATGCGGAGATCTAACAAACACTGCGTATGTTTGATTTGCAATATTAATATCTGCTGTATATCTACCTTTTCCCTGTAAAAATCTTGTATCTTCTTTTCTTTCTACTCTTGATCCAACTAAACTTGCCATTTTTTTTATTCTCCTTTTGTTTTATTTACATTTTTGTTGCAGCTTCTTTTACTGCTGCCACTATATTTTGATAACCTGTGCATCTACAGATATTACCTTCTAACCATTCTCTGATCTCTTGATCAGTTGGATTTTTCTTTGTCTGTAAAAGATCAACTGCACTCATAACCATGCCTGGTGTACAATATCCACATTGTAACCCATGAGTTTTTTTGAATGCTGCTTGCATTGGATGAAGTTTTCCATCTTTAGCTAAACCCTCAATAGTTGTTACTTTAGATCCTTCAATATCTGCTGCTAATGTAGAACAACTTTTTATTGATTTACCATTTACATGAACAACACATGCCCCGCATTGACTAGTATCACATCCAACATGTGTACCTGTTAAATTTAAATTATCTCTTAAAAAAACTGATAAAAGTGTATGGTCTGGAACCTCTTTACTGACCTTTTTACCATTTACCTCTAATGTTACTTTTGTCATCAAGTGTCTCCTTCCTGATAGATTCTAAGTACATCACATGTAATATTGAGAAGCAATTATTAATTTTGTACCATTTCTACCTCCGCTAGAAATTCAATTGATATTTATCTTTAATTTTCTAATCTTTTTAAAAAAATGAATATACTAAAATAGCCACAGCTACGGCAATAGCAGCATAAATTAAAATATTTTGATTTTGTTTTTTTGATTTTATTTGATCTGTTTCATTAATTTTTTTCTCCGAAGTGACTTTGCTTGATGAGCTGTCCTCAGTTGAAATTAATTCTGAAAATTTTCCAAAAAATATGTCCGCCATTTTTTTTGCAGTCATATCAATTAATCTAGATCCAACTTGTGCGATTTTACCACCAACATTAGCCTCTACTTCATAAACAAGATTGGTACCACCTTCATGATCTTCTAATCTCACTGTAGCTTCACCTGATGCAAATCCAACAGGTGAATTTCCAGATCCTGTAATCTTATAACTATTCGGTGGATTAAGGTCTGTAAGCTCTATATTCCCTGTGAAACTAGCATTAAAAGGACCAATCTTATTAGTAGCAGTGGCTGTAAATTCAGTATCTGAATTTTTTATAAATTCCTCACAACCAGGTATTGATTGTTTTAAAATTTCCGGGTTATTTAACGCTTCCCAAACTTTTTCCTTGGATAAATTTATTTGATACGATCCAGAAAGTTTCATATTATATTTATATATAAAATTTTATGGATGATAAAATAAAAAAAGAATTACAGTCTGCAACTTTTGATAGATTAGTTGGTCATCTTAGAGAGAGAAAAGATGTTCAAAACATAGATTTAATGAATCTTGCGGGCTTTTGTAGAAACTGTTTGTCAAAATGGTATCGAGAGGAAGCAGAAAAAAAAGGAATTACTATTTCAGATCCTGATGCAAGAGAGCATGTTTATGGAATGCCTTACTCTGAATGGAAAAATAAATATCAAAAATAATTATTTTTCTTTTAATCTTGGAAACAGTTCAACAAAATTACAAGGTTTATGATTAACATCTAACTGATGTTTCAAAATTCCTTCCCATGCATCTGTGACCCCACCAGATGAACCTGGTAAGGCAAAAACATATTTACCATTTGCCAATACTGCACAAGCTCTAGATTGTATAGCTGAAGTACCAACGGTCTTTAAACTAATATTTCTAAAAACCTCTCCAAAACCTGGAATATGTTTGTCAGCTATTTCTTCTAATGCTTCTGGAGTTATATCTCGTCCAGTAAGACCTGTCCCACCAGTTGTTATTATTGCATCTATCTTTTCGTTTTTAAGCCACTCTTTTAATATAAAAACTATTTCATCTTTTTCATCTTTACATATTTTTCTATCAATTAAATTGTGATTAGCTTCTTTAATTTTATTAACTAAAATACCCCCAGATTTATCATTATCAATCGTTCTGGTATCTGTTACAGTCAATAGTGCTATATTTACAGTCATAGAAATTTTTTAAAATGATTATATTACCTATATTATTTTTTGTAACAGCTATTTTATACTCAAGTGTTGGCTTTGGCGGAGGGTCAACATATCTAGCACTATTACTAATTTGGGATGTGCCATATTATATTTTTCCAGTCATTGCACTGTTCTGTAATATTATAGTTGTGACAGGAAATTCCATAAATTATGTGAGAGCAGGCAATCACAATTTAAAATTATTGATCCCTTTTTTAATTGGTTCTATCCCACTTGCATTTTTGGGAGGATCATTAATTATTAAAAAAGAGATATTTGAAATTTTATTATTTCTAGTTTTATCAACTGCTGGAATATTATTATTAGTAAATAATAGATCCTATAAAGAAAATATTTTAATAACTAAAAAGTTAAATATATTTGTTTCTTTATCAATTGGTTCAATCTTAGGTTTGGTCTCCGGAATCATAGGCATAGGTGGAGGAATTTTTTTAAGTCCTATACTTTTTTTGTTAAAAGCGGACAAGCCAAAAAATATAGTTACAACTGCATCATTATTCATATTAATAAACTCTATTTCTGGGATACTAGGGCAAATGACAAAAAAAATAGTATTAACCGAAATTACAATTTATTGGTCATTATTTTTAAGTGTTTTAATTGGTGGTTTGCTTGGGAATTATTTAAATCTCAAAATATTCAATAATAGAGTGCTTGCAGTTATTACTTCGTTACTTGTTGTGTTCGTTGCCATAAGAATGGGATTAAGAATTTTTAATTTAACTTAGTCTAAAATCTATTTCAAAAAAAATTTAAATAATTTTTTTAAAATCCGCTTTTCTCACAAAATATATACCCACACAAACAGCGACTAATGATATTAACACTTTATAAGTTATTAGTTCCTCTAAAAATATATAACTCAATATAATTCCAAAGATAGGAATTAAATAAGAAACTTGTGATTGGAAAATAAGTCCGTTGTTTACTAAAATTCTAAATCTAAGCAACCAAGCTAGTCCTGTTGATACTAATCCTAAATAGATAACAGAGAAAACAGAGTCTGATCTTGGATTTAATTTCCATGGTTGTTCTATAAAACAAACTAGTGGAGTTAAAATTATTATTGCCCAAATAAGAATTGATCCCGTAACATTTTCATTTCTTTTTTTACTTATCTTTAAAGTTAGAACACCACCTATTACATAACATGTTGATCCAAGAAGAATTAATAATGCAGATAAAAAATTGTTTTCAGTAATTAATAGATTGTCTGAAAAAAGATATATTATACCTGAAAAACCAATTAAAATTCCAAATGTTTTTATTAAATTAAATTTCTCATGTTTTGTATAAAAATGGCCAAGTACTGTAGAACTTAATGGAGTTGTCGACATTAAAATTGCTGCCAAATTACTTTGAACTGATTTCACACCGTATGCTATTAAAAAAAATGGTGCTACTAAATTAATAAAACCTATCATAGCAAACCAATGCCAATCTTTTGAGAATGCTTCAATTTTTATATTCTTATAATAACATAGCAATAAAACTGGTATCGCTCCAAAAAAAACTCTTAAAAATGCAATTGTTACTGGTCCAAAAGAATAAGTTGCTATTTTTATATTAAAAAAAGCTGAAGCCCAAATTAAAGCTAAAATAGTTAATAATAGATAATCAAATAACTTTGGTTGTTTCATTCGGTAATATCCTCAATTGATCCATTAGTAATACTTTTTAAATCTTTAAAATTTATTTTAAAAACACAATTGGGGTGACCAGCAGCAGCATAAAGACAATCAAATCTATCTAAGGTGTTATCAATTAATGTATCTATTTTATTTAAATGGCCAACTGGCGAAACTCCTCCAATGGTATAACCAGTGATGTATTTAACATCATCTGCTGAAGCCATTGAAACATTCTTTTTATTTAAAATTTTTTTTATCTTATTTAAGGAAGCTTTTCTGTCTCCTGCAACTAAATTTAAAGTAAAGGTATTTTCTGTTTTAAAAAGTAAACTTTTTACGATTGCACCAACTTCACAACCTAAAGATGAAGCTGCTTCCATAGCAGTTCGAGCAGAGGAATTTAGTACAATTACATTAAGGCTTGGATCGAATTCTTTTAGCGATTTCTCGACTCTTTTTACAGGTTCTTTATTTAATAAGTTCATTATTCAACCTTTAATTGTTAGTTATTTTAAACCATTAAATATACACTTATGTGAAATATGCATAGGTGTTATTTACTAAAAGGGCATTATTTATCAGGCTTTATTTGGTAATACAACGCTCAGAATTATATAGGAGAGTTTATGAGTGCTAATGATGTTTTAAAGTTCATTAAAGATAAAGATGCTGAATTTGTAGATTTGAGGTTTACAGATCCAAGAGGAAAATTACAACATTTAACAATGGATTCAACAGCTGTTGATGAGGGAATGTTAAATGATGGTGTGTTTTTTGATGGATCCTCAATTGCAGGCTGGAAAGCTATAAATGAGTCTGACATGATTTTAAAACCAGATTTATCAAGATTTTTTTTAGATCCTTTTACCTCTCATAATACAGTAATTATTTTTTGTGATATCTTAGATGCTATTAAAAAAACACCTTATGAAAGGGATCCAAGGGGTGTAGCAAAAAAAGCAGAAGCTTACTTAAAAGCATCTGGAATTGGTGACAAAGCATTTTTCGGTCCTGAACCCGAGTTTTTTGTTTTTGATGATGTAAGAATTAAAAATGATATGAACGAATGTGGATTTATTTTGGATAGTAAGGAAGGACCTTATAACTCTGGTAAAGAATACGATAATGGAAATATGGGTCACAGACCTGGCGTTAAAGGTGGATATTTTCCTGTTCCTCCAGTCGACAGCGAACAAGATATGCGAAGTGAATATTTAAAGAATTTAAAAGAAGTTGGTATCAAAGTTGAAAAACATCATCATGAAGTTGCTCCAAGTCAACACGAATTAGGAATGTACTTTGGAACATTAGTTCAACAAGCTGATAATGTTCAATTATACAAATATGTTGTGCAAATGGTAACACATTCATTTGGTAAGACGGCGACTTTTATGCCAAAGCCTGTTGCTGGTGACAATGGTTCAGGTATGCATACTCACCAATCAATATGGAAAGGTGATACTCCAGTATTTTCGGGTGATAAATACGCTGGTTTGTCCGAAACAGCTTTGCATTACATAGGTGGAATTCTTAAGCATGCTAAGGCGATTAACGCTTTTGCTAATGCTACAACAAATAGTTATAAGAGATTAATTCCAGGTTTTGAAGCTCCCGTTCTTTTAGCTTACTCAGCAAGAAACAGATCAGCTTCTTGTAGAATACCGATAACTCTCAGTAAAAAAGGTGCAAGATGTGAAATTAGATTCCCTGATGCCTCTGGAAATCCTTATTTAACTTTTGCTGCTATGTTAATGGCAGGAATTGATGGAATAAAAAATAAAATACATCCAGGCGAGTCTTTTGATAAAGATTTATACGATCTACCTCCAGAAGAGGTAAAATCTATTCCTACTGTATGTGGATCATTAAGAGAAGCTATGGAGAGTTTAGATAAAGACAGAGAGTTTTTAACTCAGGGTGATGTATTTACGGATGATCAAATTGATGCTTACATTGCATTAAAATTTGAGGAGATTCACAAATTTGAACACGCACCTCATCCTGTAGAGTTTGAGATGTATTATAGCTGCTAGCAATCTAGTTACTGTTTAGTTGTAGCTATAGTGTCTTTGTTAATACCTTTCTTTACAACGTAATCCTGAGTGCCATTAGCACCAGTCTCAACTTCTTTACGTAAATCTTTAAAGAAAGATTTTTCTTTTAAAGAATTCTTAAGTCCTTTAACAAGATTTTTAAATTCAAATTTGTTCATATGACACTTATATACTAGATATGCATTGAATGCAATACTGCTATGCAACTTATGGGATACTTAAATTAATCTATTTTAAAGGACTCTCCACACCCGCATCTCTCTGTCTCATTTGGGTTATTAAATACAAAAGTTGAGGAAAACTCCTCTTTTTTATAGTCCATTTCAGTCCCTAATAGATACATAACTGCTGCAGGGTCTATAAAAACTTTTACACCTTTTTCCTCTACAACTTCATCACTTGAATTTATTTCTTTAGAGTATTCGAGTACATAAGACATTCCTGCACATCCACCAGATTTTACTGAAACTCTAACACCTAATGCATCTTTTTCAGCCCCTGACATGATTTCTTTAATTCTATTCGCTGCATTATCACTAAGTTTGATTATCGGATTCATTATAAATTTAACTCCAATTTAGCAGCATCTGACATCATATCTTTAGTCCATGGTGGATCCCACACTAATTGTAAATCAACATCATCAATTCCCTCTACTTGCATAGCACCCTCTTTAACTTCTTTGGGTAAACTTTCAGCTACAGGACAATTAGGTGTTGTTAGTGTCATTTTTATTTCAGCTTTTCTACCATTGACTTTAATATCATAGATTAAACCAAGTTCGTAAATATTTACAGGTAATTCTGGATCGTAAATTTTTCTTATTTCATCTATTATTTTATTTTTAATTTCCATATCTTATTCCTCAGTGCTTACCTGTTTTCCTTCATTTTCCATTGCTGAAACTAGTGTGTGCCAAGATAAAGTTGCACATTTAACTCTCATTGGATATTGTTTAACTCCAGAAAGACACATTAATTTTGTTTTATCATCTTTATTTAAGATTTTATTTTTAAGTTCTGGATTTTCTTTAATCATTCCTAAAAAGTCTTCGATAATTTCTTTTGCTTCATTATCACTTTTACCTTTTATCAAATCAGTCATTATTGAAGCTGATGCCATAGATATTGCGCATCCACTACCTTCAAAAGATATATCTTCAACTTTTCGTTGATCATTTAATTTTAAATATACATGAACATTATCTCCACATAATGGATTATTTCCTTTAGCGTCTTTATTGAAATTTTCTGTCTTTCCTAAATTTCTAGGATTTTTACCATGTTCTAAAATTATTTCTTGATAAAGTTCTTTTAAATTCATTATAAATCAAATATTTTTTTGCAATTATTAATTCCCTCATTCAACTTATCTAAATCGTCCTTAGTATTATAAATTCCAAGTGAAGCTCTTGCGCTCGCAGGAATACCTAATTTGTCATGAAGAATTTGACAACAATGATGACCTGCTCTTATTGCTACTCCAGTTTCATCTAGAATAGTTGCAATATCATGTGGGTGAACACCTTTAATCGTGAAAGATAATACACCACTTCTATCTTTTGGATTTCCAATTAATTTCACAGAATTATTCTTTTGTAAAATTTCTTGGCCGTATTCAATTAATTCTTTTTCATGTTTTATTATATTTTCAATTCCAATACTTTCGAGAAATTTTATAGACTGATCAAAAGCAATTACTTGGGCTGTTGCCATTGTTCCTGCTTCATATTTATTAGGAAGCTCACCATATGAAATTCTATCTTTTTTAACCTCATTAATCATTCCTCCACCACCTTGATAAGGAGGAAGTTGCTCAAGCCATTTCTTTTTCCCATACAAAACTCCCAGTCCTGTTGGTCCATACATTTTATGACATGATATTGCATAAAAATCACAATCTAAATCTTGCATATCTAATTTTAAATGTGGTCCTCCTTGACATCCATCCACTACTACAATTATTCCTTTTGAATGAGCCAACTGAGTGATTTCTTTAATTGGTAAAACAGCACCTGTAACATTAGATAGATGAGTTATCGCTATTACTTTAGTTTTATCCGTTATTTCTTTTTCTATATTTTCTATTGGAATATCACCATCCTCATTAATTTCAGCAAACTTAATTTTAACATTTTTAGATTTTCTTAAAAAATGCCAAGGTACATAATTTGAGTGATGCTCCAATTCAGTTATCAAAATCTCATCATTTGGCTCTATAATGGTTTGACCAAGAGTATTTGCTACTAGATTTAAAGCTTCTGTTGCTCCTTTTGTAAAAACTATCTCATTTTTATCTTTAGCATTAATATATTTTTGAACTGAAGATCTTGTATTCTCATATAAATTTGTCGCTGCTACAGCTAAATAATGTAAACTTCTTCCAACATTAGAAAATTGTTTTGAATAAAAGTCATTTATTCTGTCTAAAACAATCTTTGGTTTTTGTGATGAATTGGCACTATCTAAGTAAACTAAATCATTATTTTGAACTTTTTCATCGAAAATTGGAAATTCTTTTTTAATATTGTCTATATTCATTCTTTTAATCCAATCATATTCTTAATTAAATTTTTAATTTCTGAGTCAGTAATTTTTTCAACAACATCTAATAAAAAACCATTAATCAAAAGTTCTTTTGATTGTTGATAATTTAAGCCTCGTGACATCAAATAAAAAATTGAATTTTCATTTAAGCTTCCTGATGCTGATCCATGAGAACATTTTACATCATCAGCATATATTTCTAATTCTGGTTTTGCATTAAACTCTGATGTTTCATCTAATAAAATTGCTTTACTTAACTGATAACCATCAGTTTTTTGTGCTTTGGAATTAACAAATATTTTTCCTTGGTAAGCAGCCTTTGAAAGTTTGCCTAATACACTTTTTATTAATTGATAACTTTTAGTATTTTCTACCAAATGATTTATAATAGTCCTAATTTCATGTTGTTGATTTTCTGCTAATGAAAAAATACCGTTTACAAAAGCTGAAGAATATTTTCCTTTGAGATTACAATTAATCTCATTTTTAAAATAGTTTGAACCAGCAGATAAAATAAATGTTTCCGAAACACTGTTAGTTTCTTGCTCTATATTATTGAATGAATATTTTAAGTTATCATTTTTAAATTTATCAATTTTATAATTTTTAAGAATTGAGTCTTTTCTTAAATTGAAGCTATATAAAATATTCACAAAATTTTTACTTGTATCATCAGAAAAAAAATCTATTAATCTTAATGAGCTATTCTGCTCTAATTCAAAATCTAATCTTAAACTAATACTTTTTGATTTTATTTTTTCATTAGTTGAATGGTAAATTACAAGAGGTTTCTTTAATGAATAATTTTCTTTAATTACAATTTTAAAGATCTTATTTGTAAATGCGTTATTTAAATCAATTAATGAATTTTCACTATCAAATAAAACTTTATTTTCTAATTGGTCATTTATTTCAATCATGTTTTTTTCTTCATAATTAAAATCAATTTTTTCTATTCTTCCATTAACGAAAATTATTTTGTTATGTTCTAAACCATCAACGAAAATGGATGTATCAATCTTATTTGTTTCTGAATAATCATTAAAAAAACTTAAATCTCCAATATTTTTTTTTATAATCTGATTAATATCTAAAAATTTCCAATCTTCTTGTCTCTTATTTGGAAAACCTCTTTCTAAAAATTTATTCAAATACTTTTTTTTTAATTCTATGTCTTTCTCAGAAATATCTGATGATTTAGTTATTTTATCAAAATCTATTTGTAATTGTTCAGTCATTTAATTAAAACTTTCATATCCTTTTTTTTCTAATTCTAATGCAAGTTCTGGCCCGCCAGACTTTATTATTTTCCCATTCATTAAAACATGTACAAAGTCTGGTTTGATATAATCTAGTAATCTTTGGTAATGTGTAATTATTAAAAAAGAGTTATCTTTATTTCTTAGAGTGTTAACGCCATCTGCAACAATTTTTAGAGCATCAATATCTAGCCCTGAGTCTGTTTCATCTAAAATGGATAACTTAGGTGCCAACATTGACATTTGTAAAATTTCATTTTTTTTCTTTTCTCCACCAGAAAATCCAACATTTAACTGTCTATTTAATTTTTCCTCATCAAATTTAAGTTCTTTTGCTTTTTCTTTTACGAGCTTTAAAAACTCAATAGCATCTAACTCTTTTTCACCTCGAGCTTTTCTGACTGCATTTAATGATGTTTTTAAAAATATATTAGTGTTTACTCCTGGAATTTCTAAAGGATATTGAAAAGCCAAAAATATACCTTTATGAGCCCTTTCCTCTGTTTCAAGTTCAAATAAGTTTTTATTTTCGAATAAAATTTCACCTGAAACCTCATATCCCTTCTTACCAGACAAAATATTAGAAAGTGTACTTTTACCAGATCCATTAGGACCCATAATTGCATGTACCTCGCCAGGATTTATATTTAAAGAAAAGCCCTTTAAAATTGACTTATTTTCAACATTTGCGTTTAAATTATTAATTTTAAGCATTTAACCTACACTCCCTTCTAGGCTGATGCCAACTAGTTTCTGAGCTTCAACCGCAAACTCCATTGGTAACTGTTGAAGAACTTCTTTACAAAATCCATTTACAATCAATCCGACAGCTTCTTCTGCATTCAAACCTCTTTGTTGACAATAATGTAATTGCTCTTCACTTATTTTAGAAGTTGTGGCCTCATGAGCTATGTTAGAGTCAAAATTTTTATTTTTAATATAAGGAACTGTATGTGCTCCACATTTATTTCCCATCAATAGTGAGTCGCACTGCGTATAATTACTAGAATTTTTTGCTTTTGAATTAATATCCACTAAACCCCTGTAGGTCATATCAGAGAAGCCAGCACTTATCCCCTTTGAAATTATTTTGCTTTTAGTATTTTGTCCTAAATGAATCATTTTTGTGCCAGTATCAGCTTTTTGATGATTATTAGTAATAGCTATTGAATAAAACTCACCAATTGAATTATCACCTTTCAATATACAACTTGGGTATTTCCAAGTTATAGCCGAACCAGTTTCAACTTGAGTCCACGAAATTTTAGAATTTTTACCCTTGCATAATCCTCTTTTTGTAACAAAATTATAAATTCCACCTTTTCCATTTTCATCTCCAGGATACCAGTTTTGCACTGTTGAGTATTTAATTTCAGCATCATCAAGAGCTATTAATTCTACATTAGCAGCGTGTAGTTGATTTTCATCTCTCATTGGGGCTGTACAACCTTCTAAGTAACTTACATAGCTACCTTTATCTGCTATAATTAAAGTTCTTTCGAATTGACCTGTTTCAGAAGCATTAATTCTAAAATAAGTTGATAGCTCCATTGGACATCTAACACCCTCAGGTATGTATACAAATGATCCATCAGTAAATACTGCTGAATTAAGCGTAGCAAAAAAATGATCAGTAGTAGGAATAACTGTACCTAAATATTTCTTAACTAAATCTGGATGCTTTTGAATAGCTTCGGACATAGAACAAAAAATAATACCTTGCTTTGTTAGTTCATCTTTAAACGTTGTTGCAACCGAAACAGAATCAAAGACAGCATCAACAGCAATACCATTTAATCTAGCTTGTTCTTGCAAGGGAATTCCAAGTTTTTTATAGGTTTCCAAAAGCTTAGGATCAAGTTCATCAAGACTCTTTGGTTTATCTTTCATACTTTTTGGAGCTGAATAATAATATAAATCTTGATAATTGATTTTTGGATATTTTGGTTTTTGCCAATTTGGTTCTTTTAATATTTTGAATCTCTTAAAAGCATTTAATCTAAATTCTAGCATCCATTGAGGTTCTTTTTTTATATTAGAAATAAATTTTATTACATCTTCATTTAATCCTTTGGGAGCTTTGATATTTTCAATATCAGTTGAAAAACCATATTTGTAATCTTTTAAATTTTCTATATTTTTTTCTCTAGTATCCATATTAAATTCTTCTCTCAATATTTTCTTTAACCAAATCCTCTAAACTTTTTTCTTTAAAAAAATTATTAATATGATTTTCAAGTTCATCCCAAAGGTTATGGGTTAAACATTTAGTGGATTTGCCATTACATCCTTTTTTAGATTCTTTTTTACATTGAACAGTTTTTACTTTTTCATCAACTGCATCAAAAATATTTGTAAGTTTTATATCTTTGGCTTTTTTATTTAATACATACCCGCCTTGTGTTCCTCTTATACTCTGAACAATTTCTTTTTTTCTTAACTTTGAAAAAATTTGCTCTAAATAATCTAAAGAAATACCTTGTCTTAATGAAATATCCCTTAATGAAACTGGGCTGATATTATCAAATCTCGCCAAGTCCGCTAAAGCCATAACAGCATATCTGCCTTTTGAAGTAAGTTTCATAAATCCGCAATTTATAAGGGTATATATAAACCTGACTAAAATAGTCAAGTATCTTGACTAAAAAAAAATTAACATTTTGTCACGCAGTTGTGATAAACGTAATTTTTTTTTGAGAATAATAATCAATAACAATTATGGAAAACAAAATTATCGAAATATTTATTCCTGGACCAGCTGGAAGGCTAGAGGCAAAATATTATAAAAGTAAAAAAAACACTTCCCCTATAGCATTAGTATTACAGCCTCATCCTCAATATGGTGGAACAATGAATAATAAAGTAGTTGTTGAAACTTTTCACACATTTATGGAAAATGATTTTTCAGTTTGTAGAGTTAATTTTAGAGGTGTTGGTAAAAGTGATGGTGAATTTGATAATGGTCAAGGAGAGCTTGCTGATGCAGCTGCAGCATTAGATTGGCTTGAAAGAGAAAATTTTGATAATTCACAATGCTGGGTTACAGGTTTTTCTTTTGGCTCTTTAATAGCGATGCAGTTACTAATGAGAAGGCCGGAAATTAATAGATTTATAGCCATATCTCCACAACCAAATGTTTATGATTTTTCTTTTTTATCTCCATGTCCAACTTCTGGAATGATGGTTTATGGAAAAAAAGATGAGCTTGTTCCTGTAGAATATATAAATGAACTAAATAAAAGATTGAGTTCTCAAAAAGGAATTAAAGTTGAATTTGAGTCTGTCGCTGAATCGAATCATTTTTTTTCAAAAAAAGAAAATGCTCTAGTAAAAACTTTAGATAAATATATTAAAAAAGAAACTGCATTATATTAAAAATTTTTATTTAATGTTCCTCCTAAAGTTGGAGATTTACATCTAGTTGTATTTGGGAAAGATATGGGTAACTTTAAATAGCTTCTTACCGCTAAATAACCAAAAGCCTGGGACTCGATAAAGTCCCCATTTAAATCAAATTCATCAATATTCTTTAATTCTTTTTCTTTATTATCTAAAAACTCATTAATTAATTCAATTAAAAATATATTTTTTCTCCCCCCACCACAAACTAAGTTTATATTATTGGAGATGTTATTTAAATTACTTAGATATTTAATACCCTCTGCAATTAGATAAGCTGAAAATTTAGTTAAAGTTGCACATCCATCTTCAAAAGATAATCCTTTAACAAAAGAAACATCAAAATCTTTAATATCTAATGATCTGTCATAATTATTAATTATAAAATTATCAATTGCTTGATTAAGAATTAAATCATTTATTTTACCTGATTTAGCTATTTCACCTTTCAAATCAAATTTTTTTTTTGAATTTTTTCTAACCCACGAATCAATCAAACAATTTCCAGGCCCAATGTCGTAAGCATATATATGTTTAAATCCTAATTCATTTTCATTTGCTATTTGTGTAATATTAGCAATTCCTCCAATATTAATGATGTTAACCGATTTAAAATTATTTAATTTTTTAAATTTATTATCAAATAATAATTTATGATATATTGGGGTTAAAGGTGCTCCTTGACCACCATTTAAAAGATCTTTTTTTCTAAAATCATTTACAACAATACTCTTTAGAATTTGAGATAATAATTTACCGTTTCCAAGTTGTAGACTAATTTTTTTTGAGGAATCATGAAAAATAGTTTGGCCATGAAACCCTATTAGATCGATTTTCCCTTTAAAATTATTAAGACTCTTATTGATAATTTTTGAATTAAATAAAGTATATTCTCTATCTAGCTTATCTAAATCTGAAGAATATTTTTGAAAATCTTGAGAAACTGAAAGCCTATCCCTTAAATCAAGTATTTTTTTCTGTAATTTTTGATCAAATTCATAATAATCATCCAAAATTGGTGTAAATTCACCATGACCATCCGTTTTAATTATAGATAAATCAACTCCATCTAAAGAGGTGCCACTCATAAGTCCTAATGCAGTAAAGACTTTTTTTTTCATAAATATTCTTTTTTAATAAATTTTGTATATTGTGGAACTATAAGCAAATGAATAAATTTTTAAACGAATTTAAAGATAGAGGTTTTTTCTATCAATGTACTAGTGAAGAAGAATTATCTGAATTATTAGATAAAAAAAAGATTAAAGCATATATTGGGTTTGATTGTACAGCAGAAAGTCTTCATGTAGGGAGTTTGCTTCAGATAATGTGTTTAAGACTATTGCAAAAACATGGTCACCAACCAATCGTACTTTTAGGTGGTGGAACAACAAGAATCGGAGATCCATCTGGTAAAGATAAAACTCGTAAAATTTTATCTGAACAAAAAATAGATAAAAATACAAAAAATATCAAAAAGATTTTAAATAACTATTTAAATTCGACTGATAAAAAAATTAAGCCTATATTTGTGAATAATTATAAGTGGCTTAAAAATTTAAATTATATCTCTTTCTTAAGAGAAATTGGTCAGCACTTTACAATAAATAGAATGTTAACTTTCGAAAGTGTTAAAACAAGATTAGATAGAGAACAATCTTTAAGTTATATGGAATTTAACTACATGATCTTACAGGCTTATGATTTTTTAGAATTAAATAAAAAAAAAGATTGTGATTTACAAATAGGGGGTTCTGATCAATGGGGAAATATTGTCAATGGTGTTGAATTAATTAAAAGATTTTCAAAAAAACAAACTTATGGATTGACCACTCCTCTTATCACATTAGCAACCGGTGCAAAAATGGGAAAGACTGAAAGTGGAGCTGTATGGCTAGACAGAAAACTATTTTCTCCATTTGAATATTGGCAATTTTGGAGAAATACTGATGATAGAGATGTTATTAAATTTTTAAAGTTTTTCACTGATATAAATTTAAATGAAATTAATAATTTAAAGAGTAATGATATTAATGATCTTAAGATATTACTAGCTAATGAAACAACAAAAATGCTTCATGGAGAAAAAGAAGCAAAAAAATCTGAAAAAATCGCAAGGGAGATATTTTCATCAGGGTCAACTGGTAATAATTTGCCATCAATTGAGACAGATAAAAAAAATTTAAATATAATTGATTTGATTATTTTATCAAAATTAGAAAATTCAAAAAGTGAAATTCGTAGATTAATAAAAGGAAACGCTGTCAAAATAAATAATAATTTAGTTAAAGATGATAAATTAATCATCGATAAAAAAAATTTTAGTGATAATTTTTTAAAACTTTCAATAGGTAAAAAAAGACACTTAAAAATAAAATTTAATTAGATTTTTTTATTTTCTCTAAAGTCCTGGTAATAAATCTTGGTGTTAATGTTTTTACAGGATTTACAGAAGTTTCTAATTTTTTAGGTGGACCCTTTATCTTAAAGCTCACTCCAAAAACCCCTTCACCAGTTTTTGAACCAACTAATATTTTACCTAGCACTGGCAAAGAACCGATAAACTTATTAATAGTAGTCGCAGGAACCAATGTCCCTCTCAAACTTATAATCTTATTTTTTTCCACATAACCATCCATTAGAATAGATATAGCAGGCCCAATTGCATAGATTTCATCTATTGTCATTAAATTTCCTTTATTTTTAAAATTCATTTCAAATTCATCAAAACCAATGCCTTCACCAGATAAAATATCAGCTATTCCTTGTAAAGAGGCCAATGTTAATATCTTAGTTAGTACAGGTAACTCTTTTAATTTAAAATCATAAATTTTAAGTTGTGAAACGGACCCACCAGATTTTTTTGAACTATAAAAATCAAGGACACCTTGCTCAAATCCTTTTATAAACTTATATCTTTTGACTATAGGCTCAGCTTTATCAACGTATAAAGTTGTTATCTTATTATTATCGACATTGGTAACAGAAAATTTTAATTTTTCATCATTCGAAAAATTTCCCTCTAGATAAGCTTTTATTATTTCTTTATTGTCTAAAAATATATCTCCTTTTAAGTTAAATAAATCATATTCTTTATCCAAGCGAATTAGGTCAATATTAATCTTTATCTTGGTATTACTATTAAATAATTCAGTATTTTTTTTTTCAGACAATAAATCTTCAATTAGCTTATTAGCATTAAATGATTGACCATCTAGATAATATTGATTTTTTTTTGAGTAAAATTTGATTTTATTATTTTGATTATCTTTATCTACGTAATCAAGACTCAAACTATCTAATTCAACTATTTTAAATCTTTTATTTAAATTAAGATTTTTAATATTTATTTCATTTTTTTTCTCGTTAAATAAAAATGATTTAATCAAAATCTCACCTTGTTTATTTCTGGTGCCTTCTAACTTAATTATAGCTTCATTTTTAATGTTTTTCTTATAATTCAAAAAATCTACATTTAAGGGATTGTCATTAATTTTATATGTAGTCTTAAAATTTAAAACTTTTTTGCTTTTATTAATATTATATGAAATTATATCATTATTTTCCTGAGTTAAAATTTTACCTTTTCCATCTATAAATAAATCATCTTGTAAATATTTAATAGATATTTCATGATCTGAAAAAACAAAATTATCTTTTATATTTGAAAAATAATTTTTTAGATTAAAATCATTGTTGATTGAAAATTCATTCACCAATATTTTTGAATTTAGTTCAAAATTATTAAATGAAAATTTATTATCTATCTTAAATGCAAAATCATTGTTCGAACTTAGTCTTAATTTTTTTACATCAATTTTTGGTAAAAACCGCTTAATAAATAAATCTATGTTTATATCATTTATTTGTAATTCTTTATGGTTTAAATTTCCTTTTACAAAATAATCTTTTTTATTTTTTGATATTGATATTTCTTTAGATGATAAATTTAAATTATTTAGTATAAAATTTATATCACTTAAAATTAAATCATTTTTTTGAAATTTAAATATCAAATCTAAATTTTTAAAGTTATATTTTTTAAGAATACTTAGCTTGGCATCTTTTATAAATCCATTAATTGTATAATTATTTTTAATATTCCCTTCAGAATCAAATTCCAATTTTAAATCAGCAATAATAAAGCCTTTGTTTAAAGTTTTTTCTAATATAAAAAGCTCTGGTGAATTTTCAAAAGTTCTTAAAAAAGATATTAATTTTTTTATTTCAATAGATTTTGTAGAAATTTCTAAATTTTGTACTGAAAATCTATTTTCAATTAATGATCTCAAAGATATTTGAGTTTTTATGCTTTCTATTTCTATAATATTATTTTGGCTATTGAATTTTGATCCAACTGTTTTAATTTTAATTCTAAATTTAAATGGATCTAAAACTAATTTAACTTTTTTTAATTTAATCTCTAATTTTTCATCAAAATCTTTAATCTTATTTGATATTTGATTATTAAATTTATCTGTCTCTATTCCCACTATACTTATATAGACTATTGGAATAAAAATTATTAAGAATAAAATAAATAAAAACTTAAATATTATTTTCATTTAATTTGATACAAAGATTGTTCAAGAAATCCATCAATTTCACCATCTAAAACCTTGTCAGGATTTGTGCTTTCAAAATTTGTTCTATTATCTTTTACTAGTTGATACGGCTGTAAAACGTAGGATCTGATTTGATGTCCCCACCCGATTTCTGATTTTGAAGACTCCGTCGTTTCTGCCTCTTTTTCTTTTTTTTTTATTTCAAAGTCATACAATCTTGCTTTCAACATATTCATACAAGTCTCTTTGTTTTTATGTTGTGATCTTTCGTTCTGACATTGTACTACTATTTTTGAAGGTATGTGAGTTATTCTAACAGCACTATCTGTTGTATTAACATGTTGTCCGCCAGCACCACTACTTCGATATGTATCTACTCTTAAATCTTTTTCTAAAATTTCAATACTAATATCCTCATTTACTACTGGATATATCCAAACACTTGCAAAACTTGTGTGTCTTCTCGCTCCAGAATCAAAAGGTGAAATTCTAACTAATCTATGTATTCCTGACTCCCTTCTTAATAAACCAAAAACATAATCTCCCTCTATTTTGATTGTTGATGATTTTATTCCAGCTTCATCTCCTCTATGCTCGCTTATTAGATGTGATTTAAATCTTTTAGAATCAGACCACTTTAAATACATTCTTCTCAACATATCTGCCCAATCTTGACTCTCTGTACCTCCAGCACCTGCGTGAATTTCAATATAACAATCTGAAGAGTCGATCTGTTTTGATAAAAAACATTTTATCTCATTTTTTTTAACCTCGTTTCTTAAATCTTTAATATTTTCAAATATTTCTTCCTTGATATTTTGATTATTTTCTTCATTTGCCAGTTGATATAATTCATCCAAATCAACCATTTTTTTTGCAGAGCTATTAAAAGAATTAACTAAATCTTCGTATAATTTTTTTTCTTTAACAATAATTTTTGAATTTACTTTATCTTGCCAAAAATTGGCTTTTAACATTAGAGAATTATTTTTTTCTAATTTTTTTTGAATTTCGTTTTTTTCAAAGATACTCCTTAACTCTTTGATTTATTTTTTCAATTTCTTTTTTAAAACTTATATATTTATCTTCCATTAATAGAACTTTAATATATTATTTGGATCTAATCTATTCTTATTTGAATATAAAACTTTTCCATCAATAATGTTTTGACTTTTATAAGCCTCAACAATTGTATTTTTGGATGAAAATTTTGCTTTTTCTCCAGTAGAAGGGTCTACAACCATCAATGTTATTCCATCTGATGCTTTAAAGGGTCTTGCATCATACTTCTTGATTGCTTTTTTTACAAAATTTTCAAAAACTGGTAATGCAGTTTTTGAACCGGTTTCAAATTTTCCTAATGGTGCAGGATTATCCATACCGACATATACACCTATAACTAAATTAGAGGTAAAACCTATAAACCAGGCATCCGTATTTTCATTTGTAGTTCCTGTTTTGCCTGCAAGATTTAATTTTAATTTTTTTAATTTTTTTCCAGTACCTCTTTGAATAACTCCTTCTAAAATAGAAGTTATTTGATAAGCAGTTTGTGGGGAAAAAATCTTTTTATAGTTGTTTTTGATTTTTGGATAATCATCACTTAGGTATGAAATTTGATCACAGTTAACACATGATCTTTTTTCATTATTAACAATAGTATTACCTTCACTGTCTTGGACTCTATCTATTAGTATCGGTTTTATTAATTCACCTCCATTTACAAAAGATGAATAAGCTGAGGTCAATTTTAGTAAAGTAGTTTCAGTTGAACCTAAGGATATAGATAAAAGTTCCTCAGGATTATCATAAATTCCAAGCTCTCTTGAAAATTTTGCAATTTTATCTATCCCTAAATTTTGGGCAATTCTCACAGTCATCAAATTTCTAGATTTTTCAAGACCAACTCTTAAAGTTGATGGACCATAAAACTTTTTTCCATAATTTTCTGGTTTCCACATTTTTAAATCAGAACCTTGGTCTAATACTAGTGGTGCGTCTAATATCATAGAGGTTGGGGTATACTGATTCTCTAAGGCTAAAGCATAAACAAATGGTTTAAATGCTGAACCTGGTTGTCTTAAAGCTTGAGAAGCTCTATTAAACTCACTATTTTTAAAACTAAATCCTCCACTTATGGCAAGAACTCTTCCTGTAAATGGATCCATAACAACAATCCCGCCATTTATTTCAGGAACTTGTTTTAAAGAATATTTGTTATCTTTAATTTTTTTAACATAAACTATGTCTCCGACTTTAAACAATTCATTAAATTCTTTTTTAGTCCAGGAAATTTCTTTATAATTAATATATCCATTTTTGTTTTTTTTAGTCTCTATCAAAGCTGAGAACTGTCTCACATCTTTAATAATTGCTAATTCCCAGCCTATAGAGTCCTCTAAATCAAATTTTTCCAAATTAAGAGACCAATTTTTTAATTTTTTATTTGCTAAAGCTCCTCTCCATCCTTTTCTTTGATCGTATGCGATAAGACCATCACGAAGAGAATTTGTAGCTATAGATTGTAATTCTAAATCAATAGGGGTATTTATATTAAAACCTTGTTTATAAACCTTATCATATGAAAGTTTTTCAATAATGTTTTTTCTAACATCTTCAATGTAATATTGTGCATCCTCAAGAAAAACTTTTTTAGTTTTTTTTAAATTAATTTTTTGTTTTTTAAAATCGTTAAATTGATTTTGATCAATAAAGTTATTATCTAATAAATTTTTAAGCACTAAGTCTCTTCTAAATTTTGCCAATTCTTCATTTCGATAAGGATTGTATTTACTTGGCGCCTTAGGCAAGGCGGCTAATAATGCTGCTTCAGAATAGTCAAGTTCTTTAATGGATTTATCAAAATATTCTAAACTTGCAGCAGCAACACCATAGGCTCCACTACCTAAGTAAATTTGATTAAGATATAACTCTAAAATTCTATTTTTTGTTAAAGCTCTCTCTATTCTAAAAGCAAGAATAGCCTCTTTAATTTTTCTATTTAAGCTAACTTCATTAGTTAATAAAAAATTTTTAGCAACTTGCTGGGTAATAGTAGAGGCCCCCTCTAATCTTTTTGAGGTTAAAATGTTTTTAAGATTATTTATTGTTGCTCTTACAACCCCTTTTGCATCAATACCTGGGTGTTTAAAAAAATTTTTATCCTCTGCTGACAAAAAAGCATTTATTACATTTTTTGGTACTGCATTGATGGGAACAAAAATTCTTTTTTCTTTAGAAAAATCAGCAACTAAATCACCATCTCCTGAATAAACTTTACTAGAAACTGGTGGTTTGTAATTCTTTAAAAATTTATAATCTGGTATGTTATTCGAAAAATTCCATAAAATGCTTATAATAATAATAGAAATAAGCAAAAATAAACTTAAAAACCCTATAAAAATATTCTTATAAATCCTATTCATTTTGTTTCCATTATATTAAGGAATTTGTTAAAGTTAAGGCAATGAAGAATACAAAATTTTAAATATTATTTATGTCAAACTATCAAGAAAATAACAAACTATGGAAAAAAATTTATATATCGATGCATCGCATCCAAATGAAACTAGAGTTGTACTTAAATCAGGTAACAATATTGAAGATTACGAATACGAAGGTTTAAGAAATAATCTAATAAAAAATAATATTTACCTAGGAAAGGTAAGTAGAATAGAACCGTCACTTCAAGCAGCATTTGTAGATTTTGGAAGAGATAGACATGGCTTCTTATCATTTAATGATATCCAATCGGATTACTATCAAATACCCAAAAGTGATTTGGAGAGGATTAAACAAGAAGAAGAAAAAGCTAGAGAAGAACTTTCAAAAGAGGTTGAGGCAAAAGAAAACGAAAGTCTTGCTGAGGGTAAATTAGAAATAGATGATCCAATTGAAAATAATGAAAATTTAGAAAAAGAGAACTCAATTGAAGAAAAAGATTTTAAATCCGAAAAAAAAGCGAAACATAAAAGATATAAAATTCAAGAGGTAATTAAACCAAATCAAGTAATTTTGGTTCAAGTTTTAAAAGATGAGAGAGGTCAAAAAGGAGCTGCTTTAAGTACATTTATATCTATCGCTGGAAAATATATTGTATTAATGCCTAATACCCCAAAAGGTGGTGGAATATCGAGGAAAATTTTTAATCCAGCAGATAGAAAAAAAATAAGATCTATTCTTAATGAAATTGAAATCCCTAAAGAAATGGGTTTAATAGTTAGAACAGCCGGTAGCAATAAAACAAAGAATGAAATTAATAGTGATTTAGACTCGTTGAAAAATACCTGGAACCAAATAAAAGATAATGCAATAAATTCAATTGCACCTAGTTTAATTCATCAAGAAAGTGAAATAATAAAAAGAACTTTAAGAGATATGTATGATGAAAATACAAAAAATATTTTTGTAGAGGGTAATGAGGGCTACAAAAAAGCTCAAAATTTCATGAGAATGATGATGCCTTCACATGTAAAAAAAATTAAAAAATATCGTGGAAAGAGTCCGCTTTTTATTGAGGAAGGGATAGAGCAAAAATTAAATCAAATATTTGACTCCGAAATAAAATTAGAATCAGGCGGCTACTTAGTAATTAACCCAACTGAAGCTTTGGTTTCGATTGATATAAACTCAGGGAGCTCTATTAAACAAAAAAATGTTGAAAGTACAGCTTTAGACACAAATCTAGAGGCTGTTGATGAAATAGCGAGACAAATAAAGATTAGAGATTTGTCAGGATTAATAATAATTGATTTTATAGATATGCTAAGCTACGGAAACAGGAGGCTTGTTGAAAAAAGACTCAAAGAAAAATGTAGATCAGATAGAGCACGTATACAAATTGGTAGAATAAGCAATTTTGGTTTACTTGAAATGTCCAGACAAAGATTAAGAGAAAGTGCAATAAAATGGAAAATCAATTTAACTGATGAGTCTTTTGCTCAAAAATTGTTAAAATTAGTTGAATTAAAGGCAATAATTAATAAAGCAAAATTTGTAGACCTTAAAGTGTGTGAAAAAATTTCAGATTTTATGAAAGAAAATTTTGTTGAAGATTTAACTTATTTTGAGAAAAAAAATAAAATGAAATTAGATATTATTATAGATAATAATCTTATCATTCCTGAATATATTATTGACTTAAAAAATAGATCAAAAAAAACTATAGAATTAATTGAACATTATCAAAAATTAGAAAATTTGAGTAAGGATGGACCCACTAAAAATATAATACACCTAAAAAGTAGAAAAAAATTCAAAAAAAAAACCTTCAGAAAAAAAAATTTTTATAAAAAAGCTAAATAATCCCTTCTGACGGTGATGAAGCTTTTCCCATAAGGTTTTTTTCAATTCTACCAGATAGATAAGATTGTCTTCCAGCAATAACAGCGTTTTTAAAAGCAAGTGCCATATCGAAAGGTTTTTTTGCTTTTGCAATCGCTGTATTAACTAATACACCATCACAACCTAACTCCATCGCAATAGTCGCATCAGATGCTTGTCCAAGCCCAGCATCAATAATTAGCGGTAACTTAGTTTGTTTTCTTATTATCCTTATATTTACTTTATTAAGTATACCTAATCCTGATCCAATTGGAGCCGCTAAAGGCATAATTGCGCACGCGCCAACATTTTCTAATCTTTTAGCCATTAATGGATCATCATTGCAATATACCATTACTTTAAATCCTTCTTTAGATAAAATCTCAGTTGATTTTAGTGTCTCAATCATCTCTGGAAATAAATTTTTTTTGTCACCCAAAACTTCTAACTTAACTAGTTTCCAGCCACCTATTTCTCTAGCTAATCTTAAAGTTCTAAGTGCTTCTTTAGAAGTAAAACAACCGGCAGTATTTGGTAAATAAGTAATTTTTTTTGGATCAATATAATCCATTAACAACGGTTTATTTTTATTTGTAATATTCACTCTTCTAACTGCAACTGTAACTATATCAGCACCTGACAAATTAATAGCTTTAGCACAATCAGACATGCTTTTATATTTTCCAGTACCTACAATTAACCTCGATTTAAATTTTTTCTTACCAATAATAAAACTGTCTTTATTCAATTTAACCTCCTCCAATAAAGTGAACTATTTCAATTTTATCATTTTTTTTTAAAACTATTTTATTCATTTTTTTTTTATCTAATATTTCTTGATTTAATTCAATAGCTACTTTTTTTAAGGGAATTTTTAAAATTTTCATTAGTTTTAGTAAATTAGTATTTTCTGTTATTGATTTTACTTTGCCATTTACCTTTATTTTTATTTTTTTTATTTTTTTCATCGTATATAAAAGCTGAATGAATAATAAAATTATTATTATTAATGGTCCAAATCTTAATCTATTAGGTGAAAGAGAACAATCACAATATGGATCAATTACATTCGATAAATTAAAAGAAAGTTGTAAAAAAAAATGTGAAGAACTAAAATTAGAAGTTAATTTTGCACAATCTAATGTCGAGGGAGAATTAGTAAATGCGATACAAGAATCAAGAAAAAAATATGATGCAATGATTATAAATGCAGCTGCTTTTACTCATACATCTATTGCAATAAGAGATGCGCTTGAACTTTTTAAAAAGCCGATAATTGAATTACACATATCAAATATATACAAAAGAGAAGAATTTAGACAAAAATCTCTTATAAGTGATATAGTTACAGGTGGTATTTTTGGATTAGGTACTGATGGTTATATTTTAGCCATAATTTCTTTGCAAAAGCTTTTAAAAAATGAAAATTGATAAAAAAATAATAAAAGAATTAAGTGATTATCTAGATGAGTTTAATCTTACCGAACTAGAATACACCGAAAAAGATACAAAAATAAAAGTTTCTAAAAATAATATTTCAGTAAGCAATCAAAATTCAACAAACACAAATAATAATTCTACTCAGACGTCTGAAGTGCAAACTAAGATAAAATCTGGAATTGAAGTTACATCACCAATAATTGGTACTGCATATCACGCACCAGAACCAGGAGCAAAAAAGTTTGTAGAGGTTGGAAAAAAAATCAAAAAAGGTGATACTATAATGATTGTTGAAGCAATGAAAACAATGAATCATGTGCCGTCAACTTCAGATGGTGTTGTAAAACAAATAGTTGTTTCTGATGGTCAACCAGTTGAATTTGGCCAGGTTTTAATCATTTTAGAATAATGTTTAAAAAGATTTTAATTGCAAACCGAGGAGAAATTGCTGTCAGAATAATTAGAGCGTGTAAAGAATGGGGAATTTCTACAGTCGCTGTTCATTCTGATGTAGACAGAGAGAGCATGCATGTAAAGTTAGCAGATGAGAGTATATGTATTGGTTCTCATCAACCTACCAACAGTTACTTAAATATTCCGGCACTTTTATCTGCGGTCGACTTAACAAATGCTGAAGCAGTTCATCCTGGTTATGGATTTTTGTCTGAAAATGCCAATTTTGCTAAAGTCTTAGAGGAAAACAAAATCAAATTTATCGGAGCTTCATCAAAACATATTGAAATGATGGGTGATAAAATTCAGGCAAAAAAAATTGCTAAAGAAAATGGATTACCAATTATTGAAGGTTCAGAAGGTGGTGTTAAAGATATCAAAGAGGCTAAAGAACTTTGTAAAAAAATTGGTTTTCCAGTTTTGATTAAAGCATCTGGTGGTGGCGGTGGAAAAGGAATGAAGATAGTAAAAAAAGAAGAGGATTTTGAAAAACTTTTTCTAACAGCAAAATCTGAGGCTAAAAAATATTTTGGTAACGACGAAGTATACATTGAAAAGTTTTTTCAAAATCCAAGACATATAGAAGTTCAAATTTTATCTGGAAAAAATAGGACTGTTCATTTACATGAAAGAGATTGTTCTGTTCAAAGAAGACATCAAAAATTGATTGAAGAAACACCTAGCCCAGTTTTAAATGATGAAACCAGAAATGATCTTTTTGAAAAAACAGTAAATATGGTAAGCAAAATTGGTTATCAAGGTGCTGGAACAGTTGAATTCATTTATGAAGATGGCAAATTCTACTTTTTAGAAATGAATACTAGAGTTCAAGTGGAGCATCCAGTGACTGAGATGGTTACTGGTATAGATATAATTAAAGAACAAATATGGATAGCATTTTCTGGAGAAACAGCTTTAAAACAATCTGATATTAACCCAAGAGGTCATGCAATCGAATGTAGAATAAATGCAGAAGATCCAAGTAAAAATTTTCAACCTTCACCTGGAACGATTGGAATGTGCCATCAACCATCTGGGTTTAGGACAAGAGTTGATGGAGCAATCTATCAAGGATATAAAGTTACACCTTACTATGACAGTATGGTATGTAAGCTTATATGTCATGGAAGAAATAGGATTGAAGCTATTCAGAGAATGAATAGATCTTTAGATGAATTTGTTATTGAGGGTATTACAACTACAATACCTTTGCATAAAAAACTATTGAATCACAAAAAATTTGTTAATTCAGACTTTAATGTCAGTTGGTTAGATAACGAAAAAATCATTTAATAACAACCAACAAGCCAAATATCATAAACTGGATGATCAAATGGAGCTATTGAAGGGCTTGAAGAAAACATCCATCCATTAAAAACAAAAACATCATCTTTATTTTTATTAGTTAAATCTTTTACTTGAATATAGGCTGTAATTTCTGGGTTATCATCAAATTTTGAGTTTCTACATTTCATACTTTTTATAGATAAGTCTTTATATATTGTTTCTTGCCCATTTTTTAATTTAACTAATATATTTTTAGAACTTATTTTATCTAAAACTTTAATATTAGTATAATTTTTACTTAAATCCTCAGAAGAATATGAACTAGTAATTGAAATAAGAATACTAAAAAACACTAATAAATAAAAATTATATTTAGTTTTTCCAAGTCTTATATTTTTTTTCAACAACATCTTTTTTATTTTTATTTGGATAATAAGCTTGCTCAGTACCTGTCATGTTAGGTTTGTGAGGTTTTTGCCACTTATATTTTTCTAGCTCATGTTTTTTTTCAATCTTATTTGGAGTATGATGCATCCATGAGTACCATTCGACTGGAATTTTTGAAGCATCAATTTCATCTTTGTAAATTATCCATCTTTCCCCTTTTTTATTTTCATAATATTTATTTCCAAAAGAATCTTTTCCAACAAACTTACCAAAAAAAATAGTTTTTATTTTTGTTCCAATTGTATCTTGATTCCACCAAACAAAAATTTTCTTAAATAAAGTCAACATAAAAAATTTTTAATATTTCAATTCAAAATTGTATAAATTAAATTAGACTAAAGTTTGATTTTGTATATAAATTAAATGAATCAATATTCAAATTAAATTTAATAACTGGGGTTATATGGCAAAATATTTAGTTGAAACTTATTATACTTGTACTTTTAAGGTAAATCATTATTTAGAAAACATTAATGAAAATGACTTAAAAAATCTTGAAAAAAGAGATGATGGAAAATTTGAGATAATTGATGTCAAATTAGATAACAGAAAAACAAAAAGTCTTGATCCAAAAAACAAGAAAATTTATAATGATAAAAAAATAGATCTAGTTTTAGAAAATAATAAAACTTCTCAAAAAACCTTCGAAAATATCTTGAAAACCAATAATAAAAATTCTGATTTTTCTGGGAAAAGATTTAGTATGCCCGATAGAAGAAAAGGTTACATACAAAAAGCTACCATTGGAGATCATAAAGTATATTTACATACAGGAGAATACGAGGATGGAAAAATTGGAGAGATTTTTATCGACACAAGCAAAGAGGGAGAGCTAGTCAAAGCATTGATGAACAACTTTGCAATTGCAGTTTCACTAGGGTTACAATACGGCGTTCCTCTAGATGAGTTTATTAATGCTTTTGTAGGAACTAAATTTGAGCCATCAGGTAAAGTTATTGGAAATGATAGAATATTGAGTGCCTCTTCTATATTAGATTATATATTTAGAGAATTAGCTATTTCATATCAGAATAGAGAAGATCTGGCTCACACTCCATCTATAGGATCTAATGAAAATGTTAATGATGAACAAAATTCTGACGACCAGAATCAATTATTAAAAATTGTTAAAGATATTACAAGCAAGGGTTTTGTAAGAAACAATTATAAGAAAAATTTAGTAGATTTGTCAGATGTAAAAATAAGTTTAAAAGGAAAAAAATAAATTATTTTTTTAACTTAACAGATAAATTTAGCTCTTTTAATTGATTTTCATCTACCATTGATGGAGCATTCATCATTAAATCTTGGGCATTCTGATTCATTGGAAACATTGTAACTTCTCTAATATTTTTTTCATTAGCCAAAAGCATTACTATTCTGTCAATACCAGGCGCAATACCTCCATGAGGTGGTGCACCATAACTTAGAGCATTAATCATACCACTAAATTTTTGATCCACTTGATTTTTCGAATAACCAGCAATTGAAAAAAGTTTATACATTAGCTCAGGAATATGATTTCTTATTGCGCCAGAAGAAAGTTCTACTCCATTGCAAACAATATCGTATTGATATGCAAGTATATCTAAAGGTTTTTCGTAATTTATCTTCTTAATGTCTCCTTGTGGCATAGAAAAAGGATTATGACTAAATTTTATTTGTTTTGTTTGTTCATCTTTTTCAAACATTGGATAATCAACTATCCAGCAAAATGCAAAAACATTATCATCAATAAGATCTAGATCTTTCCCGATTTTATCTCTAGCTAAGGTTAAAATTTTTTCTAAATCTTTTTGTTTGTTACAAGCCATAAAAATACTATCACCTATGTTTGCATTAGTTTTTTTCATTATTTCAACAAGAGACTCCTTAGAAAAAAATTTACCTACCGGTCCTTTTGCAGAAATTTCTTTGTCTTTTTCAATCGTAAAATATGCCAAACCAGATGCACCTTGGTCCTTTGCCCATTTATCTATATTGTCAAAAAAACTTCTAGGTTTATCCTTAGTATTTTTAGTGACAATACATCTTACTTGAGAACCAGCTTTAACTAATTTTTTAAATATTTCAAAAGTAACATCACTTCTAGTAAAAATTTCAGTAATATCATTTATGATCAAAGGATTTCTTAAATCTGGTTTATCACTTCCATACTTTAATAACGATTCAAAGTAAGGAATTTTTGGGAATTTTTCGAACATTAATTTTTTATTAGAAAATTCCTTAAATGTTTTGACCAATAATTTTTCAAGTACATTAAATACGTCCTCTTGTTCAACAAATGACATCTCCAAATCTAATTGATAAAATTCTCCTGGACTTCTGTCTGCTCTAGCATCTTCATCTCTAAAACAAGGTGCAATTTGAAAATATTTGTCAAAACCTGAAACCATAATTAATTGTTTAAATTGTTGTGGTGCTTGAGGTAATGCATAGAATTTTCCTGGGTTGAGTCTGCTTGGCACTAAAAAATCTCTAGCTCCTTCTGGACTTGATGATGTTAATATAGGTGTTTGAAATTCATTAAAACCAAGTTTATTCATTTCATTTCTTATAAATGAAATTACTTTTGATCTTAAAATAATATTTTCATGAATTTTTTTTCTTCTTAAATCTAAAAATCTATACTTTAGTCTAATTTCTTCTGAATACTCCTGATCACTAAATACTGGCATTGGTAATTCTTTACAAGACCCTAGAATCTCAAAACTTTCGATTGATACCTCGATCTCACCAGTATCTATTTCATTATTAATTGTCTCTTTTTCTCTATCAATAACTTTTCCATTAATTTGTAAAACAGTCTCTAATTGAATTTTTTCTAATTCTGTAAAATTTGAATTTTCCTTATTAATGATACATTGAGTAACTCCATAATTATCTCTTAAATCAATAAACAGAATATTTCCGTGATCACGTTTTTTATTTATCCATCCAGAAAGAGAAACTTTATTTTCTACATCTTTCTTTCTTAATTCATTGCAATTATGAGTTCTATACTTATTCAATTACGCTCCTAAAATCTCTTTTAAAATCTTCAAATTAATAGATTTTTTTTTTAAACTAATTTCATCGATCTTATATATAAAATCAAATATTTTACCATACGATCTATCAATTCTTTTAACTATATAATCAATAAGTTTTTTATCTAAAGAAATTTGTCGATCAGATAAATTTTTTAATATTAAAGCGAATATTAATTCGTCATCGGGCTTTTCTATATTCTGTAAAAGAAAATTGCTTGATCTTGATTTCAAATCATTCAATTTAAAATTTATCTTAACTATCGGTTCATTTGATGTCACAATCAAATATTTATTATCATTATCTATTAAATTTATGAGAGTATAAATTAAATTTTCATCAACATTTTTTGATAAGTTTTCTAATATTACATTTTGATGTATTTTGAGTTGTTTCAAATCTTTATTATCAAATGAACTTGCTTCAAATTTAACTCCATTAAATTTCTTTAAAAAAATATTAATTATATGAGTCTTGCCAGAAAAACTTTCTCCAGATATATTTAAAAAATTCTTTTCCCATTTTGGCCATTTATAAATGAAATCAATTATATGTTTGTTACATTTAGAAATAAAAAAATCGTGGCATTTAAAATTTTTTTCATGTTCAAGTTTCATTACTAGTTGGTCGGTATCTCTCATTCCAAAACCCAAGTCTTATTTTGTGTATCTAAACTAAAATTTTTTTCATTCATTTTTTTTATAAAAATATCTGGACTTCCATTAAAAATAATATGATAAAATGTATAGTCTTTATCAAGTTTATAAATGTAATAATCATAAATTAAATCTAATTGATTTAAATTTTCTTCAAACATAGATATCTTATCATTATTTTTATTTTTTACTTTTACAATTAAGGGAAATTTTATCGAAGTATTAATAATATTAAGGTTTTTCCAAAAATCTTCATATATTTCTTTCAAATCTTCAACTAAATTTTCAACCACTTGATCGTCATTAAGATCAAAATTTTCAAATGATTGATTTTTTAAATTAACATTATCTTTAATTGTAATTCTTGATAAAACTCTTAAATCTTGACCGTCTTTAAAAATTAAAACAATAATTGAATGATCTAGATAATATTTACTAATTATCTCCTTAAAATCATAATTTTCAATTTTATTAAACTTACTTTTAATTAAACTTATATCTTCAAGATCTTCTGTGGGTAAAATATAGTCAATTAAATGATGATCATTAATTTTTTTATTCCAATTTTGAAAAATTTTATTATCTGAAAATATTAACAAATCTTTTGTTTTTTCATTTATTATAATCGGAATAAATAGAAACTTTTGATTTTGCGGTATTGTTGGAAAAATATTTTTTTTTTCAAGATAATTATAAAATTTTTTTTTATTAAATGATACGCCTAAATTTACGTGGTAAATTTCGTCAATAAATTTTTCTTCTTTGATTGAAAATGACTCAATCATTCCTTTTATTTCATTCAAGCCTACTCTTCTCAACTTCAATTTATCTGATGATTTTACAACCATGCCTACTAATTGATTGAAAGCTTTCTTAAATCCTTCATCAATTATCTGATTTTTATCAAAGTTAATCTCAAACGGCTTTGATATTTCAACATTATTAATATCGAATGACTTTGAAAATACTTTAGTTGTGGAAAAAAAAAATATATTTAGAGATAGAGTAATAAAAAAAATATATAAGATTTTAAAATTATTTTTTTTTTTAATAAAAATCATACTATATAGTAATGAATAAAAATCTGTTTACATATAAAAAAAGTGGTGTTGATATAAATGCTGCCGATAAATTTGTAAAATTCATTAGTAAGAATTCATCAAAAAAAAGAGGCAAAAACAAGTTTAACAATATTGGTGGTTTTGGATCTATATCAAATATTCCAAGTAAACTAAAGAATCCTAAATTAGTTGCTTGCACTGATGGTGTAGGTACAAAAATAGAAATAGCAAATGAGTTAAACAAATATGATACAATTGGTATTGACCTTGTGGCAATGAGTGTAAATGATTTAATTGTTCAAGGAGCAAAACCAATTTTTTTTCTAGATTATATTTCAATAAATAAAATTAACCTTCCAAAACTTAAATCAATAATGAAAGGAATATTACTAGGTTGTAAAATTGCCAATTGCGATTTAGTGGGTGGTGAAACTGCAGAAATGCCTGGAACATATGAAAAAGGTAAATTTGATATCGCAGGTTTTGCGGTAGGGATAGTAGAACAAAAAAAAATTCTTAATAAGAGTAAATTAAAAAAAGGTAATTTAATTTTAGCAATACCTTCAAGCGGTCTACACTCAAATGGCTACTCTTTAGTAAGAAATTTGATAAAAAGAAAAAAAATTAAGATTAAAAAAAATTCTTTTTTAAAAAAAGAATTAATAAAACCTACAAAAATTTATGTTAAAGAAATTTTAAAATTAATTAATATGAATGTTCTTAATGGTTGTGCAAATATCACTGGCGGTGGATTAACTGATAATATCAAAAGAATAATTCCAAATAAACTTTGTGCGTCAATTAATTTAGAAAAAATAAAACCGTCTCAAATTTTCAAATGGTTAAAGAAAAATAATATTTCAGACATAGAGATGTTAAAAACGTTTAATTGTGGTGTGGGATTCTGTTTAATAATTGATCCAAAAAATTTTGATAAAGTGAGTAAAATTTTTTCTAATGGGTATAAGCCTTATATTATTGGAAGATTATCAACTGGATCAAAAAAAGTAAAAATAAATGGCAAGATTAATTGGTAATAAAAAGTTTGAAGCAGCAATATTCATCTCTGGAACTGGAAGCAATTTAAAAAACTTGATCAAATTTTCTCGTTTAAAAAATTCACCTTTAAAAATAAATCTTGTAATATCAAATAATAAAAAAGCTCAAGGACTAGTACATTCAAAAAAAAATAAAATTAAAACTAAAGTTTTTTCTTTTTACAATCATAAAAATTCTGAGAATAAAATTTTGAATATTCTTAAAAAAGAGGAAATTAATTTAATCTGTCTTGCTGGATTTATGAAAATTCTTTCGAAAAATTTTATCAAAAATTTCCGTGGACCAATATTAAATATTCATCCATCTTTACTTCCAAAATACAAAGGTCTAAATACTCATGAAAAAGCTATATTAAATAAGGAAAAATTTTCTGGGTGTACCGTGCATTTTGTAAATTCTAAACTCGATTCTGGTAAAATAATATTACAAAGAAAAATCAAAATTTATAAAAATGATAACGCCAAAAGTTTACAAAAAAGAATTTTAAAGCATGAACACATTTTATATCCAAAAGCTATAAAAAAATTAGCGTCTAATCTCTAAAAAAAAAATCTATTTCAGTTTTTGCATTATCTAAACTATCTGAACCATGAACTGAATTTTTATCTATTGAAATACCGTATTTTTTTCGCAGTGTTCCATCAGCAGCTTCTTTTGGGTCTGTTGAACCCATTAATTTTCTATTCTCGATTACAGCAGCTTCTTTTTCAAGAACCATCACAACTATTGGACCAGATGATAAATAAGTGCATAAATCATTATAAAAAGGTTTCGTTTCATGAACCTTATAAAATTTTTCTGCTTCACTTTTTTCTAATTGAATTTTTTTTTCTTTAATAATTTTAAAATTATTTCTTTTGAAATTTTCCTTTATTTCATTTTCTAAGTTTCTTTCTACAGCATCTGGTTTTATAATTGACAATGTTTGTTCTATGTTACTCATAATAATCCTCTATTAATTTATTAAGTAATCTTACTCCAAAACCGGTAGCTCCCCAAGAATTCAATGCTCCACCATATTTTGAAAAGGCCATGCCAGCAATGTCTAAATGAGCCCATGGTGTTTTGTTTAAAATAAATCTTTGTAAAAATTGCGCAGCAGTTGTAGAGCCAGCTCCTCCCACATAATTTATATTTTGCATATCAGCATTTTTAGAATTTATAAGCTTATCGTAATTTTTATTAAGTGGCATCCTCCATACTTTTTCATCTACATTTAAACCACTTTCATAAAGTTGATTAGATAATTTATCATCATTTGAAAAAAGACCCGCATATTCAGAACCTAAAGAAACTATTATGGCACCTGTTAATGTTGCTAAATCAACAATTATTTTTGGTTTAAATTTTTTCTCAGTGAAAGATAAAGCATCTGCTAAAACTAATCTTCCTTCGGCATCTGTATTTAATATTTCAATTGTTTTTCCACTATATGACTTTACAATGTCACCGGGTCTTTGAGCATTTCCACCTGGCATATTCTCAACTAAACCAACAACTCCAACTGCATTTACTTTGGCTTTTCTTAAAGCTAAATTTTTCATTAAACCAACTACAACTGCTGAACCTGCCATATCATAAGTCATATCCTCCATAAATTTTGCTGGCTTCAATGATATACCTCCTGTATCAAAGCAAACTCCTTTGCCAACAAAAGCTAAAGGTTTTGTATTTGAACTTTTACCTTTCCATTCTATTGTAACAAGATAAGAGCCTCTTATACTACCTTGACCCACACCTATGAGAGCATTCATGCCCATTTTTTTTAATTTTACTTTGTCGTACACGACAACTTTTAAACCGAATTTTTTCAATTGTTTTAATCTTTTAGCATACTCATCTGGATGTAATACATTGCCAGGCTCTGAAACCAAATCTTTGGTATAGTTTATTCCCTTAACTAAAGAGTCATATCTTTTATCTTTGTTAAAATATATTGATGTATTATCAGTTGAAATAATAATATTAATATCATTTTTTTTTACATTTGATTTATATTTTTTAAATTCATATGATTTTATTTTAATTCCATGGACGAACTCATCTAAGAAAATCTTATTTTTTGTAATCTCTTTTATATTTTTCATTAAAAAAGTAAGATTTAAAAAAGAATTTGACTTTACATAATCAAAAAACTTCCCACCTATTTTTTCATTTTGTACAGATGATTGACTCTTTTTCAATTTAACTAAAATTATTTTTTGAAATGGATTTATGTTAAAAAATAAAAAATCCTTCTTATCTAATTTTTCAAAACTAAGTAATTTTTTTATATCTGAGTGATATTTGCCTATAGAAATCTTATCAAAACCATAAATTTTTAAATTTTCATCACAAAATAGAACATAATTTTTAACTTGATTATTACTAATATTCTTTTTTAAGCTTATTTTTATTGACATTTTATATATATATGTACTTTAGGTTGTATTTAATTGTAAACTAACAGTTGAAAATATATATGTACTATTTCACTAGATTTCAATGAAAAAATTAATTTTTAAAAAATTAACGAAAGATATCAGTTATTTTTTTTTCGTTTCAATCATCTCTGTAGCTACAATTGTTTGGATAATTCAAGCTGTTAATTTTCTTGATCTCATATCTGAAGATGGTCATAGTTTAAAAGTTTATTTCTCATATACATTATTTTCTTTACCTAAAATAATTAGTAAAATTTTACCATTCATTTTTTTAATTTCATTATTTTATATCATTATAAATTATGAATTAAATAATGAGCTCATCATCTACTGGATTAATGGAATAACAAAAATGAATTTTGTTAATGTCATAGTTAAGATATCTTTAATATATTTTTTTATTCAACTTTTTTTAACTACGATTATAGTTCCCTATTCTCTTGACAAAGGAAGGTCTTTTTTTAGAACATCAAATGTAGACTTGTTTACATCAATTATTAAAGAAAAAAAATTTATAGATACTGTAGAAAACTTGACAATTTTTGTTGACAAAAAAAATAAAAATTTTTTAGAAAATATTATCATAAAAGAAAAAATTAATAACAAAAAATCTCAAATCATAGTTGCTCAAAATGGAGAAATTGTAGATGGAGATAATTTTGAAAAAAAAATAATTTTAAATAATGGTAAAATAATAAATACAGAAGATGATAATCAAAATATTATAGATTTTTCAAAATTTAATTTAGATCTTAGTAAATTTAATACTAAAACTGTTACTCACCCAAAAACTCAAGAAATGAATACAATAAATTTACTCAAATGTATTAAGATAATTAATGAATATAAAGATAATGACCCTAATGTGAAAGATAAAAATTTTTTTACTGGTTGTAACTTAGGTATAAAAGACCCAATTTTAGAAGAATTTTTAAAAAGATTTTTTTCTCCTTTTTTTATAATTCTTCTAGGACTTTCCGCATCATTAATTATTATATCTACAAAAGATGAGATGAATTATAAATTAAAAAATTTGGTAAAATTTATTATAGGAATATTCGTTATCATTGTTTCTGAAATTATTTTGGCAACCCCAATTACTAAAATTTCTAATATAGTATTCTATTTTCTTGTACCACTAATAATTTTTTCTGCATTATATCTTTATATCTTTTATCAAAATAAATATTTGGGACGAAGCTAAATGTTAATTAATATTCATAAAAAAATATCTGTTAAAAAAATTTCTCAAGAAGTTAATTCTAATATCTGGAATTTTTTTGATTCTAGTATTAATAATAAATTTGATAGAAGAAGCAAACTTCTTAAAAGATAGTGAGGTAAATTTTTTTACTCCTTTGATATTGACAATTTTAAATGCACCTTCACTTCTATACGAAATGTTTCCATTTATTTTTTTAATATCAACTCAATTTTTTTTTATTGAAATTTATGAAAACAAAGAATTCTACACGCTTAAACAATTTGGAATTGATAATTTTGCAATACTAAGATTTTTAACTTTAATTTCATTTATTTTAGGTTTTTTTGTAATAATCGTATTTTATAACTTTTCCTCTATTCTAAAGAATGAATACTTAAAAATTAAAAATAATTATGCAGAAGATAATAAATATCTAGCAGTAATAACAAAAAATGGATTATGGATAAAGGATAGTTTGGATATTGGAACTACAATTATCAATGCTGATAAAATTGAAAATGAATTTTTAGTTAATGCGTCTTTAACGAAATTTGATGATAATTTTAAAATGGAACAAAATATTATTGCTGAAAAAATAAATATTCAAAACAAAGAATGGGTACTTTATAATGTAATAGTCACAGAGTTAGAAAATCTATCTCAGGAATATAAAGAAATCACTTTAAAAAGCAATTTTGATTTAGAAAAGATAAATAATCTATTTTCAGATTTATCGTCATTAAGTTATTTTGAGCTTTTAAAGCTTCAGCAAGATTATAAAGCTATAGGTTATTCTACGGATGAGATTGAAATACAAAAACACAGATTTTATTCTTTGCCATTTTTACTATGTATAATGACGATTATAGCATCTATTATTATGATCTATAACAAATTTAAAAAAAATATTTTATTAAATTTATTTATTGGAATATTCATTTCAGTTTTAGTTTATTATTTGGGTCATTTTTCAAATCTACTGGGTGAGAATGGTAGATTGCCACTTATTTTGTCAGTTTGGTTTCCTACAATTATACTAATAAGCTTATCATTTATTGGAGTGATAAATTTAAATGAAAAATAATATAATCAAAAATAAATTTTATATATTGCTTGCTTTTTTTTTAATTGCATTCACTCCTTCAAATTCTAAAGAACTTAAATTTAAAGCAACCGAAATATCAACTTTTGATGAGGGAAATTTAATTGTAGGTGAGAAAGATGCAGAAGCAAAAATCACTGATGAATTGGAAATTTTTGCGGATAAAGTTACTTATGATAAAAAAAATGAAAAATTGATTGCTGAAGGAAATGTTTTTGTCACAGACTTGCTAAATGATATTGAAATTAATTCAGAAAAAATAAATTATGATAAAAAAATTAATGAGATTATATCAGATGGTAAAACTTATTTTAATATTAAAAAAGAATATAAGGTTAATTCAAAAAATGTTATTTATTCTTTAACAGATGCTACTATTAACTCAGATGAAATTACAAATGTAAATGATAATTTTGGTAATAAACTTAAAACATCTTCATTTAAATATTCTGATACAAATAAAGTAATTTACGGTAAAAAAATAAATCTGATTGATAATGATGATAATAGATATTTTTTATCTGAAGGTATGGTGCGATTGGAAGAATTTGAATTAATTGGAAAAGATATTAAAGTATTATTAAAAAAAGATACCTTTGGAAATCCTGATAATGATCCAAAATTAATCGGAAATAGTGTTAACTATTTTGAGAACAAAACAATAATTAAAAAAGGTATATTTACATCGTGTAAAGATAATAATAATTGTCCACCATGGGCAATCACTTCTAAAGAAATAATTCATTATAAAGATAAAAAAGAGATACATTACAAGAATGCATGGCTGAAACTATATAACACTCCAGTACTATATTTCCCAAAATTTTTTCATCCTGATCCAACTGTTGACAGAAAATCAGGATTTTTAATGCCGACTTTTGGAGACTCAAAAAATTTAGGTGCCTCAATAAACATCCCATATTTTCACGTAATTTCTGAAAGCGAAGATTTAACTTTTAAACCTAGATTTTTTTCTACTTCAGAATATCTACTTCAAACAGAATTTAGGAAGGTAACAAAAAATTCTAATCATATTGCTGATTTTAGTTTAAATAAAAATGATAATGATAATAAAAATGGAAGAAAAACTCATTTTTTTTCAAACTCAGATTTTAATCTTGAAACTGACTATTTTGATGAAAGTCTTTTAAGTTTAAAAATTGAAAAAGTTTCAAACGATAATTATACACAGCTTTACTCTTTAGAATCTACAAGCCCAATTATAAAAAATACTTCAGTTTTAGAAAATTTATTGGAATTTTCTGGTTCAAAAGATGATTTTGACCTAAATATTTCGTTTGAGACATATGAAAGCATGAATAAATTGAATAGTGATAAATATGAATTTATTTATCCAAATTACTCTTTAACTAAAGATATTAAGCTGGAAAATACATATTTTAATAATATTGAATTAAGTTCAAGTGGAAATCAAAAGAAATTTAATACCAATGTTTATGAGGGAGTTCAGGTGAATGATCTATTATTTTCAAGTGATGACTCAATAAGTAGATTTGGTATCAAAAATAATTTCTTGGGTATCTTTAAGAATGTAAACTCAGATGGTAAAAATTCAAGTAAATTTAAAGATAAAGCACAAAGTGAATTATTAACTATGTTATCGTACGATGCAAGTTTGCCTTTAATAAAAAAAGGAAACAAGTATATAAATTTACTCACCCCCAGAGCATCTTTAAGACATAGCCCAAATGATACAAAAAATCTTAAAAATGAGGAGAGACTACTTAATTCAGATAATATATTTAGTATCAATAGACTGGGATTTGATGAAACTATTGAGGGTGGAACTTCACTAACAATTGGCTTGGATTATGAAAAAAATAACAAAGATACTAATGACAATTTTCTACGCTCTAAAATTGGAACAGTATTTAGAGACGAAATAAATGAAAACCTTCCTATAACTAGCACATTAAACAAAAAACAGTCCGATGTTGTTGGTGAATTAAATTTTAACCCCAATAAGATTTTACAATTTGACTATAACTATTCAATTAATGACAGTTTCGATGAAGTAAACATGCACAAATTAAAGAATACTTTCACAGTCAATAACTTTGTAAATGAATTCACTTTTTATGAAGAAAATAATCTAATCGGGAACAAAAGTTATTATGAAAATAATTTTACATACAATATAAATCAAAATAGTAGTTTAACTTTTAAAACTAGGGAAAATAAAACTGATAATCTTACAGAATATTATAATTTAATATATGAATATAAAAATGACTGTCTAACTGCTTCTTTAAGATATAATAAAGAATATTACACTAATAATGCTTTGAAGCCAAATGAAGAACTATTCTTTAATATCACTTTAGTGCCACTAGGATCGACACAAACAGAAAGTATCATAGATTAAGCATGTATGAATATACATAAAATATCAAATAATATATTAATATTTTATTTCTTAATTTTTTTTTCAATTGAATTAGAAAGTAAAGAAGTTCAAATTGTTACAAAAATAGATAATGATATAATTACTAACATAGATATTTTAGATGAATATAATTATCTGATAACATTAAATACTAATTTAAAAAATATAGAAAAAAAAGATTTACTAGATTTTGCAAAGAAATCACTTATCAAGGAAAAAATAAAGGAAAAAGAAGTTTTAAAGATTTTTCAATTAGATAAAAAAAATAAAGTTGTAGATGATATGATACAAAATATATATAAAAATTTAAATCTTAATTCTGAAAATCAATTTCGTGAATACTTAAATAATAATTTTGTAAATTATGAGGATGTTTACAGGAAAATTTCGATTGAGTCAGCTTGGAATCAAATGATTTATGAAAAGTATAGAGATAAAATAATTATTGATGAAAATAAGCTTAAAGAAAAAATTTTAAAAAATAAAAAAAAAACTGTCTCTTATTTCTTAAGTGAATTAGTTTTTGACTTTAAAAATAAAGAAGATATTAAAAAAAAATATTCAGAAATAAAAAAAAGTATTCAAGAATCAGGTTTTGAAAAATCAGTAATTAAATACAGCATATCTGACTCAAAAAATAACTCTGGTATTGTTGGGTGGATTAACAAAAATACGCTTAACGAAAAAATTCAAAAAGCTATTGAAAAAATAGGAATAGGAGAAATATCTGATCCAATTATTATGCCATCTGGTGCAATCATTTTAAAATTAGGTGATAAAAAAATTGTTGATGCTGATATTAATTTAGAAAAAGAATTACAAAAATTAATTGAAATTAACCTTAATAATCAACTAAATAATTATTCCGCTATATACTATAATAAAATTAAAAATAATTTTTCGATAAATGAATATTAATCCAATATTAATCATTGCTGGAGAACCTTTCAGTATTTTTTCTGAAATATTATTTAAATCTACAAAAAAAGATAAATTCAAAAAACCCTTGATTTTAATAGGATCATTAAAATTATTTCAAAGACAAATGCAGCATCTGCGATTTAAATCAAATTTTAATTTAATCAAACAAGACTTTTTAAAAAAAGAATTAAAAAAAGGTGTGATTAATATAATTGATATCAATTTTAAATTCAAAAAACCATTTGAAAAAATATCTAATCGATCAAAAAATTATAACAAAAAATGTTTTGATGTTGCTTTAGATATATTAAAAAAACATAAAATAGCAGGACTTATAAATGGTCCAATTTCGAAAAAACATTTTTTGAAAAAAAATTTTTATGGCATTACTGAATATCTTGCTGCAAAAACAAAAACTAAAAAATTTGCAATGTTGATTTATAACAAAAAACTATCAGTTTGCCCTATTACCACTCATTTGGCTTTAAAAGATGTTTCAAAAAATATATCTAAAAAAAACATAATTAATAAAGTAATTCTGATAAAAAATTTTTATAAAAAATTTTTTAAAATAAATGCAAGCATTGGTATTACAGGATTAAATCCTCATTGTGAAAGTAATTACGAAAATAGTGAAGAGAGAAAAATTATCACACCTGCGATTAAGGAACTTTCTAAAATATATTCAAAAATTTACGGTCCATTCCCTGCTGATAGTATTTTTATGAAAAATAATAAAAGTAAATTCGACGTTATAGTAGGAATGTATCATGATCAAGTTCTGACTCCTATAAAATCAATTTATGATTTTGATGCTATTAATATTACATTAGGATTACCATTCATTAGAGTATCGCCAGACCATGGAACTAATAATGATATGGCTGGTAAAAACTTATCAGATCCCCAGAGTTTGATTAAGGCAATAAAATTTTTAGATCAAAGGTGATTAAACCGAAAAAAAGTTTAGGTCAAAATTTTTTAATTGATAAAAATATTATAAAAAAAATAACCGGTTTAATTGATATTAAAGATAAAACTATTTTAGAAGTAGGTCCTGGCACTGGAAATCTCACATCAGCTTTATTAAAAAAAAGACCTAAAAAATTTTTTGTGGTTGAAAAAGATAATAAACTTGCGTCGCTACTAAAGAATGACTTTCAAAATAATATTATTCTTATTAATAACGATGTTTTGAAAATAAACGAGTGTCTAATATCAAAAGATAAACTTATAGTGTTTGGAAATTTACCATACAATATATCAACTGAAATTTTATGTAAGTGGATCTTGGGTATTCAGGATAATAATTTCTGGTTTAGTGATTTAATATTAATGTTTCAAAAAGAAGTTGCTGATAGAATTATTTCTAAATTTAATACCTCAAAATATGGAAGACTCTCAATTTTAGCTAATTGGAAGTTAAATATAAAAAAAATTATTGATATAAAACCAGGTAGCTTTTCCCCTAAGCCAAAAGTTGATAGCACTTTATTGCTTTTTTCTCCAAAAAAGAATTTTTTACAATTTAACAATCCTAAAAATTTAGAAAAAATAACAAGAGTCTTTTTTAACCAAAGAAGAAAAATGATAAAAAAACCTTATAATCAAATATTTTCTGGTAATTTAGCAATATCAGAAAAATTGAAAATAAATCTAAATTTGAGACCTCAAAATCTTAATTTTGAAACCTATTATAAATTGACTAAGGAATATGAAAAATTAAGAAGTTAATTCTTCTACATGCTTCTTGATAAATTCTGAGTTATAATTTTTTGGAGTATTATTTATTTCAGCTAATATAAAGTCGTAAATTTTAGAGTGACATTTTTCTAAATCATCATTTATTACAACATAATCATAATTTATCCAGTGAAGTACATCGTGACTAAATTGTTTCATTCTCTCAGCTACAATAAGCTTATCTTTCATATCCCTGTTTGATAACCTCTCAAATAAAACTTTTTTACTCGGTGGTAAAATAAAAAAAGTTATAAGTTTATAATTTAATTTTTTATTCTTTATTTGATCAGCTCCTTGCCAGTCGATATCAAATAGAACGTTTTTTCCTTTACTTAATTTATCAATAACTGGTGTTTTTGTTGTTCCGTAAAAATTATTAAAAACTTTTGCATACTCTAAAAATTCTTCCTCTTGAATTAGATTTTTAAACTCTTTTTCATTTACAAAATAATAATCTTTGTCTTGTATTTCGGAAGGTCTGGGTTTTCTTGTAGTGTGAGAAATTGAGATTTCAAAATTTTTTTTTTCTGAAAGTAGTCTTACCAAAGAAGTTTTTCCTGCTCCTGATGGAGAGGACAATATAATCATAACCCCATCACTATTTGTGGGCATCAAGAAAATTAATTTGCTTTTCCTTCAATAAACTTCACAGCATCTCCAACTGTTAAAATTTTCTCAGCTTCACTATCAGATATCTCTGAACCAAATTCTTCTTCAAAAGCCATTACTAATTCTACAGTATCTAAACTATCAGCACCCAAATCATCTATAAAACTTGATTCTTCAGTTACTTTAGCTTCATCGATACCTAGATGATCTGCTACTATTTTTTTTACTTTGCTTGAAACATCTTCTGACATATTGATCCTTTATTGTTTTAAATTCTTATTAGTTTAAAAACCTGGTTTGTCAACCCATATACATACCGCCATTAACATGCAATGTTTCGCCATTTATATAATCTGACTGATTAGAGGCCAAAAAAATAACAGCATTTGCAATATCTTCTGGCTCACCTAACCTTGAGGATGGTATTTTAGAGATTATTATCTCTTTAAATTTTTCATCTAATTTATCTGTCATATTTGTTTTAATGAAACCAGGAGAGATACAATTAACATTTATATTCTTTTTTGCATATTCAATTGCTAAACTTTTTGACATTGCAACAATTCCAGCTTTTGATGCTGTGTAATTTGCTTGTCCCAAGTTTCCAGTATGACCAACTATTGAGGTAATATTTATAATTTTTCCTGATTTATTTTTAAGCATTTTTTTTATTGCAAACTTACTTAATAAAAAAGTTGAAGTTAAATTGACATCAATAACTTTTTTCCATTCATCAAAACTCATTCTTATAGCTAAATTATCTTGGGTTACGCCTGCATTATTCACTATGCAATCTAAGTTACCACCCAATTCTTTTGTAGCATTATCTATAAATTCTTCAATTTTATCACTTTTTGAAATATCAAATTGTAATGTTTTTATGTTGCTTATATTTTTGATCAGTTGATCTAATTTTTCAATTTTAGTTCCTGTTGCTAATACATTTGCACCACAATCATTTAATCGTTTAACGATTGAATTACCAATTCCACCAGTTGCTCCTGTGACTATAATATTTTTATTTTTTAAACTACTCATATGTTTAAATCTTTTATATCACTCTCGTTATTAATTGAATTAATTTTTACATCTTTGTTAATTCTTTTAATTAAGCCTGATAACACTTTTCCTGGTCCTATTTCAATAAAATGATTTACACCTTCATCGATCATCTTAATTACACTTTCTCTCCACCTTACTCGACTCTCTATTTGATCAATTAATAACTGTTTAAGATCTTGATTATTTTGTACTTCTATAGCTGTTACATTTGAGATCAATTTGTTATCAGCATTTTTAAAATTTACTTTATCAATTTCTTTTTTCATTATTAAAGTTGCATTATTCATTAATTTACAATGAAATGGTGCACTGACTGGCAATTTAATATTCTTAATCTTATTTAATTTTAAAATTTCAATCAATTTTTTTAGATCTTCATTATTTCCACTTAATACTATTTGACCCTCGGAATTATCATTGGCAATTTCGGCTGTGAAATTCTTTTGATTCTGTTTTAAAATGTTCTCAATTTTTTCAATCGTTGAGCCTAACACAGCTAACATCCCACCTTTTCCTTTTGGAACTGCACTTTGCATTGCATCCCCTCTTATTCTTAAAAGTTTAATTGTAGTCGAAAAATCTAAATATCCTGCAGCAGACAATGCAGAATATTCTCCTAAAGAATGCCCAGCAAAATATTTGGCTTTATTTAAATCAATATTAAACTCTTTTTTAATAACATTAAATATTGAGTAACTAATCAAAAAAATTGCTGGTTGAGTATTAATTGTAAGATCTAGTTCATCTTTAGGACCTTCTAAAATAATCTTAGATATTGAAAATCCAAGAACGTCGTCAGCTTCATTGAATAGTTCTTTAACTATATTATATTTTTCAAAAAACTCTTTACCCATTCCTACTAATTGTGAACCTTGGCCAGGAAAAATTACTGAAAACATATAAAAAAACCTATAATTTTAATTGATTTTGCTATTGCCATAGAAGATTTATAATAGTATATCCTCATTTTTTATTAAATAACTTAAATGAATTTATACGAGCACACAATTATAGCAAGACAAGACACTTCACCAAGTGAAATCAAGCAATTGACTGATAAATATTCAAAGATAGTCGAAAAAAATAACGGCGAAATTGTAAAAACAGAAAACTGGGGACTTCTTAATCTTTCATATTTGATAAAAAAAAATAGAAAAGGTAGTTATATTCATTTTAAATTTAAAGGTGATGGAAAAGTAATCGATGAATTAGAAAAAAATGAGTCTATCGATAAAAAACTTTTACGATATTTGACTATTAAAGTAAAAAAATTTGATCTAGAAACTAATTATTTCAGCAAAAAAGAGAGTAAAGATCAAAAAGAACCACAAAAAAATTAAATATGCCTAAAAGACAAAGTGGAAATAAGAAAAATAAGCAAAGTAATTTTTCAAAACTTAGTATTTTTCAAAACAACAAAAATAGATTTAAGAAAAGTTGCCCATTATCAATTAAAGGTGCACCAGAAATAGATTATAAAAACATAAAACTTTTAAAAAAGTATATTTCAGAAAATGGCAAAATATTGCCATCAAGAATAACAAATGTAAGTCAAAAAAAACAAAGAGAGCTTTCCTTATCAATTAAAAGAGCTAGAAATTTAGCATTATTATAAAATGAAAGTAATACTTTTAGAGAATTTAAAAAAGATAGGTTCAATTGGGGACATAATAGATGTTAAAAGAGGTTTTGCGAGAAATTTCCTGATTGCGAATAGCAAAGCCTTGTATGCTTCGAAAGCTAATATTTCTCAGGTAGAAAAAATTAGATCTGAGCTCACAAAAAAAGATAATGAGAAAAAGAAATTTGCAAAAGAAATTTTTGAAAAAATTAATAAAAAAACTTATACAGTTAAGAAATTAAGCACTGAAAATAATGAACTCTATGGATCTGTTAAACCTACGGAAATATCAAAATTAATTGAGCAAAAAGATAAGCTTGAAATTAAACCCTCAATGATACAACCAATCAAAGAAATTAAATCTCTTGGAAAATTTAGGGTAAAAATATTTCTTCACTCAGAAGTTGATGCAGAAATAAGTGTAAATGTAGAGACAGCAGAAAATATTCAATAATTATACAATTTTTTCCCCAGCCAAATTTTTAAATTTTTTTAGATCTAATTTCATGTAAATTTTAGACATGGAAAATAATTTAAGTGTTGTTAAAGATAAGTTTAAAGAACTTCCAAATAATATTGAGGCAGAACAATCTGTAATTGGCTCAATCCTAGTAACTAATGAAATCTTTGATGATATAAATACAATTATCTCAAGTAATAATTTTTATGATCCTATGCATCAAAAAATTTTTAACGCAATCGAAAACCTTATCTATAAGGGGATGCTAGCTAATCCAATAACATTAAAAAATTATTTTATTAATGAAAAAGATGATTTAAATATTCCCGAATACTTAGTAAAAATAACTAAGTTTTCTACCTCTACAAGACAAGCTACAGAATACTCTAGAATTATTTACGATATGTTTGTTAGAAGAGAGTTAATCAAAATTTCAGAACAAACAATCGACTCAGCTAAATTAAATGATATTAACACCAACGGTCAAAATATCATCGAGAATTCTGAGAGATTATTATTTGATTTAGCTGAAAATGGTTCGTTCAATTCATCACTAATTAAATTTGATGAAGCGATGAAGCAAACTATTGATATGGCTTCTGCCGCTTATAAAAATGAAGAAGGAATTGTAGGTGTACCAACCGGACTAAGAGATTTAGATGATAGACTTGGTGGCCTACATCAGTCTGATTTAATAATCATAGCAGGAAGACCTTCAATGGGTAAAACTGCACTGGCAACAAATATAGCATTTAATGCAGCACAAAAAATTCAAGAAAGCGGAAAAAAATCTTCTATAGCTTTTTTTTCATTAGAAATGTCATCTGAACAATTGTCGACTAGAATTTTGGCAGAACAATCAAGAATTAAATCAAATGATATAAGACGTGGAAGAATTTCAGATGAACAATTTGAAAAATTTATTGAGACATCAAAAAATATTTCTGAGCTTCCACTATATATTGATGAGACTCCAGCCATAAGTATAGCCGCTATGAGCAATCGAGCCAGAAGAATTAAAAGATTGTTCGGTTTAGATATGATTGTAGTAGACTACATACAATTAATGAGAGGTTCAATAAACAATAAAGATGGTAGAGTGCAAGAAATTTCAGAGATTACACAAGGATTAAAAGCGATAGCTAAAGAACTTTCAGTGCCTGTAGTCGCATTATCGCAACTATCAAGAGCTGTAGAACAAAGAGATCAAAAAAAACCACAATTAGCAGATCTTAGGGAGTCAGGATCAATTGAGCAAGATGCTGATGTTGTGATGTTTGTGTATAGAGAAGCTTACTATCTAGAAAGACAAGAACCAAGGCCAGCCACAGTAGAATATGCAGAATGGCAAGCCAAAATGAATGAGATTTCAAATTTAGCAGAAATAATTATTGGTAAACAGCGACATGGTCCAACTGGAAATGTAATGCTTGAGTTTGAGGCAATGTTTACTAAATTTAAGGATACTCAAAATACATAAATTCCAATATAAAAGGAATTAATGATTGCCCAATTATATCAAAATTTAATTTTAAAAAATCCAAAGTCAATATTTATATTCTTGATAATTTCTTTATTGAGCTTTGGATATTTTTCTAAAGATTTTAGATTAGATGCTTCATCAGAAACATTACTTATTGAAGGTGATCCAGACTTAAAATATCTGCAAGAAATATCAAAAAGGTATGGCTCAAAAGATTTTTTAATTCTTACTTATACCCCAAATGAAGGAATGGTGTCCAAAACTTCGATTAATAATCTTTTAAGTCTTAAATATAAAATTCAAAGTTTAGATTGGGTTCATAGCGTGATCACGCTATTAGATATTCCTTTGCTTAATAGTTCTGAGGAGCCTTTACAAGATCGGCTTGAAAATTTCAAAACTCTCAAAGATGAAAGTGTTGACAAGAATAGAGGCTTCAAGGAAATATTAAGCAGTCCAGTCTTTAGAAATTTTGTTATAAGTGAAGATGGTAAAACAAGTGGTATAATAATTTACTTAAAAAAGAACGAGCAATTAAAAGATTTTAGAAATAAGTCTAAAAAAGAAATAGAAAACTTTAAGGACCAAATAAAAAAACAAAATCATAAAAATATTGTTGAGATAAGGGATGTAATTAAAAGTTACGATGACATAGGAAAAATTCACTTAGGTGGAATACCGATGATTGCCGATGACATGATGACATTTATAAAAAGTGATATTATTGTATTTGGTTTGGGTGTGCTTTTATTTATAATTTTAACTTTATGGTATGTGTTTAAAAAATTAATTTGGATTTTAGTACCTATTAGTAGTTGTTTCTTTTCTGTTATAATAATGACTGGTTTACTTGGTTTATTAGGATGGAAAGTTACAGTTATTTCTTCAAATTTTATTGCCCTTATGCTCATTTTAACAATGGCCATGAATATACATATGAGTACAAGGTTTTTACAACTCAGAGAGGATTTTCCTAATAAAAATATCTTTGATTTAATTGTTTTAACAACGAGTAAAATGTTTTGGCCAATATTATATACTGTCTTAACAACTATTATTGCTTTTTTATCTCTGATTTTCAGTGAGATAAAACCAATAATTGATTTTGGATGGATGATGACTATGGGATTAATCACATCCTTAATTATAACTTTTACATTACTTCCTACCTTGATAAATTTTGTACCAAAAGAAAATATATCTTTAAAAGAATTTAAAAAATCTAAAATAACCCTATTTTTTTCTAATATCGCGCAAAAAAATCAAAAATCGATTTTTATCACAACGGGAATAATAATACTTTTAAGTGTGATAGGAATAAGCCGCCTTGAAGTAGAAAATAGTTTTATCAACTATTTTAGTAAAAAAACAGAAATTTATAAAGGAATGAAACTAATAGATGAAAAGTTAGGGGGAACAACACCTCTTGAGGTTATAATAAAATTTCCAAAAAACAAAAAACTGATAACTGAGGAGGAAGACGAATTTGAAGATTGGGGAGATGAAAATATTAATGATGATGACGAAAAATATTGGTTTACAAAAGATAAAATTGATAAAATTTCTTCAGTTCATAATTATCTGGATGGTTTACCGGAAGTAGGAAAAGTTTTGTCTTTTTCATCTATTATTGACGTTGCAACACTTTTAAATAACAATAAACCTTTAGGAACATTAGAGATGGGTGTGCTATACTCAAAAATTCCTGAAAGCATAAAAAAAGAAATAATAGATCCTTATATATCCATCAAAGAAAATGAAGCTCGAATTAATTTAAGAATAATAGATTCACAAGAAAATCTTAGAAGAAATGATCTAATTAAGAAAATAAATCATGATCTAAAAAATAAGATAGGACTAGATGAAAAAGAGTTTAAACTTGCGGGTGTTTTAATTTTATTTAACAATCTTCTTCAAAGTTTGTTTAAGTCTCAAATTTTAACATTAGGATTAGTGATGATTGGAATATTTGCAATGTTTGTAATTCTATTTAAAAATATTAAATTATCTTTGATAGGTGTTGTGCCAAATTTTATTGCTGCTTTTTTTATTTTAGGAATTATTGGATTATTAGGTATACCGTTAGACATGATGACAATTACTATTGCAGCAATAACAATTGGAATTGCAGTAGATAATAGTATCCATTACATATACAGATTTAAAGAAGAATTTTATAAAAATAATGACTATAAGAATACTATCAAAATTTGTCATTCAACTGTTGGTAAAGCAATATTAAATACATCAATTACAATTGTTTTCGGTTTTTCAATTTTAGTTCTATCAAAATTCATACCAACAATTTATTTTGGAATTTTTACAGGTATTGCCATGTTGTTAGCAATGATATCAGTGCTAACGCTGCTTCCATCTTTAATTCTTCTGATTAAACCGTTTAGCAAATAAATGTAGATGATTGAATTTGTAAAAGATATAAATGAAATAATTTCATTTATAGACTTAATTTATATAATTATTACAATTCTATCTTTAATAAAGTGTTATAAAAAAGGTTTTGTGCTTAGCATTCTTGCTATGGCAAAATGGTTATTGGCTTACATAATAACATTAATAATTTTTCCAAAAATAAAACCTTTTGCAAAAGGTGTAATTGATAATGAATACATTTTAGATGTTGGCCTTGGAATTATAATTTTTGTATTTGTAATTTTTCTAGTTTTACTTATAAACAAAGGTATTAGCAGAGCAATAAAATATACAGGGTTAGGTAGTTTAGACACTATTTTTGGATTCTTTTTTGGATTTTTGAGATCTTATATCATCGCTGTTTGTATTTTTTCGGGGATACATATTGTCTATAATTACGATAAATGGCCAATAAACGCTGATAAATCATTCATCTTTCCATACTTAGAAAAAGGTAGTAATTATTTACTGAAAGAATTTCCTAATGAAAAAAAATACCAGGACTCAAAAGAAAAAATTGAAGAACTTTAATTCAAAACTTAAAGAAGAATGTGGAGTCTTTGGAATAAGTAACGCTAAAGATGCTTCGGCTTTAACTGCTTTAGGTCTCCATGCTCTTCAACATAGAGGGCAAGAGGGCTGTGGAATTGTAACTTTTGATGGAAAACAGTATTACTCAGAAAAAAGATTTGGTCTAGTAGGAGATAATTTTAACAAAGAAAAAGTATTAAATAAATTACCTGGAAATCATGCAATTGGTCACAATCGATATAGTACAACAGGTGAAAACACTTTAAGAAATATTCAGCCTTTTTTTGCAGATACAAATGCAGGAGGTATCGGTGTTGCTCACAATGGAAATCTCACAAATTCTATTTCGTTAAGAAAAAAATTAGTTGAAGAAGGTGCGATTTTTTACACAACGTCTGATACTGAAACAATTGTACAATTAATTGCTAAATCAAAAAGAATTAAAACAATTGATAAAATTGTTGATGCAATTTTTCAAATACAAGGTGGATACGCTTTAGTCATGCTAACTCAAAATTGTTTAGTCGGTGTGAGAGATCCATTTGGAATAAGACCATTAGTGATTGGAAAATTGAAAAATAGCTATGTCTTAGCTTCAGAAACTTGTGCACTAGATATTATAGGTGCTAAATTTTTAAGAGAAGTTGACAATGGAGAAATAGTTTTGATTGAGAATGATGAAATTAAAAGTATAAAACCTTTTCCACCAAGAAAAAAGAGGCCCTGTGTATTTGAATATATTTATTTTGCAAGACCAGATAGTATTTTAGATAATAAAACTGCTTATGAACACAGAAAAAACCTAGGTGTAGAGTTAGCTAAAGAAAATAATACAGAGGCAGATATTATTGTGCCAGTCCCTGACTCTGGGAATGCAGCTGCATTAGGTTTTGCTCAATATTTAAGAAAAAATTTTGAGCTAGGAATAGTAAGAAATCATTATGTTGGAAGAACATTTATTGAACCTAGTCAAAAAATAAGAAGCTTAGGGGTTAAATTAAAACTCAACGCTAATCAATCAGCAATCAAAAATAAAAAAATAATTTTAGTTGATGACTCTTTGGTAAGAGGAACCACTTCTCACAAAATAGTTAAAATGTTATACGACTCGGGAGCCAAAGAAGTACATGTAAAAATTGCCTGTCCTGAAATAAAATTTCCAGATTTTTATGGGGTTGATACTCCAACTAAAAAAGAATTACTTGCGGCTAATAAAACAAATGATGAAATCTGTAAATATATTGGAGCCAAATCTTTAAAATTTTTGTCAGTAAATGGAATGTATAGAGCCATAGGCTTTGAAACGAGAAATGAAAATTATCCTCAACTTACTGATCACTACTTTACTGGAGATTATCCGGTCAAACCGATTGATGATCTTGGTGATAATAAAATAACTCAACTTTCATTGTTGAATACAGCATCAAATAATTAAATGAAAATTGTAAACTTTACCGAAATGAAAAATGGTACTAAAGAAGAATATTTACTATTAGACGAATATGAGCAAGATTATATTAAAGGCACAGCAGAGAGAATTCTCAAATTTATGAAGGGACTAAATCAAACCCTTGAAGGTTACAAAATTACAAGACTGGAACATTCTCTTCAAACAGCTACTAGAGCTTATAAAGATAAAGCTGATGAAGAAATGGTAGTTGCAGCCCTATTACACGATATTGGTGATGAATTAGCGCCCCTTAACCATTCAGAATATGCAGCTGCAGTTATCAAGCCATATGTTAGTAAAAAAACTCATTGGATAATTCAAAAACACGGTGAATTTCAAATGTATTATTACGCACATCATTTAGGAAAAAATAAGGATCTAAGAGATAAATATAAAGGTCATGAATATTACAATGATGCAATTAATTTTTGTGAAAAATGGGATCAAGCTTCGTTTGATCCTGAGTATAAAAGTATGACTTTAGATGACTTTGCTCCAATGGTAAAAAGAATTTTTTCAAGAAAACCATATTCTCTTCTTTAAAAAAAATAAAAAAGTATTATTTAAGTTTAAATGATAGATTCTAAGGAACAAATTATTGAGTATTTCAAATCTGGAATTAAAGATCAAAAGAATTTTAAAATTGGAATTGAGCATGAAAAATTTTTATTTAACAATCAAAATAATAAAAGGATAGATTATTCTAAGATAAAAGAGATGTTTTCAGCTTTATTAGAATTTGGGTGGAATCCAATTTTTGAGAAAGATAATATTATTGGGTTAAATAAGAATGGAAAGAATATTACTCTTGAACCAGGCAACCAAATTGAACTATCTGGTGAAAAACTTAACAATATTCATGAAGCGTGTGCAGAGTCCTATGATTATTTATTTGAACTTAAACAAGTAACAAAAAAGTTAAATTTGAGCATTGTTAGCGCAGGTTTTGATCCAATATCAAAACTGAATGAAATTCCAAATAATCCTAAACAAAGATACAAACTTATGACAAAAGATATGCCATTAGGAGGGGAGTTAAGTCTTGATATGATGTATCGAACCTGTGGAACTCAATTAAACATTGATTACAATTCTGAAGAGGATTTTGTAAAAAAATTCAAGATTGTAAATTCTATCGTCCCAATTTCAATTGCTTTATTTGCAAACTCTTCAATAGTTGAAAAGAAAAAAAGTAATTATTTATCCTATAGATCAAAAGTTTGGCAAAATACTTCTCGTGGAGGATTACCAAAAATATTTTTTGAAAAACTAAATTTTGAAAAATACACAGACTTTATTTTAGATTTTCCTTTATTATTTATTCAAGATAAGGACAATTATATTTCAGGTAAGAATTATAAATTCAGTGATTTTATGAATAGAAGAATAAATGAGGTAGATAATAGGCCGCCATTTGAAATAGATCTATCAACCCATCTTAGCACGGTATTTACAGAAAACAGATTGAAAAAGTATATAGAAATTAGATCAATGGATACATGTGGATGGGATTGTTTGTGCGCTGGGCCTGCTTTTTATATTGGATTATTATATGGTAATTTAGACGAGGTTTACGATTTAGTTTCAAAATGGGATAAAAATAAAATAATTAATGCTTATTTAGAAGCTCCACAAAAAGGTTTTAATACACAATTAATGGGTAAAGATCTTCTTTACTGGGCATCAACTTTGCAAGATTTGTCTAAAAAAGGTTTAGAAAAAAGAGATATCGTTAACAAAAGTAATAAAAATGAAAGTTTATTTTTGAATCATTTACAAAAAGTAATCGATAATAGAACAACAAATGCAGATCATATGATTAGTAAATTTTCAAAAAATGAAGATTTAAGTGAATTATATGATAAATAAAATTGTTGCAATTCAAGGTAATCATCCATCTACTCTAAATCACTTAACTGATACTAGTATTTTTTTAGCCAACGAAATCCAAAAGAAAAAATATAAGATCTTTTATTATGAACCAAAAAATCTATCAATAATTAATTCAAAAGTTATAGCAAAGGGTTTTTTTCTTAGATTTGGTTATAATGATAAAAAATTTTATAAAATTTTAAAAAAAAAAAAATTAAATTTATCAAAATGTAAGTTTATTCTAATAAGACAAAATCCTCCATTTAATCTAGAATATATTTCAACAACTTACATTCTAGACACAATTAAAAATAAAGTAAAAATTATAAATAATCCGACATCAATTAGAAATATTTCTGAAAAAATTTATTCTTCTAAGTATCAAAAATTTATGCCTCGTACAATTTTTACTCAAAATATAAAAGAAATTAAAAATTTTATAAAATCAAATAAAAAAACTATATTAAAACCAGTACATGGTTATGGAGGAAATGATATTCGCCTAGTATCAAATTTTAATCTTAAGATGATAACAAAATTTATCAATAAACATGGTTATATCATGTGTCAAAAATTTTTACCTAAAATTAGCAAAGGAGATAAAAGAGTTTTCATTATTGATGGAAAAATAGTTGGTGCAATATCAAGAATTCCAAAAAAAAATTCTTTTTTAAGTAATTTAAGTAAAGGTGGTAAAGCCACTACAATTGATCTGACAATAAAAGAAAAAATGATATCTCGAAAAATAGCTAGTGAACTTAAAAAAGAAGATATTTTTTTAGCTGGAATAGATTTTATTGATGAAAAACTAAATGGTGATATTAATGTGACATCACCTACCGGATTAAAAACTTTATATGATCTTTCAAAAATTAATCTCGCAAAAAGTTTTTGGAAAAAATTAAAAGCATGAAAAATCTTACAGATCAACAGAAAGGCTCTTTAATGGCTTTTATTGCTGTAATGTTCATAACGCCCGACTCTTTATTTATAAGACTTTCGAATGTCGATACATGGGGGTTAGTTTTTTATAGAGGAATAATTCCTTTTTTTACTGTTTTTTTAGGAATGTTAATAATCTATAAACTAAGTTTTTTTAAAATTCTTTTTAACAGTGGTTACCATGGTATAATTTATGTTGTAACTTTTAGTTTAACAAATATTACTTTTGTACTCTCAATTCAAAATACAAATGTTGCAAATACCCTAGTTATGATCGCAACTGCACCTATGCTATCAGCAATTCTTGGGGCAATTTTTTTGAGAGAACCACCTGATAAAAAAACATTGATTTCTATAATAGTTACTTTTTTAGCTATAATTTATATTTTCTATGACTCACTAAAACTTGGAAATTTTTATGGGGATATCTTAGGATTTATTACTGCTTTAGGTTTAGCGGTTGGAGCAGTTACAATTAGATCTGCTAAAACAAAAAATTTAGTACCTGCCGCTGTTGTTGGTAAATTATTTGTTGCAACATTTGCACTTTTTTTTATTGAAAGTTTTGTTCTTAAAGATAAAGACTTATTAATAATACCTTTAATGTGTATTCTTTGTGTTGCAATACCTTTTGTTTTAGTAACTATAGCCCCAAGATTTATTCCTGCTGCAGAAGTTAATTTATTCTTTTTACTAGAAACTATAATAGGCCCTATTTGGGTTTGGCTAATAATAAAAGAACAACCTAGTATCGAGACTCTTCAAGGTGGCATTGTAATAATACTGACAATCGCTATACATTCATTTTTTAAACTTAAAAAAACTTAGGCTTGTCACAATTAAGACTTGATTTAATAATACATCGCGAATAGTAACAGCTGTTTTATGAGCAAAGTTTTTAAGAATTCTTGGGCATTATTTTTGGGAATGGGGTGTATAATGATGGCTTATGGCTTTCAAGGCTCACTCTTGGGTGTTCGAGCTGTACAAGAAGAATTTAGTCTTACATCAACAGGTTTTATGATGTCGGGATACTTTGTTGGTTATTTTATTGGTGCTGCAACTATCCCATCTATAATTTCAAGAGTAGGACATATAAGAGTTTTTGCTGCTTTTGCATCACTTGCATCTTTAGTTATTTTAATTCACTCAATTTTAGTCAATCCAATAGTTTGGTTTTTATTAAGAGTTTTAACAGGAATTAGTATGGTTTGTATTTACACAGTTGCGGAGAGCTGGTTAAATGATAGATCAAGTAACAAAAACAGAGGAAGTGTATTATCTATATACATGGTAGTATTGTACGGTTCCCTAGGTATTGGGATGTTTTTACTTAATTTTAGCACTCCAAAAGATTTTCAGCCATTTATATTAATTTCTGTAATAACATCAGCTGCATTAATACCAATTCTATTAACTAAAAAAAAACCACCAACTTTTAAAAGTATTAAAGCTATGAAACTACAAGAGCTTTATAATGCTTCTCCTTTTGGAATGGTAAGCTCACTTTTTTATGGCACTATACAGTCTGCTTTATTTACATTATTGGCAGTTTATGCATCATCAATGAATTTCACTATATTAGAAATTTCAATTGTCACATTTCTTTTAGCAATTTCAGGTGCTTTAGCACAATTTCCAATTGGAAAAATATCTGATATTTATGACAGAAGAAAAGTAATTGTAATTAGCACATTTGGTGCAGCTATATTTGCAATTATAGCTATATTTGTATCTAAACAAATGTACTTACCAGGAAGTCTTGCAACTAGTAAAACCTGGTTTTACATTTTTTTTATTTTATTTTCGTTCTGTAGCTTGCCTATGTTTTCACTAATTCTAGCTCACACAAATGACTATATATCTAAAGATAAATTTGTTGCTGCAGGAGCAGGTCTTCAATTTGCATTTGGATTAGGGGCAATGAGTGGGCCGTTTTTATGTTCTATATTTATGGATTTAGTTGGTTCAAACGGTTTTTTTATATTTTTATTTTTTTTCCATTCAATTATTGGTTTCTTTGGAATTTATAGAATGAAAGTAAGACAAACTGTTGACAATCCAGACTCTCAATTTGTCGCAATGCCTCAAACTATTACTCCTGCTGGTATTGAACTTAATCCAACTACTGAGCATATTGAAGAACCATATTCAGACAAAGTGAAAGAAATCTTGGAGAGAAAGGGAGTAAAGTATAAAAAAGAGGATCAACAAGATCAAAGATAAGATTTTATCTCAATAAATTATCACTTTCAGGTTGTACCCAATTTAAACAAATATTGATTAAAAATAATTAATTTTTTATTGAATATTTTTCAATTCTCCTGTGAAATAAATTTTTAAAAATAATGCCCATAAAAAAGAAAAAAAAAAGTAAGAAAAAAAAACAAAGTAATGGATTTGCTAAAATAGCATCTTTTACAACAAGTTCTATCAGTAGCGCACTGTCAAATTACAAAAAAAATAAAGAACAAAATAAAATCAAGGCAATTAAATTACAAAAACTCGAGGAAAGAAACTCTTTTTTGAAAGAAAGAAAAGAACTAAAAATTTGGGAAGAAAGACTAATTAAAGAGAGCAATAAAATAAAAGCAAATGAAGAGGAATTAAGAGTAAAGGAAAAAGAGATTAAAATGAAAGAGGAAAAAATAAAAATTGAAAATGACAGATTGATAAAAAAAGACGAAGAACTGATTATAGTCACAAAAGAATTAAGAGAAAAAGAGAAACAATTAAAAATTAAAGAGGAAGATCAAAATAGGAAAGATATTGATTTAAAAGTGAGAGAAGATGAGCAAAAACAAAAAGAATTAAAGGAACAGCGACGAAAAAATAGAGAGTTAAAAATTTTAAAAGAAGAAGAGGATAAGGAAAAAGAACTTGAAAATATGAAAATTAAAGAATGGGAAGAAAAATTTGATAGAGAGCAAAAACTTCGAGAACAGGAAGAAATTAGAAGAGAGCAAAGATTGATACAAAAAGAAATGGAAAAAAGAGCAAAATTTGAAAATATTGAAAATAATAGAAATAATACTAAAACTGGGCTAGAAAAATTTGAAATTGATAAATCAAAGGAAAATTAAAAACTAATCTAAAATTTTAATTTCGTTACCTACAGAAATATTTTCTGAAGATAAAATCTGACATCTTAATCCTCCTTTTCTAAGAAATTCTTTTAAAATATTATTTTGGTTAAGCATCTCTGTTAAATGCCTACATGGTCTACACAAATCAATACCCTTTACAATAACTTTCCCTATTTGAAATTTTTTGCCTACCAAGTTGTTAAGTTTTATTCCTTTAGTAATTATGTTTCTTCTAAAATCAACGTGATAAATATTTAATCCATACTTTAAGTTATAATCATCAATATTTTCAGACTCGATTAAAGATAATTGACAATAAGGATCATTGAAATCTTTAAAGTGCCTGTCACCAACTATACCTTTGTTGGCTAAAACTTCTACTGAATTAACTTCTTTAATTTTATTATTATTTTTTTCTGAAATACCAATTTTTAAAACTATTGACATAAAATACTATCTTAAAATAATAATATATTATTTCTATTAAAATGAATAAAGAAAATGCAAGTAAACTTTGGCAAATTATTCTGGAAGCAGGTGATTATCTAGATGGACAGCTGCCTGAGCACCCAAATCATCCTAAAGGACGAAATCCATACGCACATGTTGCAATTTGTATTAAAAATAAATTTAATTCAAGTTACAAAGATATTCCTGATGAAAAATATTATGAAGTTTTGAAATACATAGAATTTTTAAAAAAAAATCCTAGCTAATTTTTTTGTTTAGGAAAATAATCTTTTAATTCTCCTTCCCTATAAACATCTGCTGTACAACAATGAAGTCCTCCGCCAAAAGCATACGCATCTCTTAATCTAACAGGGATTACTTCCATTCCCAATTTATCTAATTGTTCTGCTTGATAAATTTCACTTTTTTCTACACAAACTGTTTTTGGATCTAAAACTAAAACATTCATTGAAAGCCAAACAGATGAATAACAAAGTGGCGGTGGTTCATTGTGCGCTGGTTGAGCTGCATCAATTATTTCCCATCCATTATTTTCAAATAATTTTCTTTGTTTAATTGGTAGCCTTCTTTGAGGATTATTTATGATCAGCCCTTCTTTTATTGGTGTAAAAGTTGCGTCAATATGAATTGGGTAAGGGTCGCCAGGAAAATTTACAGCATGAACCCTGTGATCTTTATAATGTCTTTTTAACCAATCAATACCTTTTAAATTTGTTGTAAAACCATGCTGAACTACTAAATCTTTTCCAAATCTTAACACATCAGCAGCATCAAATAATGGCTCTTCTTCTGTAGTTACAAAAAATTTATCTTCAGTCCATTTAAGTCTTTTTTGGATACCGATTTTGTCTGATAAGTAATCTTTTCTATAATCTGCATCTGTAAGTCTAGGTTTTGGCGCAGACTCATGTCTCATATTAGGATCATTATTGTAATAATCTTTTAAAAGTGGTCTATAACACAAATATTCAAACCAACGACACCTATAACTCATAGTTGCCTCCAAAATTTCATTTCCCACTGTAAGCAAGACATCTCTAGGCGGCATACAGCCAAACATAGTTTCTGCCTCCCAATCTGGTGTAGATGTTTTTTGATTAAACTGAATTGGTGTTGGTCTATCAACTTTTATTCCTCTTTTTTTTAGTATGTTGGCAAAATCGTCTAAAAGTTGATTAGCTTTATCAACAGTATCTTTAGTTCTTGGACCGAATTGCCCTCTCATATCAGAGTCTTCTGGAACTTTTGCATCAAGAGCAGGCTCAGGGGCAGGTATACAGGTTCCATCAGCCCTACCTACTATTACATGTTTAAGAGGGTCCCATTCGTTCCAACTGTTTACAATGACTTTTTTATTATTCATTTTACTCTTTAATAATATTGTGTTCTGGTCCAAATGGAAACTTAGTAATATTTTCGGTACCATCTTTTTTTATAATTAAGATATCGTGTTCTCTATAACCTCCTGAACCCGGTTTTCCGTCTGGGATTAAGATCATGGGTTCCATTGAAATAACCATATTCTCCTCCAAAACAGTATCAATATCTTCTCTAAGCTCTAAACCTGACTCTCTTCCATAAAAATGTGAAAGCACCCCAAAAGAATGTCCATATCCAAAAGTTCGATATTGTAAGTATCCTAGTTCAGCAAATAATTCATTTAACTCGTTACAAATATCTGAACATTTAACCCCTGGTTTAATTAATTCCAAACCTCTTTTATGAACTTTAATATTTGCTTCCCAGACCTTTAGAGACTCATCATCTACAGAATTTAAAAATAATGTTCTTTCAAGAGCAGTATAATATCCTGAGATCATTGGAAAAGTATTTAAAGATAAAATATCACCATTTAATAATTTACGATTTGTTTTTGGATTATGTGCACCATCTGTATTAATTCCAGATTGAAACCATACCCAGGTATCCATATATTCAGCATCTGGATAAGTTTTTGCAATTTCTCTTTCCATTTTATCCCTTCCAGTTATTGCAATTTCTAATTCAGTTGCACCCTCTTTTATATTTTTTACAATTTCTTCTCCCCCTATGTCAGCAATTCTTGCACCATTTTTAATTATTTCTATTTCTTCATTTGATTTTATCATTCTAAGCTTCATAAGGTCTTTAGAAACATCTTTTAAAACAGAAAATGAAAAAATAGATTGAATTTTTTCATTAACATCTAATGTTACATGGTCATTTTCTATTCCTATGTTTTTGGGAGGATCATCTCTTCCAATAATCGATACAATAGCTTTTAAAAAGTTATCTTTTTTCCAATCAGTATAAATTACATTCTCACAATGCGATCTCCTCCAAGGTTGGCTAGAGTCTATATTTGCAGAAATAGTAGATATTTTTTTGTCAGTAATTACACACCCATAGGGTCTACCAAATGAGCAATAAATAAAACCAGTATAATAAGCAATATTATGCATTGAAGTTAAAATTATCATATCAAGATTTAACTTATCCATTAAAAATCTAAGCTTACTCAACCTTTGCTCATATTCCTTTTTTGAGAATGGGAGTTTTGCTTTTTCACCATTTTTTAATGTAAAAAAATCAGGTCGTTCCATAAATTATAGATTTAATTGAGAGCAATGTATCTTTTATTCCACCGCATTATAAGACTATAATAAATTAATGAGATAAAAAGAAAAAATCCTCCAACTATTGTATTAGTTGATGGAACTTCATTAATACCAAAAAGTGGTAACCAAACCCAAAAAATACCACCTATAACTTCTGTTAATGATAATAAAGTAAGTTCAGCTGCAGGAATTGCTTTTGATCCAATTGAATATAAAATAAGACCTAAACATACCAATGTGCCATGTAGCGAAAACATTGCACTATTATAGCTCGATGCAAAAAATGTTTGGCCTTTCGCTAAAATCATAATTGTAGCTATAATAAAACAAAATAAACCTGCTATTGCCACAGTTGTAAATTTTGGAGTTTCTTTTCTCCATCGAAGAGTTACTGAAAAAACGGAAAAACCAATTGATGATGTGATACCAAAAATAAACCCTATTAAAGAATTTTTTTCAGTATTACCAACTGCCATAATTATTATTCCAATTGAAGCAATGATAATTGATATCCAAACATTTAATGAAATTCTTTCTTTTAAAAACAAAAATGCTAACAAGGCAGTAAAAAAAGGCATTGCAGCTAAGCATAAAAGTGTAATTGCTGCAGAAGTATTAGTAATTGAATAGATGAATGAAATCATTGCCACTCCAAGGCCAATTCCACCAATAAGTCCAGATTTACCAATTTTTTTATAATTTTTATAAAAATTAACTCCCTCTTCAAAGTATAAATAAAGATTTAAGATAATAAAAATTGTCAAACCTCTACCAAAAATATATTGCCAAGGAACAACATGTGGATCTTGCATATATCTAACTACTAGAGGACCAAATGACCAAAGAATACCAGCAAACAAAACAACTGGCACGGCTATTTTTTCATTTTTCAGTTCAATCATTATTGAATTAATAATTGTTATTTATTTCAACTACAACAAAAATGAGATGTTTTAGAATAAAATTTTATTTGAATGATTTGGAAAAAAACAATCTACGATTTCACCTTTTTTAAATTTTGATTTACCTGAGGGAAGCATTACCCAAATATTAGAGTGAATAAACGATTTAATTCTAAATGATTCCTGACCTTTTAAAATTTTGACCTCTAATTTACCATTTTTAGTTGTAATCAATTTACTTTTAACAAAACGAGTAAAATCTTTTTTTTTTACAAATTCATTTTTTAAAATTGCTTTAAAAGGGAGCTCCTCTTTCATACCAAGCAAACTTCTTAGATACGGATAAACAAAGAATCGAAAACATGCAGCTGAAGAAATTGGATTTCCCGGCAAACCAAAAACTACTTTGGGCTTTCCTTTTATTTTTGCAAACATAATAGGTTTGCCTGGCCTAATTTTGACACTTTTAAAATAATTTGATAATTTAAAATTCTTAATTGTATTAGGAACAAAATCAAATTTTCCGGCAGAAACAGCGCCAGAGGTAATTATTAAATCAATTTTTGAATTTAGCATTTTATTTATGTTAGATTTAAATTTATTACTTTGGTTATCTCTTAAGATTCCACCATCTTTAAAATTGAATAAAAAATTCTGATTTAATGACTGTATGTAATAACGATTAGAATTTCTTACTTCCCAATCAGAAATCTTTTTCTTATTTGTAATTTCGTTACCAGTTGAAAAAAATAAAATTTGAGGTTTTTTTTTAACTTTAATTTTTTTAATTCCAAATGTTTTTAACGCTAATATATGATTAGATTGTAAAATTGTTCCTTTTGATATTAATAGGTCATCCTTTTTATAATCAGACCCTTTAAATCTTATATGCTCAAATCTTAAAATTTTCTTTTTCAATAAAATATATTTTGGTTTTTTTTTATTTGGGTAAAAATCAATTTTTTCAATTGGAATTATTGTATCAAAAGATTTTGGTACTAATGCACCAGTCATGATCTCAACAGTTTGAAACTTTTGAATTTTTTTTTTTAAGGGTTTGCTTCCTGCTGCAATTGAACCAATAATTCTAAATTTTTTATAAATCTTTTTATTTAATCTATTTGTATCATTAGATTTTATTGCATAACCATCAAAAGCTGCATTATCTCCAGCCGGATAATATGATTGAACATAGATATTTTTTGACGTTACTCGATTTAGACATTTGTCAGTATTTACAAATTCCTCATCTAACTTAATTATAGAATCTTTTAAGATATTTTTTGATTTATTATAACTTATCATTTTTTAATAATTTTTTAGCAGTTTCTAATTCTTCCTCAGTATTAATGTTAAAAAAGGGATCTTTATTATTTTCATATTCAAAATCAATTGTTTTTACACCTATTTCATTAGCCCAATGCTCTACTTTTCTATCACCTTTTTCTAACGCAAGTTCTAATTTTTCAAGTAATTTTAACGACCATAATCCAAAAATATTGTGTCTTGTATTTTTTGACTTCATAAAAAATAAATTACTTTTATCTAAATTTATCTCTTTATAAAATTTACTTAAATGTTCTTTTTTAAAAAAAGGAGTATCGATTGGAAATGTTGATATCCATTCGTAATTTTTTTTATTATCCTTTGCCCATTTCATTGCACTAAATATTCCTCCTAGTGGTCCAAGACCTTTTTGAATGTCACTGGTTAGAGAAATTTTATTTGAATTTAAAAATTTGATTGGTTCATTTGTCACAATCAAAATATCTTTATAAAGATCAATTATTTCAGTTAAAATGTAATCAATGAGTATTTTATCACCTAATTTAACTTGTGATTTATCTCTTCCAAATCTTCTGGACTTACCTCCTGCTAGTACTACTGCTAAAATATTGTTATGATCCATAAAACAAAATATAAAACATTAAAATTTGATTTAAAGAGATAATATGGATTTACGGATTTTAGAAATAGCTTCAAATACTGAGAACAATAAAATTCTCGATAAACATACTCATAAATCAAAAAATAAAAATCCAATTTGTGGTGATGAGATGGAAATTAGTCTTATTATCAAAAATGATAAAGTTATAGACATGGGTTATCAGTGTAAGTCATGTATTTATTGTCAAGCATCTGTAAGTCTTCTTTCGCAAAATATTAAAAATAAAAATTTAAATGAGGTAAAAGATTTTATAAATACTTGTGAAAATATTTTTGAAAATACTAAAATAAATTTAGAAAAAAAATGGATAAGTTTTAAAGAACTTTTTGATAAAAAAAATATATCAAGAAAAGAATGTCTATTACTTCCATTGAGAACTGTTAATAAAGCACTTAATGATTAAATTTAATAAAGAAATTTTTAAAAAAGCTTTAATAGCCGGTTTCTTTTCAGCTTTCACTATCGGTTTATTAACTGTTCTTACTTACAAAAGTGCTTTAGGCTTATTCTTGGCTGGATCATTTGGATCATCAATGGTTTTATTGTTTGGCTTTCCAGAAAGCCCGTTTGCTCAACCACGAAATGTTTTTTTTGGACACTTAGTAACAGCTTTAGTTGGAGTTATTTTTGTAAATTTAATTCCACTTCCAATATATATCAATATTGCTATTGCAGTGGGTGTAGGAATTTTTTTTATGATATTGCTAAATGTGGTACATCCTCCAGCTGGGGGTAATCCGATAATGGTTATAATAGGTAGCGTATCATATGACTATTTACTTTTTCCTATCATCTCCGGATGTTTTATAATAATTTTTTTAGCCATTATTGTTAACAAATTTATATTAAAAAAAAACTATCCTCTAAAATAATAAAATGAATTCTAAATATAAAGTTACAAAATTTACAAATGGAAAACTAGATAATATAGAAGATTTAATATCTATCGAAGAACCGTTAGAAGTTTCTTTAAAGTTTAAAGAGAATGAAAAATGGATATTAAAAAGTTTATCTATAACTATGCGAACCCCAGGACATGATAAGGATTTAGTTAGAGGATTTCTGTTTAATGAGCAAATTATTCAAGACATAAAAGATATTAAAAGTATAGAGAGTTTTGGTGATAAAGTGGGCCAATACAATATTCAAAATAAAATTCTTGTTACTTTGAATAACTCACAAAATGTAAATATTTCGAAAATAAAAAGAGATTTTCTTACAAACTCATCCTGCGGTGTATGTGGAAAGTCTTCTCTTGATTCTTTAGAAATTATTAAAAAAGATAAAACTCCTAAATCAAATCCAAAATTATCTAAAAAAATTATAATCAATTCACCTTCGATACTCAAAAAAAATCAATCTGAATTTGCAAAAACTGGTGGTATTCACGCTAGTGGATTATTCTCATCAGATGGTAGTTTAATTTCTTTAAGAGAAGATGTGGGAAGACATAATGCATTAGATAAAATGATCGGTGATTCATTAATCAACAACTACCTAAAGCCAAATGACCAATTTATCACATGCTCTGGACGCCTAAATTTTGAATTAGTTCAAAAAGTTTTAATGACCAATATAGGAATAATGATTGGTGTAGGTGCGCCAACTAGCCTAGCAATAGATCTTGCGAATAGATTTGACATGACCTTGGTAGGTTTCGTAAAAGATGATAGTTTTAATATTTACACAAATAAACAAAAAGTTATGGTGAATTAAAAAAGGAATTTTGCGGTGTCCAAAAATATAAGTAATTTATCTGGAAGAATTGGTTTGAAAAATAACTTATTTAAAAAAATGTCTGAAAATGTACTTAATGACTCACCAAAAGATATTAAAGAAATTGCAAAAGAATATAATTTAGGGGTATCAACTATTCATGGTGCTGAAAGTTTCTATGAATTTTTAAGACCTTCACATAGAGAAAAAAAAGCTTTTGTTTGTAATGGAAGTGCTTGTATGTGTGCAGGAACTCAAGAAAAATTAAAAGATAAACTAAAAGAAAAATTAGGTGATGATAAGGTTGGAGAAATGTTCTGTTTAGGACATTGTTATGAGAACCATGCATTTCACTATGATGGAGAAAATTATGCTGGAAAAGATATTGAAAAAATAGATCAAATTTTAAAAGGTGAAGACATAAAACAGGAAAAATTTTTTTCAAAAAGTTACGCAACAACAAGTTTCTTAATGGATGATAAACTTTCATCTACTGATCAATTCAAAGATCAATTGAGCAAATTTCTTAAAATAGATAAAAAAGAAATTATAAAATCATTACTAGACTCAAATTTAACTGGAAGAGGTGGTGCTGGTTTTCCTACAGGAATGAAATGGGATTTTTGTAGCAAAGCTAAAGGAGATAAAAAATATGTTATCTGTAATGCTGATGAAGGTGACTCAGGTGCCTTCTCAGATAGATATTTGTTGGAGGATCAACCTTTAAAAGTTATTTTTGGAATGGTAATATGTGGTTTCGTAATAGGAAGTAATGAAGGTGTTTTATATATTAGAGGAGAATATCCTAAATCTATTGAAGCAATAAATGGAAGTATAAATGAACTTAAAAAGTTGGGACTCTTAGGAGAAAATATTTTAGGAACGAATTTTTCATTTGATTTGGGGATTTGTATTGGACAAGGTGCATATATTTGTGGAGAAGAAACTGCACTAATTGCATCAATTGAAGGAAGAAGAGCTGAGGTAGATGTAAGACCACCATTCCCTGTCACTGAAGGACTTTATAAAAAACCTACAGTTGTTAACAATGTTGAGACTTTAGCTGCTGCATCTGGAATATTAATCAATGGAGCAAATAAATTTTCATCAATTGGAAATAAGAAATCAGCAGGTACTAAATTAGTTTGTTTGGACAGTTTTTTTAATAATCCTGGTGTTTATGAAATAGACATGGGCACTCCAATGAAAAAAATATTTAATGAAATTGGTGGTGGATACAAAGAAGAAATAAAAGCATTTCAAATTGGCGGTCCTTTAGGTGGAGTAGTTCCTCTAACAGAAATTAATAACTTAAATTTAGATTTTCAAGAATTTACTGCAAAGGGATTTATGTTGGGACATGCAAGTGTTGTAAGTATTCCAAAAGATTTTCCAATGACCAAATATATTCATCACTTATTTGAATTCTCAGCAGAAGAATCATGTGGCAAATGTTTTCCTGGAAGACTTGGATCTTATAGAGGAAAAGAAATGTTTGATCAGGCTAAACAAAAGACTGCCAAAATTCCATTGAAATTATTAAATGAATTATTGGTAACTATGCAAAAAGGCTGTTTATGTGCCCTTTGTGGTGCCATACCAACTCCCATTATGAATATTTTAAAGTATTTTGGTGATGAAATGAAAAGTGATATGGTAAAAGATAATTAATGAGTTCAGAAAAAAGAAAAATTGCATATATAGACGGTAAACCATACGAAATTGGTGCGAACCATACATCTATTTTAAAATTTGTAAAAAGTTATGTTGGAGAAAAAAAAGTTCCAACACTTTGTGATGATCCTAATCTTGCTCCATACGGTGCATGCAGAGTTTGTTCTGTTGAGGTTGCATTAGAAAAAGATGGACCAACAAAAGTAGTGGCTTCATGCCATACTCCAGTAGCTGAAAATCAACACATTTTTACTACAAATGAAAATCTACAAAGTTTGAGAAAAAATATTGTTGAATTAGTTTTAACAGATCATCCAATGGAGTGTAATACTTGTGAAGTAAACAATAATTGTGAACTTCAAACTGTTGCTAACGACTTAGGTATTACTGATCACAGATATAATAGTCCAAAACAGCATAAAGGAATCCCTCGAGATACCTCTCATGATTATATGAGAATGAATTTAGATAACTGTATTAATTGTGGAAGATGTGTAAGGGCTTGTGATGAAATTCAAGGTTCATTTGTCCTTACAATGTCTGGAAGAGGTTTTGAGTCGAGAATTACAACTGATAATGACATGATGTTTGGTGACTCATCATGTGTATCTTGTGGAGCCTGTGCACACACATGTCCAACTGATGCAATTTCAGATGTTTTTCAATCAAAATCAGCAGCTGTAGATAAAAAAGTAAGAACTACCTGTTCTTATTGTGGTGTTGGTTGTAATTTAGAGGCATCAATCAAAAATGATAAAGTTGTAGCAATTGATACTCCAAAACAGACAGAAGTGAATGCTGGGCATACTTGTATTAAAGGAAGATATGCGTTTGGTTTTTATGATCACCCAGATAGATTAAAAACTCCTTTGATTAAAAGAAATGGTAAATTTGAGGAAGCAAGCTGGGATGAAGCTTATGATTTTATTAAAAAAGAAATGCAAAGAATAATAAAAGATCATGGTCCAGATGCATTTGCAGGAATATCATCTGCAAGATGTACAAATGAAGAAAATTATGTTTTTCAAAAAATGATAAGAGCGGCAGTAGGAACTAATAGTGTTGACTGTTGTGCAAGAATTTGTCACTCACCGACTGCATGGGGAATGCAACAAACATTTGGAACTGGTGCTGCTACAAACTCTACTGAAGATATTTATCATGCGGATCTATTTTTGGTAATTGGAGCAAATCCAACAAATGCACACCCTGTAACGGGAGCAAAAATTAAACAACAAGTTATGAAAGGTAAAAAACTTATTGTTTTAGATCCAATTACAACTGAATTAGCAAAATTAGCTGATTATCATATTAAATTAAGGCCTGGAACAAATGTTGCTGTGCTTAACATGATGTTACATTTTATAATTAAATCAAAATTATATAATGCTGATTTTGTAAGAGATAGAACAGAAGGATTTGATAATTTTTTAAAAGAAATTGAAAGACAAGATGTTGATCATTTGGCAAAGGTTGCTGGAGTAGATAAACAATTAGTAAAAGAAGCCGCTATCGCTTATGCAACAGCTAAAAATTCAATGGAGTTTCATGGCTTAGGAGTGACTGAGCATGAACAAGGTTCAAAAACTGTAATGTTGATTGCTGACTTGGCTATGATTACAGGAAATATTGGTAGAAAAGGAGTTGGAGTAAATCCTTTAAGAGGTCAAAACAATGTTCAAGGTGCTGCAGATATGGGTTGTCAACCACATCAGGGTGCTGGTTATTTTGAAGTATCCGATGAAAAAAATCAAAAATTCTACTCCGAAAAATATGGTGTTACTCATCCAACAAAAGCAGGATTAAAAATACCTCAAATGTTTGATGCAGCAATTAAAAAAGATATAAAGGGAATATGGATCATTGGAGAGGACATTGTTCAAACAGATCCTAATAGTGCTCATGTGGTTGAAGCGATGAATTCACTTGAATTGTTAGTGGTACAAGAAATATTTATGAGTGAAACAGCAAAACTTGCAACGGTAGTTTTACCAGGGACCACATTCTTAGAAAAAGATGGAACTTTTACAAATACTGAAAGAAGAGTACAAAGAGTCAATAGAGCCGTTCCACCATTGCCAGGAACAAAACCTGATGGGGTGATAGTAACTGACATGATGCAAAAACTTGGATTCGATCAACCTGATTATGATGCTGATCAGGTGCTTGCGGAAATTGCTGATATAGTTCCTTTTTTCAAAGGTATTACTAGAGAAAGATTGGGAAAATTTGGCCTACAGTGGCCTGTAAAAGAAGATGGAACAGATACTCAAATTTTACATACTGAAGAATTTAAATTAGGAAAAGGTCGATTAAAAAGCTTTGATTGGAAAGAATCTACTGAGATTAAAAATAATCAGAAAGACTATCCATTAATATTAACTACTAGTCGAGTTTTACAACATTATAATGCTGCCACAATGACCAGAAGAACAAATAATATTAATATAGTTGATGAAGATGTCTTATTAATTCATCCTAAAGACGCAGCTGATAGAGATTTAAATACAGGAGATATTGGGAGATTATATTCTGGTAGAGGCGAAGTTGCTCTTAAAGTAGAGGTCACAGATAAAGTTAAAGAGGGTATTGTATTCACGACATTCCATTTTCCCGAACATATGGTAAATATGGTAACTGGTCACGGAAAAGATGAAGAAACAATGTGTGCGGAATACAAAGTTTCTTCCGTACAAGTGCAAAAAATTTCAAATCAATTTAAGACTGAAGTGAAGCCAAAAGAAAATCAAGCAGAAGTAAGTTAAATCTAATGACCATAGGATGGTGCTTTGATAATACTTATTCTAAATTACCAAATTCATTTAAAGAAAATATAAACCCTGTTCCTGTAAGAAAACCTGAGCTAGTAATACTTAACAATGATCTTGCTAAAGAGCTTAATTTAGATTTTTCAAGTTTAGATAATAAAAAAATTTCAGAATTATTTTCAGGTAATTCACTTCCTGAGGGAAGTGATAGTATTGCCCAAGCTTATGCCGGTCATCAATTTGGTCACTTTACTATGTTGGGTGATGGAAGAGCAGTTTTGATTGGAGAGCATTTATCAAAAAATAAAGATAGATACGATATTCAGTTTAAAGGCTCCGGTAAAACTGCTTTTTCAAGAAATGGTGATGGAAGGGCTGCATTAGGTCCAATGTTAAGAGAATATATTATTAGCGAAGCAATGCATAATTTAGGTATACCAACTACAAGAAGTTTAGCAGTTGTTAGAACAGGTGAAGAGGTAATTAGAGAAACATCATTGAATGGCGCTGTACTTACAAGGGTTGCATTAAGTCATATTAGAGTTGGAACTTTTCAATATATTGCTGCTAGACAAAAAATAGATGAGCTGGAAATGATGTTAAATTATGTTATTGAAAGACACTACCCAAATATTAAAAATTCAAAAAAAAAACCAATAGATCTTCTAGAGATTGTCTTAGACAATCAAATTGATCTCATAATAAATTGGATGAGAGTTGGTTTTATACATGGTGTGATGAATACAGATAATATGAGTATATCCGGAGAGACTATTGATTATGGTCCATGTGCCTTTATGGATGTTTATGACCCAAAAACTGTATTTAGTTCAATTGATCAAATGGGAAGATATGCTTATTGCAATCAACCTGTTATTGGCAAATGGAACTTAACCAGATTTGCAGAATGTTTAATTCCATTAATTGATCATGATCAAAAGAAAGCAATAGAACAAGCTACAGAAATAATTGATACTTTTGAAAAAAAATATGAAGAAAAGTGGCTTAATATGATGAGAGATAAGTTGGGTCTTTTTGGTGTAGATGATAAAGATAAATCTTTAATTTTAGATCTGCTTACTTGGATGCATCAAAAAAAAAAGGATTACACAAATACTTTTTGTCATTTAATGAATTTAGAAAACCAAAAAGATAAAGGCTTTGAAGATAATGATTTTCAAAATTGGAAAAAAAGATGGCAAGATAGATTAAAAATAAAAAATAATACCCCTGAAAAATTTATAAAATTAATGAGAAGAGTGAATCCACTTGTGATACCAAGGAATCATAAAGTTGAGGAAGCCTTAAACGAAGCTAATCAAGGAAATTTGAAACCAACTATTCAATTTTTAGAAATACTAAAAAATCCTTATAATGAAAAAAAAAATATTGATGAATATCAAATGCCCTCATTATCAAATAAAAATTATAAAACTTTTTGTGGAACTTAGCTTGATTTACCAATTGAATTAAAGTGTTTTCCAATTTTTAAAAGGGGTAACTAAATGCTCCATATTCTCAGAATTTTTCGCAGCTATAAAAATATCTGCTGATAACGATATCCTATCGTTATTTTTTACATTTGGTTGAGTCTGATGTGATGTTTTTGAGGGAAAAATTACTATTTCATCCTCTTTAGCCTCAAACACTATGGCGCCACTATTTGCTATATTTCTTTTCTTGATGATTTCTTTTTTGTTAGAACTTGGTGATAAAAATAAACCAGGTAAAAACTCATTATGTTTAGTTTCGTCTACAAAAAGTAAATTTGCATCTCCTTCACTTTTTTTAAGATAATACGCAAAAGATAAGTGAGATTGTAAATGTTTGTGCAAAGCAATATTTTCTTTTTCCCTTGAAATTGTAGCCCAAGATCTTTGAATAAATATTTCTAATTGGTTATGATCAATTTCAAGAACATTCAAATATTCTATAATTGCTTTTTTTACTTCTAAAAAAAAATCATCAAATATAGGATTATTGTGAATATATTCAAAACCTTGAGTATCTCCTGTCCATGCGCTTGATTGATTCTTATAATCTATATTTTTACTTTTTTTTTCCATAGTAAAAATTTCTTCAATCATTTTCTTTTTTTTTTCATTGGTGAGATTAATTTTTGATTTAAAGATTGTTAACGGAAAAAAATTTAAAACTTGTCCCATCAAAGCACGTAAGGTTCAGGTCTAGCTTTTTTACCCAGAACTCTTTCTACAGCCATATTCGAAATATCTATGGACTGATAAGCGCCAGTTGTAATTAATTCTGTTAAAGCTCTTCCTATACCTGGAGCCTGCATCAATCCTCGACCGGTAAAACCTGTGGCTAAATATACATTATCAAATTTTGGATGTTTACCTACTACCGCATTATTATCTAATCTATTACAATCATAATAACCAGCCCATCCTCCTGTCAATTTAAGTTCTTCCATTGCAGGTATTCTTTGTGCCAATGCAGGCCAAACAAGTTCCTCAAAATCATCCCATGCAGGTTCAAGGTCATCAGCATCAAAAACAGATTTTGGTGATCCAGCTAAATATTCTTTTCCTTCCGGTCTCCAATAAACGCCGGTAGTTAAATCACCTGTCAAAGGCATTTCAGGAATATGTTTTGGACACTTTACTCTAAACACAGTATGTTTTTGAGGCTCAACAGGTATATCTTCTAAAAGTTCTTTAGTCCAACATCCTGCAGCTGAAATAATTGTTTTTGCTTTTATTTCTGAAAGAGATTTTACTTCTCCCTTAACAAATTCAGCACCAAGTTCTGCAGCTTTACTTTTTAAGGCACTATGAAACATAAAAGGATCAATCCAGCCCTCGCTTTTATTATCAGTAAATGTTGCAGTTTCAATCCCATCACTATTTATATATGGAAAAAATTTTGTAAGTTCGGATCCTTTAATATTTTTTGTTCCGGCTTCACATGCTTTATGATTTTCCAAAGCTTTGTATTGTTCTTCTGCATGTTCTGGACCAAACATCAATAAATATCCATTTGTAACCATACTTGCTGTTGGTTTAGGATTTTTTTCAGTTTTAAGCAATTCAGGTATTTGAAAAATAAATTCTCTTGCAAATTTTCCAAGTAAAATATTTTCCTTTTGAAAAAATTGTCTTCTAAAACCACCAAGTGAAAGTGGAAAAGATGCAGATTTATATGTTGGATCTCTTTCAATTACTTTAACTTTTCTGCCCTCTTTAGACAAAAAATAAGCTGTTGCAGCTCCGATTATACCACCACCAACAATTACAACATCATCCATTTAATTTAATATAAATAAGTTAAAATTCAGAAATAGTGCATAGCAACACCAAAGTAAATAGGGAATCATTAAATAATAACTTATAAAATTGACACGTTTAAACCTTATTATAAGAATGATTATTAAAGAAATCAGAATCATCAAAACGACTAATGCTAAAAATATTTGATGAAAAGCAAAAAAGACAATACTCCAAGTTGTATTAAATATTATATGAATAAAATAAATATAAACTGTATTCATGTCTCGGTTCTTTGAATGCCAAAAAAACCAGATGGCTAATGTCATCATCAAATACAAAGTAGTCCAGACAGGAGCAAAAACCCAATCAGGTGGATTGAAATTTGATTTTATAAGCTGTGAATACCAAGGTTCTTTAAAACTAATTGTCGCCATTCCCCCAATAAATGATGCTGAATAAGTAATAATGAAGAATAGAAAAAACGATATAAATTTATTTTTTAACATTTTAGTATTATACATCACTATAAAATGAATAAAAAAACTATTTGGATAACGGGTGGAAGCACGGGTATTGGCAAGGCTTTAGCAGTAAAATTTGCTAGTAAAGGATGGAATGTTGCAATTTCAGCAAGAAGAGAAAATCTACTTAAAGAGATTTCAGATAATAATGAAAATATCCATGGATTTCCATTAGATGTAACTGACAAAAAAAGATGTAAAGAAGTTTTTGAACAAATAAGAAATAAATTTCAAAGTGTTGATGTATGTTTTTTTTCTACAGGAACATGGAATCCAAAAAAAGAAAAAGATATTGATGTTGAACAAATAGAAGATGTATTTAAAGTAAATTTTTTTGGAACATTAAACAGTATCAAGGCTGTAGAAGAATATTTTAAAAATAAGAAAGAAGGTATCATCACAATTGTTTCATCTATTGCTGGATATAGAGGTTTACCAAATTCAACTGGTTATGGACCGTCAAAATCAGCGTTAAATAATTTAGCAGAAAGTTTATATTTTGATTTTAAAAGATCAAATGTGCGAGTTTGCCTTGTATCACCAGGATTTATTAAAACTCCAATGACTGATAAAAATGATTTTAAGATGCCTTTTTTAAAAACTACAGACTATGCAGCTGAAAAAATATATGACGGTTTGATAAATAAGAGCGTTTTTGAAATTCATTTTCCAAAATCTCTTACTATCATACTTAAAATACTTAGTTTTTTACCAAGTAAAATTTATTTTGCTTTAGTGGGTAAGATGACCAAATATCAAAAAAAGACTAGTCTTTAACAAAGACAACTGTCAATTCAGCAACTTTAAAACCAAATTTAGTCATGGTTGCTTTATTGATAGCAACACGTTCATCTTGTTTGAATATCCAATCATCAAATGTAATTTTCATTTCTTTTCCTTTAACTGGAACTAAAAGAACATACTCAAACTTAAATGCTGGTCCATAGGAATAGCCTTTTGCTTTTCCAACAACATCACCTGCAGTGCCTTCATAATTATTTTCATCAATTTTATTTATTTGCCATTGTCTGGTTTGAATTTCGCCATCATCCCAATTAAATTTTTCGTCAAGAATAAGTTGTTTTCCATCCCATTTTCCATTTAGGTCGGCGGAAAACTGTCTTATAACTTTACCAGATCTATTTTGGAGCACACCCCATGCCTTTACATTTCCTGACAAATATTCCTCAATAATTAATCTAGGTTGTTTATTTTTAAAATCTTCTGGTTTCATAGAGATATTTTTAGAACAACTTGTAATTAAGAATAGCAAAATTATCAATAAAATTGATTGTATAAACTTTATGTCACGCATTTATTTCCTTTTGTTATTTATTTTGAATTGAAAATTGTATTAGGTCGATATTTTTAGATTTAAAGCCAGCTTCACAGTAACATAAATAAAATTCCCACATTCTTTTAAAAGTTAAATCGAAACCATGATTTTTAATTTTATCCCATTTTTTATTAAATTCATTTCTCCATAAAGTTAATGTGCTAGAGTAATGATCTGCATAAGAATCATATGATTTTATGCTCAAATCGTTATCTGATACATATTTATTTATACTGTTTTTACTTGGAAGGAATCCTCCTGGAAAAATGTATTTTTGAATAAAGTCTTGTTTTTTTTTATATCTATCAAATAAACTATCGTCTATTGTAATCGCTTGAATAGCAGCAGTACCACTGTGGGCTAAATTTTCTTTAATAGTTTTAAAATAATTTTGTAAATAATTTTGTCCAACTGCTTCTATCATTTCAATTGAGGCAATGGAGTTATATTTATCTTTTAAATCTCTGTAATCTTTTATTTGAATATTTACTTTTTCATTTAAACCACATTTATAAATTCTTTCTTTTGCATATTCGTACTGTTTTTTAGAAATAGTTATGCAATCTAACTTTACATCGTATTTTTTTCCTAAATATTCAGCAAACCCTCCCCAACCACATCCGATCTCCAAAACTTTATCTCCGTTCTTAGGTTTGATTAAATTAATTAATTTTTGATATTTATTGTTTTGGGCGTCAGATAAATTTTGATTTTTTTCTTCAAAAATTGCACTTGAGTATGTGAGAGTTTTATCTAACCAAAGTGAAAAAAATTCATTTCCCAAGTCGTAATGTTTTGCAATGTTTTCTTTACTTCTACTTTTTGTATTTTTTATTAAAGCATGTTTAAAAAAATTTATTATTGGTAAATCTAATAATCCTGAAAACTTATAAATTATCTTTATATTTCTAGCAGTAATTTCGATTAAATTTGATAAATTATTTGTTTCAAATTCATCTCTCATATATGACTCAGCAAAACCAATACTCCCACCTTTAATTAAATTAAAAGTAAAGTTAGGTTTCTTTATTCTTATATGCGCCTTTAAAGAATGTTCTGGATCTCCAAATCTTATCAATTCACCATCTATTTTTTTTATTTCTAAATAACCAGTGTTAATATCTTTTAAAATCCCAAAAACAATCTTATCTGAGATGCTGTATAAGTTCATTAATTCTCAAAAGTTATATTATTTCTAATTTTTAATTTTTTTTTAATAAATTTTATTCCTTTAGCCCATAATTTAAACGCTTCAAAATGTATCGCTAAAATAATTTTAAAGGTCATTAATGGATGTTTTAAATACGATTTCATTAATTCTGCACTTGTGAGATCTGCTCTTTTACCATCTTGAGAAGCAAATAGTATTTTCTCATTTGATTGATATTGATCAATTATGACTGATATTTTTTCTGAAGGTTTTAATATTCTAAAAAAATAATTACAGTTCATTTCAATAAATGGTGAAACATGAAATTTTTTTTCACAATTATGTTGTAAAAGATTATCATTTTCAATTTTAAAAACATAAGTATGCTGTTCTCCAAATGTATTTTTAACCTCATATAATATTGAAATTAACTTTTCATTATTATTATAAATATAAAAAATACTTAAAGGATTAAATACATACCCTAAAATTCTTGGATAGCATAAAAGTTTAATCTTAATTTCTTCAGCATCTATATTGTTTTCTCTTAAATTTTTTTTTACCCACTCAATAAGAGATGTTCCATCTCTCTCACCGTGATCTTTATCAAAAAAACTAATAAGGTTAAATCTATTGTAAGAAAAGAAATTAATTTTTTTATCTAAAGTACTTAACTCTGATAAATCAATTAAAAGTGAAAATACTTTATATCTAAAAAAATGTATCCTTGGTTTGAATCTTTTGTGAACAACTGTACCGTTATAAATTGAACTAATCATTAAGGTTTTTTAGCATTTCAATAGATGATTTTATTCCATCTTCATGAAAACCGTAACCAAAATAACTACCACAAAAAAGAATATTTCTTTTATTTTGTAAATTATCAAGTTTGCTCTGATGATCTAGTGCTAACTGATCAAAGTATGGATGGGTAAATCTTACTTTTTTTAATATCTTTGATTGATCTATTTCATAATAGGGATTTAAAGTAAGAAATATATTCTCATCACATTTTAAATTTTGTAATAAATTTAACCAGTATGTAATTGAACTTTTTTCAATCTCATCTTTTTTCAAAGATGAATTCCATGAACTCCATGTTTTTTTATTTTTAGGCATTGCTTTCTTGTCTGTGTGAATATAGGCAACATTTTCTCTATAACTAAACTTTGATAAAATTTCTCTTTCCTCATTAGTTGGATTATCAATTAAGGACAGTGCTTCATCAGCATGAGTTGCTATAACAACTTTATCATAATTAAAAAACTCGCTTTCTCCACCATAAAATAAATCTATACCTGAGGATTTACTTTTGATTTTGTTAACAGCATAATTTTTAAAGTGTTCTCCACTTATCTTTGAAAGAATATTTTGCACATAAGATCTACTTCTGTTTTTAATTGTGTACCATTGAGGTCTATTTCTTAATTTAAATAATCCGTGATTTTGAAAAAATTTTAAAAAAAAATTTAATGGCATTTGATTTGCTTCGTAAGGAGGCATAGACCAAATAGCAGAAACCATAGGAATTAAGTGGTAATTTATAAATTCTTTTGAGAGTTTTTCTTTCTCTAAAAAATTACCAAGTGTTACATTTTCATTAAACTTATCAAAAGTATCACACTTTTTGTAAAATTGAATTATATCATAAAACATTCTTAAGAATTTAGGATTAAATAAATTAGATCTGTTTGCAAATATGCCATTTAATCCTTTGCCACAATACTCAAACATTGTATTTCTTAATGAAACAGAGAAAGACATATCGCTTTTTTCTAATTCAATTTTATTTTCATTAAAAAATTTAACTAAATTTGGATATGTTCTAAAATTAAAAACAATAAATCCAATATCTACGGCAACTTTTTTAGTACCAATGTTTAGATCTATTGTGTGTGAATGACCTCCAAAATGATTTCCTTTTTCAAATAAATCAACATGATGTTTTTTTGATAGATAATATGCAGCGCTTAAACCTGAGATTCCTGAACCAACAACAGCAATTTTCATTAATTGCTATGCTGCATCCTCTTTGAATTCATCCATACTTGGGCATGTACAAAAAATATTTTTATCACCATATACGTTGTCTACTCTTGCAACTGGTGGCCAAAATTTATTAGCTTTTAAAAATTTAGCTGGATAAGCTGCTTCTTGTCTAGTGTATTTGTGTTCCCAATTATCAGATGCAAGCTCAGAGTCTGTATGAGGAGCATTTTTTATTGGATTATCAACTTTATCAAATTCACCAGATTTAATCTTATCTATCTCTTGTTTAATCTTAATTAAAGTATCACAAAATCTATCGAGCTCCGATAAACCTTCACTTTCAGTTGGCTCTATCATCATAGTGCCAGCTACAGGCCATGACATAGTCGGTGCATGAAATCCAAAATCAATTAATCTTTTTGCGATATCTTCTTCTGTTACTCCTGTTTCTGATTTAATATTTCTAATATCTATAATACATTCGTGTGCAACATTACCATTTGAACCTTTATACAAAATTGGGAAGTGATCTTTTAGTCTATGAGCAATATAATTCGCGTTTAATATTGCAACTTGAGTAGCAAGCTTTAATCCTGCTGATCCCATCATTTTAATATACATCCAAGAAATTGAAAGAATACTTGAGCTACCCCAAGGAGCTGCTGATACGGCTCCAATTCCAGTCGTTGGTCCACAATCTTTTATTACTGGATGATTAGGCAGATAAACTTGTAAATGTTTTTTACAAGCAATAGGTCCCATTCCAGGTCCTCCCCCGCCATGAGGAATACAGAATGTTTTATGTAAATTAATATGACAAACGTCCGGACCAAAATTTCCAGGTTTTGCAACTCCAACTAAGGCGTTTAAATTTGCTCCATCCATGTAGACTTGGCCACCATGTTTATGAACTAACTCACAAATATCACTTATTTTTTCTTCAAAAACTCCATGCGTAGATGGATAAGTTACCATTAATGCCCCAAGGTTTTCAGAATGTTGCTCTGCTTTTTTCTTTAAGTCATCAAAATCAACATTTCCCTCTTTATCACAATTTATGACAACCACTTTCATTCCAACCATTTGTGCACTTGCTGGATTAGTGCCATGTGCTGAACTTGGAATTAAACATATATTACGATTAGCCTCACCTCTATCTAAGTGATACTTTCTGATAACCATTAAACCTGCATATTCACCTTGAGCACCTGCGTTAGGTTGTAAAGAAACACCTGAAAAACCAGTTATTGATCGCAACCAATTTTTTAGATCAGTAAATAAGTCTCTAAATCCTTCCATTTGTTCAATTGGAACAAACGGATGAGGCTCTGCAAATTCTTTCCAAGAAATTGGTATCATTTCTGCAGCAGCATTTAACTTCATTGTGCATGAGCCAAGTGCTATCATAGTTCTATTTAATGCTATATCCTTATCCTCTAATCTTTTTAGATATCTAAGCATTTCAGTTTCTGAATGATATGAATTGAAAACTGGGTGTTCTAAATATTTTGAAGTTCTAAATAAATTCTTTGGTAAATTGGGTAAACTTACTGAAGGATCCTCTTTTTTGATTGATTCTGCTGCATTAAAAATTTTTAATAGTTGATTTACTCTATAAACATTTTTTCTCTCATCAAAAGAAACTGCAAGCATTTCGGAATTTACTTTTCTTATATTTACTTTTTGATTTAAAGCATTTTTATAAATTTGATCAGTTTTTTCTTTTGTAATAATTGTAACAGTATCAAAAAAATAATTAGAGTAAAGTTCATATCCAGATTGTTTTATTTTATCAGCAAAACTTTTTGCTAATTGAGAAACTCTTTCAGAAATATTCCTTATTCCTTCTGGACCATGATAAATAGCATATGCTGCTGAAACAATTGCTAATAAAGCCTGAGCAGTACAAATATTACTTGTCGCTTTATCTCTTCTGATATGTTGCTCCCTGGTTTGTAAGGATAATCTATAAGCCTTATTTCCATGTCTATCAACTGATACACCGACAATCCTTCCAGGCATTGATCTTTTGTACTCATCCTTTGTTGCAAAAAAAGCTGCGTGTGGACCTCCATATCCCATTGGAATACCAAATCTTTGGGAGCTTCCAACTGCAATGTCAGCACCAAGCTCTCTTGGTGTTTTAAGTTTTGCCAATGCTAACAAATCACAAGCCAATACAGCCTTACCATTCTTTTTGTGAATTTTACTAATTGCTTCACTTGGATCCTTAATATCTCCTAAAGTTCCAGGGTATTGTAAAATCCCGCAAACTAAATCTTCCTTTAACTGGTCTAAAACTTCATTTTCTTTACCAACTAAAACTTTTAACCCCATTGGTTCTGCTCTTGTTTGAATTACATTTATTGTTTGAGGATGACAGTCCTCAGAAACAAAAACTAAATTACTATCTTTTTTATTTAATCTGTGACTTAATCCCATGGCCTCTGCTGCTGCTGTGCCTTCATCTAACAGAGAGGCATTGGCAATATCCATTCCCGTAAAGTCAACAATCATTTGTTGAAAGTTCAATAACATCTCAAGTCTTCCTTGAGCTACCTCAGGCTGATAAGGTGTATACGAAGTATACCAGCCTGGATTTTCTAATATATTTCTTAAAATTACGTATGGTGTATAAGTTCCATAATAACCCATACCAATAAAATTTGAGTAAACTTGATTTTTCTTTGAAATTGATCTTAATTTTCTTAGCGCCTCATATTCAGAATTCGACTCACCGATATTTAGTTCACCTTTAAACTTTATTTTTTCTGGAACCGTGCTGTCAATTAAGTCATCTAGTGACTGATAATTTAATTCTTTTAACATTTTTAATTGGTCTTCTTTAGAGGGTCCAATGTGTCTTTTTAAAAAATCTTTTTCAGAATTCGGTAACATTATGCTGACGTCTCCTTGGCAAATTTATCGTAATCATCTTTATTCATTAATGTGTCCATTTCAGATGGATCTTTTATTTTAAGTTTAAAAAACCATGCTGAATTCTCAGGATCTTGATTAATTTTTGATGGATCATCTACTATGGCTTGATTTGTATCAACTATTTCACCACTAACAGGAGTGTATACATCACTAGCTGCTTTCGTCGACTCTACAACTCCAGCTGTTCCATCTTTTTCTACACTAGAGCCTTTTTCAGGCAACTCTGCAAACACTATATCTCCTAACATCTCCGTTGCATGCTTTGTTATACCAATTGTTGCAACATCGCCCTCTAATTTTATCCATTCATGTTCTTTTGAATATTTTACTTCACTCATTGGTTAGCTCCTTTCACATAACTTTTTTTATAAAATGGTAGACTACAAATACTTGCTGCATGTTTTTTACCTCTTACCTCTAAAAATACTTTAGTATTTTTTTTTGAAAATTCATTTTCCACATAACCCATTGCCACAGGTCCATTAACACTTGGTCCAAATGTACCACTAGTGATTTCTCCAATAAGAACATCTGATTGATTGAATATTTTTGTTTTTTCTCTTGCTATTATTCTTCCTTCAGGTTTTATTCCAACTCTAATCTTGCTTACACCATCAGTTAATTGTTTAATAATTATATCAGAGCCTATAAAGTCTCCTTTAGATATTCTTTCTTTTGAGATTGCCCACTTTAAATTTGCTTCTACTGGAGTTTTATCTTTATCAAGGTCATGGCCGTATAAACATAAACCAGCTTCTAACCTTAGAGTGTCTCTTGCTCCTAATCCTACTAACTTAGAACCTTTATTGATTAATACTCTAGTTAATTTATCTGCAAAATTATTCGGGATCGATATCTCAAAACCATCTTCACCTGTATACCCGGATCGAGTAATGTATACTTTCTGATTTTCAAATAAGAACCAATTTCCTGACATAAAATTTAGATTTTTTACTCCATCAACAATTTCATTTAGTATTAGTGACGATTTTGGTCCCTGAATTGCTATTAAGGATCTATTTACATCCAAAACCATTTTGTGCTTTTCGTTTAACAATTCCTTTAAAATCTTAAAATCATTGTCTTTACATGCTGCATTAAGAATAATTAAAAAACCCTCATCAATTTTTGTAATTATTAAATCGTCATGTATACCAGCATCTTTATCCATTAAGAAACTGTATTTTGAATGATTTAATTTTAAATTTTTCAAATCTAATGGAAAGATTTTTTCTAAATCTTTAATTAAATCCTCGCCACCATAAATGAATAATTGACCCATATGTGAAACATCAAAAATACCAGAGTGATTTCTTGTGAATTTATGCTCTTCTACAATGCCCTCGGAATATTGAATTGGCATTTCATATCCTGCAAATTCAACAAACTTTGCATTACTATCTTTGTGTAATTGGTACAGCGATGTTTTTTTTGTTTCCATATTAACTCTAAGTACCCATCTGTATATTTGCCTGAGAGTTTTGCTCCTTCGGCGAGAATTTAATCTCTTTCCAGAGTTAATATGCTACGGTCCTTTTTGCCTGAGAGATTCCTGGGTGGTTGCTCCTTCGGCGCTACTATCTTTTGTAGTCTCTCCCGTAAAGGTATAATCTTACAAGTAGTTGGATATGTCAATGAGAAATAGTTTTTTCACTTTTTTTCATAAGTGTATAAAACTGTATTAAAACAGCTAAAAGTATTGTGGCTCCTCCAATTAAACTAAAAATTGAAGGTCTTTCGCTAACAAATAAAAATGCCCATAAAGGTCCCAAAACAGATTCGGATAGCATTATAACACCAACCATTGCAGACGGCGTAGTTCTTGCACCAATGGTAATAAAAATAAATCCAAATCCAATTTGGAAAAAACCAGCTAAGAAACCTAAAAAAATATCATGATAAGAAATCATAATTTTATTCGAGAGGATGTATCCAATAATGCAGCAACATATACCCGCTACAAATTGTGCGGGCACCATGTCAATTGAAGGATATTTTCTTACAACAATAATTAATATTGCAAATGTAATGGGCATAGAAAAAGCTGCCAAATTTCCAGTTAACTCTCCAGGAGTTAAGGAATTTCCAACCATGATTAAAACACCAGCCATTGCTAAAATTATTGAAAATAGTGTTATAGGAGAAATTTTTTCTTTTAAAAAAAAATATCCAAAAACTGCTAAAAATAAAATTTGTAGTGAAATTATAAAATTAGTATTTGCTACAGTAGTACTATACATGGCTACTACATACCCACAAAAACCTAAAGACAAAATTACTCCTGCAATAAATCCTGGAAGTCCAGATAAGTAAAATGAATTAAATAATTTTTTTTTGTAAGTAATTATTAAAAAAACCAAAACTGTAATGGAGAAAAAAAATGATCGCCAAAATAATATCTGCCATAAAGTTGCGCCTTCAAAAGATTTAACAATCAGTCCACCAAAACTTAAACTTACTGCTCCTAAAAAGACTAAGAAAGGACCAGGTAAATTTTTTATTAAATTCATTAAATTCTAGAAATTAAATTTTGAGTTTCCAATTCATACAATTTAAATAATGTCTCTGCATCAGATAATTCGACTTCTTTGAATTTTATTTTTGATCCTGGAGTAAGTTGTACTAATTTATCGTAGTCTGCACTAATGACTACTCCAATTTTAGGATATCCACCTATGGTTCCATGATCAGATAACATGATAATTGGATTACCATCAGCTGGAACCTGAATTACACCTTTTATCAATCCTTCAGATTTAATGTTTGTATCGACTATATTTTCAATTTTAGGTCCCTCTAATCTCATACCCATACGGTCAGATAACTTAGATACAATAAACTCTTTTTCAAAAAAAATTTTTTTTCCCTCTTGAGAAAAGAAATCAAAATTAGTCCCTTTGATTATTCGTATATTTTCTATTTTTGTATTTATGTAATCTAATTTATTATTATTTAGATCTTTATCAATTTTTGAAATATTTATTTTTTGACTCATTTCTAATTTTTTTCCATTATTTGCACCTATGTTAGCTTTAGTATTAATTGAACAGCTGGACCATTGATATTTTAGATCTATTTCACCACCTAAAGCTAAATATCCATAAACAGATTTGTTTGTTGAAATGATATCTATCTCATCACCATTTTGAATATTAAATGTTTGATAACATTTACCATCTATATTGATATTATTTCTTTTAATCATAAAATTTATATCACCAGTAATTGCAATATTGATATTATTTCCGCTGTATTTTAGTAAAGGGCCCTGGTAAGCAAATTCTATAACTGGATGATCTAATTCATTTCCAACTAGTTTATTTGCTAATAAATAATTTCTGTTATCCATAGCACCACTAAAGGGTATGCCTATGTGATAAAGGTTTTTTCTTCCTTGATCTTGAAAAGTTGTATTTATTCCTGCTCTTATAATCTCAAAATAATTCTTATTCATGATAATTGTGATATTGATCTTTTGTAATTTCTTTAAAAGTGATTATGTCTCCTGGATAGATTAAATTTGGATCTTTTTCTTTAGTGCTGTCAAAAATATTTATAGGAGTGTTTCCTATAATATTCCATCCCCCAGGACTCTCAAAAGTATAGATATTTGCAAATTGTTCAGTTAAACCAACAGACCCTTTTGGAACTTTTACTCTAGGTGTTTCAAGACGTTTTGCTCTCATAGTTTCATCTAAATCTCCAAGAAATGGCATACCTGCTATAAATCCAGTCATATAACAAAAAAATTCTTTATTAAAAAAATTTTCATAAATATTTTCACGTTTTTTTTTTAAAATCTGTTCTAATCTTTTTATATCCAAAGAAAAATTTTCATGAGTGCATACTGGAATTTCAATTTTTTTATTTTCTAAATCTTTGACGTTAGTAATGGATAAATTTTCAATAATATTTTTTAAATCTTTAAAATTTGTTTTTTTTAAATCAAATGAGATTATAAGTTTATTATATGATGGGGTAATATTATTTATACCCTCTATATTTTCATTTTGAATACTTTTAAAATATCTGATTACTTGAATATTTGTTTCTTGATTTACATCTTTTCCAAAATCACAATATAAAGCTGCGTCACCAAGATTTAATATATTTTTAATCATGTCATGTTATACTTAGAAATTATGACTATGGAAATTAATATAAATTGTGATTTAGGTGAAAAATCAAAACATCATTCAAATAAACATGACCCAGATTTATTAGAAATTGTAAATTCAGCAAATGTAGCGTGTGGCTATCATGCTGGAGATGAGGAAACCATGAGTCAAGTTATAAAAATTTCAAAAAAAAATGGCGTAAGTATTGGAGCTCATCCATCTTTTAATGATCCAGAAAATTTTGGAAGAGAAAGAATGAATCTAAGTTCTTCTGAAATAACAAAGCTTATTATCGATCAGTATGAAATTCTTCAAAAAATAGCATTAAAACATGGGGAGAATGTATCTCACATGAAACCACATGGAGCTTTAAATAATATGGCGTGTGAAGATATAGAATTGGCCACAACTTTAGCAAAAACAATAAAAGGAATAAGTAAAGATTTAATATATTTAGTTCCAACTGGATCTAAAATGGAAGAAGCAGCAAAAAAACTAGATATGAAAATTGCTTGCGAAATATTTGCTGATAGAAACTATGAGGACGATGGGAATTTAGTATCTAGAAAAAAACCAAATGCTTTAATTACAGATCCAAAACAAGCCCAAAAACATGTTTTAAAAATGGTAAAAACTCAGTCGCTTAATTGTCACAGTGGAAAACAAATACCTTGTGAAATAGACTCTGTATGTATACATGGCGATAATCTAAGTTCTTTAGCAACTGCTAAATCAATAAAATATAATTTAGTTGAAAATGGTTTAGAGCTTAAAACATTAAAAGACATGAAAAAATTTATTTAATATGAAAAAAAAATTAATTATTACATTATTTATAACATTATTTTTAAATGGAAATGTGCTTGCTGCTGGAGGATCTTCAGGTGGAGATGGGGGTTCAAAGTCAAAGTATGATCAAGCAGTTAAATTAATTAAATCTGCAAAAAAAAATGAAAAAAAAGGAAAAAATGATAAAGCTCAATCAAAGTATGAAAAAGCATTTAAACTTTTAGTTAAATCAAACAAAGAAAAGCCAAATGAAGCAGACACTCTTAATTACTTAGGTTTTACATCAAGAAAACTTGGAGATTTTGAAAATGGGGAAAAATATTATCTTCAAGGATTAGCAATCGATCCAAAGCATACTGGTATCAACGAATATTTAGGTGAACTGTATGTGGCAACAAATAGACATAATCTTGCAATTGAAAGATTAGAAGTTTTGAAGGGATGCAATTGTGAAGAATATGATGAACTTAAAGCAATAATTGCTGGTGAAAAAGTTTCTAAATATTAATTAATATTTTTTACCATTTGCTCAGGCATCCATAGTGCAATTTCTGGAAAAATTACAACAAGTATCACTGCTAAAACCATTAACATAAATAAAGGAAAAGCACTTTTTGCTATATATCCCATATCTTTATTTGCCATACCTTGAAGAACAAATAGATTAAATCCTACTGGAGGTGTAATCTGTGCCATCTCAACTACAATAACCAAAAATATTCCAAACCAAATCATGTCAAATCCGGCTTGTCTTATCATTGGTTCTATAATTGCCATTGTTAATACTACAGCTGATATTCCATCAAGAAACATTCCTAAAATAATATAAAAAATCATTAATACAAAAATTAAAACATAAGGTGATAGATCCATATTTTGAATCCAGATTGCTAAATTTCTAGGTAAGCCAGTAAAGCCCATAGCTAATGATAAAAATGTTGAGCCAGCTAATATGAATGCAATCATGCAAGATGTTTTTGTTGCACCTAGTAAAGAAGATTTAAAAGTTTCTAAGGTTAAACTTTTTTGAAAATATGACAAAATCAAAGCTCCTACTACACCTAAAGAAGCTGCTTCTGTAGCAGTTGCTATTCCAGTGTATATTGATCCTATAACACCCAAAATCAATAGTATCACCGGCAAAAGTTGTCTGGACCTTTTTACTTTTTCAAAAAATGAGTATTCTTCTAAAATTTTTGGCATATCTTTTTTATTAATTAATGACCAAATAATTACATATGACATAAATATTAAAGCAATCATTATTCCTGGAATAATTCCTGCAATAAATAATTTTGCAATAGACTCTTGTACTGCAACTCCATAGATTATTAAGATAATTGACGGTGGAATTAGTAAACCTAAAGTGCCAGATCCTGCCAAACTACCTAATAAAATTTTTTCTGGATAATTTCTCTTTCTTAATTCTGGAATAGACATTTTGCCTACTGTTGCGACTGTTGCTGCAGAAGATCCTGAAATAGCCGCAAACAATGCACAACCTACAACATTTACATGTATTAACCCACCAGGTAGTTTTTGCATCCAAGGAGATAAACCTTTAAACAAATTTTCAGATAGTTTTGTTCTAAACAATATTTCTCCCATCCATACAAATAGTGGCAAAGCCGTTAAGGTCCATGATGAAGATGTGCCCCAAATTGTAGTTGCCATTGCATCGCCAACTGGCCTAGAGGTAAATAACATCATTCCAATTGCAGATACACCAATCATACTTACTGCAACCCAAATACCTGAGCCTAAAAAGAAAAGCAAAACGCTTATAAAAAATATAGTTAAAAGTATCTCAGCCATTTAATTTTCTCTAATCTTTAAAATTAATTGATGAAAAACACTTATAAAAAATATTGTTGATCCAATAGCTACACTAGTTTGTGGTATCCAAATTAAAATTTCATCAGCACCTTCACTTCTCTCTTGAAATTTAAATGAAATTATTAACATTTTGATAAAATAGAAAGCCAAATAACCAGAAAAAAAACTAGCTATAATTAAACACCATGTCTCTACTATTTTCTTTTTGAAACCAGATAATTTTTCCAAAAAAAGAGTAATTCTAATGTGTCCACCTTCAACGAATGTATACGCTAAAGCAAAAAAAGATGCTGAAGCCATGCAGTATCCTGAGTATTCTGCTAAACCTCTTATATAAAAACCAAATATTCTTGATGAAATTCCGATTAAGATAAAAACTGCTACAAAAATTAAAAATGTTGCAGCGATATAACCAGAGAGTTTATAAAGTTTATTTAAATTTTTATCTAAAAAATGAAACATAATGATTTAAGGCCACTCTAATTTAAGTGGCCTTAATAGTGATTTAATTATTTGTAAGCTGATAAAACAGCAGCACCTCTTGATCCTGCTTTTTGAGACCATTCCTTAGCCATAGTCTCTCCAACTTTTTCAAAATGAGATTGTAAAGATGCATTAACTTTTCCAACTACCATTCCAGCGTCAGCTAAAGCTTTCTTATCTCCAACATTTCCTTGTTTTGATAATTGCCAACCTTTTCTTTCAGCTAAAGCTGCTTGGTTCATTACCAGATCTTGAGTTGCTTTATCTAATTTATTCCAAGCATCTTTATTTACAATTATCATATTTTTTGGAAACCATGCTGCTATATCATAAAAGTATTTGACCCCATTTTCCCAAATTTTAGAATTTTTTCCAGTAGTTGGGGATGTGATCATGCTTTCAACAGCTCCTGTAGAAAATGCCTGACTTATTTCAGCAGCCTCTATTTTTGTTGGTGCCATTCCAGTTAATTCAGCAATTCTAATTGTTGCCGAATTGTAAGCTCTAAACTTTAAACCTTTAAGATCATCAACAGAATTAATTTCCTTTTTACTGTACAAGCCTTGTGCTGGCCATGGTACAGCGTATAAAAAAACTAAACCTTTCTCATCTAATCCTTTTACTATCTCAGCTTTTGAAGCTTTGTATAATTTCATAGCATCAGCATATGATGTTGCAAGGAATGGTTGAGAGTCTACTTCTAGTAACGGATCTTCCTTACCTAAAGCTGACATAAATCTTTCACCAATCTGAGCTTGTCCAGTTCTTACGGCTCTAAAAATTTCCCCGCCTTTAAACAATGAACCTCCAGGATGAGTAACAATTGTTAACTTTCCTCCACTTTTTTCAGTTACATTTTTTGCAAATTCGGCTGCATTTGCAGAATGAAAATTACCCGCTCCATAAGCAAGAGCCATATCCCATTTTTCTGCATTTGCTACGCTAATTGACAAAACTATTGAAACTAAAATAGTAAATAAATATTTTATAAACTTCATTTATCCTCCATTTTTTTTAAAACCATTTCATTATGTATTAAAATGATTATCAATAAAAAAATAATACTACTTTTAATTGAATTATTTAAAAAAATTAAATAGTATGTTGCTACTTTGTTACAAGAATTAATCATATTAGCTCAAATTATATTCATCACAATTATCTTAACAGCAGATAATGCGATTATCATTGGTGTCATTTCAGCTAATTTCATTCCAAAAAATAAAAGGCAAATAATTTTATGGGGTGTCTCTGGTGCTCTAGTTTTTAAAATTATATTTGCAATTTTTGCTACTTATTTATTTGAATTCTACTTTGTAAAAATATTAGGTGGTCTACTTTTAATTTGGATAGTAAATGATTTGAGGAAAGATCTTTTTGAAATAAAAAAAATTAAATCTCCCACAAAAAAATCAAAAGAACCATCTTTCATAGAAAGTGTTTTTAAAGTTTTATTTGCTGACATAATGATTAGTTTTGATAACGTAATTGGAGTAGTGGCAGCATCAAAAGGAAATTTTGGTTTTATGATCTTTGGACTTGTTCTTTCTGTTGTTCTTACAGGAGCATTAGCAACATATCTTGCAAACTATATACAAAAACATTTATGGATAGTTTACATTGGTTTAGTTTTTATTTTACTTGTTGCAATTCAGCTTGTAATTGGTGGTCTAGTAGATTTAGAAATTTTATCAATCAATGAGCAATTTAAAAAATATTTCTAATAAGAATGTTTTTTTGTTGGATATCTTTTTGATCTAACTTCAAAAGCAAATTTTTTTAATCCTGAGTTGATATATTTCTTTACATTCGAAAATTTTTTTACAAATTTTATATTTGTATGATTTAAACCAATTAAATCATCTGTCACGAGAACTTGACCATCACAATGAACAGAAGATCCAATTCCAATTGTGGGAATCTTTAAATCTTTTGTAATTTGTTTTGCTATTGGTGTTTTTACACACTCTAGAACAATTGCAAAAACTCCAGTCTTTTGAAGCAACAAAGCATCACTCATAAGTTGTTTTATTTCTTGAGTAGTTTTTCCCTTAGATTTAAATTTTCCTTTCACAGATTGAGGAAGTAAACCTAGATGACCCAGCACTGGAATTTTATTCTTAATCAAAAATTCAACTTGCTTAATAATTTTTTTTCCTCCTTCTAACTTAACAGCATCACATTTTGTTTCTTTTAATATTTTTTTTGCATTTTTTAACGCTATATTTTTCGTAGTATAAGTTTTAAATGGCATATCGACTACCATAAGACTTTTTTTTACTCCCAATCTTACACTCTTAGAATGATTTATCATTTCAGATAAAGTAACTTTCCTAGTAGATGAATAATTATATAGGACTGAACCTAAGGAGTCTCCAACTAGGGTAATGTCAACATATTTATCAATTTCCTCAGAAATATTTTTTGAGTAAGCTGTTAAACAAACAATTTTAGATTTATTTTTTTTGTTAAGAATTTTTCTTATTTTACTCATTCTAATTCAATAGTACTTGGTGGTTTAGATGTAACATCATAAACTACTCTATTTATTCCTCTAATACTATTTACAATTTTATTTGAAATCATTTGAATAAATGGTTTTTTAAATTCATAAAAATCTGCAGTCATACCATCTTCTGATGTAATAGCTCGCAATAAACATAAATATTCATAGGTTCGATTATCTCCCATTACTCCAACAGTTTTTACAGGAAGTAACGCCGCATAGGCTTGCCAAATTTTATTGTAAAGACCATGATCTTTTAATGCTTTAATAAAATAATAATCAGCCTCTTTTAGAATTTTTATCTTTTCATGTGTGATTAATCCTGGCATTCTAATAGCTAAACCTGGACCTGGAAATGGATGTCTATTTATTATTTCTTTATTTAAATTAAGCTCTAAACCCAATTTCCTTACCTCATCTTTAAACAAAAGCTTTAGGGGTTCAATCAACTTTAGTCTCATTTTTTTTGGCAGACCTCCGACATTGTGATGTGATTTAATTTTAGAAGTTTCACTGCCTGTAACTGACTTACTTTCAATTAAATCTGGATAAAGAGTTCCTTGAGCTAAAAATTTTACATTTTTAATCTTTTTTGCATATCGTTCAAAAATATTTATAAAAAGCCTACCTATAATTTTTCTTTTTTTTTCTGGGTCTGAAATTTTTTTTAATTTTCTAATAAATTCTTTTTCAGCATTGACATAGATTAAATTTATTTTTAATTTCTTTTTAAAAGTTGCTAAAACTTGTTTTTCCTCATTTTTTCTTAAAAGACCTGTATTTACAAAAATACAATACAATTTTTTACCAATAGCTTTATTTAATAATTGCGCAACCACACTACTATCTACACCACCTGATAAAGCACAAATTACCTTATTTGTGCCAACTTGATTTTTAACTTCTCTAATTAATTTTATTTTTTGATTTTTTACTGACCAATTTTTTTTTATCTTACAAATTAAGAAAATAAAATTACTTATAATAATCTTTCCTTTTTCTGTGTGTGTTACTTCGGGATGAAATTGTACTCCGTAAAATTTTTTATATTTATTTTCAACGATAGCATATTTTGAATTTTGGCTTGACGCTACAACTCTAAAATTTTTTGGTAATTTTGAAACTTGGTCAGCATGACTCATCCAAACTTTTGCAAATTTCTTATTTTTAAAAAAATTTTTAATTAAAAGACTTTCATTTTTTTTATAAATATTTGCTAACCCAAACTCTCGATGCTTAGATTTTTTTACTCTTCCACCGTTTAATTTCGAAAGAATCTGATGTCCAAAACAAATACCAAGAACAGGAATTTCATTTTGAATTATTTTTTTATCAAATGAATATTTATTTATTTCATAAACATTGAGTGGACCACCTGATAAAATTATACCTTTTATAAATTTGTTGATATCTTTTGATTTAATTTTTTTGTGACTAATTATTTCCGAAAAAACTCCAAGCTCTCTTATTCTTCTTGCTATTAATTGAGTAAACTGTGAACCAAAATCTATAATTAAGATTTTGTATAAACTTGAATTAAGAGTCATTATTTTTTGGCTCTAAGTTTGCAAGATTTTCCAAAATACTTTTGTTTTCTTCACACAATTTCTTACAAACTTTCACAAAATTATCTGATAAATCTTTTACCTTTGAATAATTAGATTTTTTTAGGGCCATTTTCATAGAAAGCAATATTGCTTCCTCGTTATTTGGTTCAATTAAAAGTGTTGCTTCAAGATTTTTTTCCTCTTTGTCTTGATCTTCCTCAATATTATAAATTTTAGCAAGATATAAATAAGAATTTGAGTCTTTTGGATTAAAAACTATGCTTCTCTCAAACATAAATCTGGCATCTTCATATTTCTTTTCTTTATATAATTCTAAACCTTTATTGAAAAAATTTTCTCCCCCTATTGAAAAACTAAAAATATTTATTGCTAAATAAAAAAATAAAATGTATTTAAATATTTTTTTCATCAGTATTTGCTATCATTTTTTACCACGTCAACATTATGAACCATACTTTCATAAAAACCAGCTTTAGTAATTTTAACAAATTGTGGTTTATTTCTTAAAACTTTTATCTGTTTAGATCCAAGATAACCCATGGATGATCTTAATCCACCAACTAATTTAAAAATTACTTTATTAACTTTTCCCTTATATTTTACCAATCCCTCGACTCCTTCTGGAACATATTTTGAAACATTTTTTTGTTTTGTTTGAAAATATCTATCAGCTGATCCTTTATTCATTGCACCAACTGAACCCATGCCTCTAAAGCTTTTATATAATTTACCATTTTTTTTGATGAGTTTTCCGGGTGTCTCGTCTGTACCAGCGAATAAAGAGCCTATCATCACTGCATCAGCTCCAGCTGCAAAAGCCTTGGCAAGGTCTCCTGAATATTTTATTCCTCCATCAGATATTATTTTTACATTTTTATTTCTAATACTATTTCTCACATTCAATATTGCGCTTAATTGAGGTACTCCTATTCCAGCAACTAATCTTGTCGTACAAATTGAGCCTGGGCCTATTCCAACTTTTATAACATCTACACCCAATTTAATTAAAAATTTAGCTGCATCCGGTGTTGCTATATTTCCCGCACATAAAACTGTTTTTTTACTTTTTGTTTTTTTTATAAATTTAATAATATCAGAAACTTTTTTTGTATGACCATGAGCAGTATCTACAACAATCATATCCAAATTTTCTTTCAATATTTCTTTTGCTCTTTTAAATTCTCTAGGTCCAGCACCAACAGCAGCCCCTATTAATAATTTTTGTCTTTTAACTTTTTTAATTTCATTAACCTGATCCCTAATGTCTAAATTTCTATGGATTATTCCTAATCCACCTGACTTTGCTATAGCGATAGCCATTTTGCTTTCTGTAACTGTATCCATTGCTGATGATAAAAGAGGTATTTTTAGTTTTAAGTTTTTAGTTAATTTAATGCTTGTATCAACTTCAGAGGGTAAAACTTCTGAATATTTAGGAACTAGTGTAACGTCATCAAAGGTAAGTGCTTCTTTAATAGGAACCATAATCTTTTATATACGATTCCTTTAAAATTAAAAGTGACTATCTAAGATTTTTACAAATAATAAAACTTTCTTTTGAATCTTTTCTACTAGATTTTGGTTTAAAAACCCTTACTTCTTTGAAAATTTTTTTCCCCAGTGCGACAATTTCATTAAATGAACTGCCCATAAAAATTTTTGAAATAAAAAATCCTTTTTCAATAAGTACATCTTTTGAAAAAATCATTGCTTCTTTGCATAATTCTCCTGTTTGAATAGAATCAATTTCTTTTATTCCTGTAGTATTAATAGCCATGTCAGACATAACTACATCTGATCCTTTATCTAGATAACTTTTTATTTTATATTGAATATTTTGATTAGTAAAATCTCCCTCAATTTGAATTGTATTTTTTATTTCTTCCATTTTCTTTAAATCGACAGAAATTATTTTACCATTCTTTACAACTTTAGATGCATATTGTGACCAGCTACCTGGTGCCGCTCCAATATCTATTACATAAATTCTATCTTTAAAAATCTTAAATTTCTCATCAATTTCAATTAATTTATAAGCTGATCTTGCTCTATATCCATCAATTTTAGATTTACGAACATAAGTATCTTTTCTTTGTTTGTTTAACCAATTTTTTGAAATTTTGTTCTTTTTCAACTAATTACTAAATCTTAAACTTTTAATTATTTTTTTATTGCTTAAAGTATCTAATTCTACTTTTATACTTTTATCTATTCTCATATCTACACCATTTTTCCAAATCCCTGCAGCAAGATGCATTATACCTATTTTATAATTTGGTAAATATGGTTCAACAAATGTATTTTGTTTCTCATCAAATTTTGGAAGTAAATTGCTAGTGATCCAATTACAATTCAAAGGTAAAAATTCTGTTTCAACATCGTCTATATAAACAGACATGTTAATTGCTAATCCCTCTGAACCAAAAATATTACCAGCCTTAAGAGTTTGTTTAAGATTATTTTGCCAAATTTTCCAAGTAGGAGAGTTTTTTTCTAATGAAAAAACTCCAATGTTTATATGTGGTGCAAACGCTAATTTTCTTGCTTTTTCATATGAAATCTTTGATTTTACTGCGTGTTTAAAATTCTGAGATTTAATAATTGCTAATTTTCCTATCAGCCAATTTACTTTTGAAGTTATTTTATATCCAGGTCCAATTGTTTGTGTAATACCTAGCTTTCCATTTTCACAAGCTTTAAAATAAGTTTCTATACAATTCCAATCGTTTACCCAAGCATCTGAGTCTATCCACAAGTATTTTTCATAATTAGGAAAATATTTTGGTAAAAACGCCCTTGAAACTTGACTTTTTAACCATTCTTTACCTTTTACTTTTCTCTCAGGTACCTGAATGTCCCACTCAGCAATTTTAATATCATCTACTTTATTATTTAAAATTTTTTTTTGATCTTCTGTAAGACCAACATCTAAAACACAAATTGCAATCTCTTGGCTTTCATTAAATCTTTTTATTGAATTTATAAGTTCCTCAAGTAAAGGAAAATAATTAGCATCAGCTAATGATACAATAGCTTTTTTTTTCATTAAAGTACGTCTTCAAGATCATCCTCGTCTTGAATTCTGTCATTTTCATGTTGTTTTTTTATTTTTTGATAGTGAAAATAACTAATTGGTAACAGTAATACATATATGACTGCGCTTATTGCAATAACATTAAAAGTATAGACTAACAAAAGACCAAAAAATAATACTATTCCAAACAATAAAAAAATTGTTGTTTTTCTTGGTATAACAATTTTCTTGAATGAATATGACGGAAATTTACTAATTAATAAAAAAGAAGTTATTATAAAAAAAATCGGTACAATAATATCGTAATTTAATTGAAATGAATTAAAACCGCTTAAACTTATTATTAAAGGAGTTAGCACTAATATTCCTCCTGCAGGTGATGGTACACCCTCAAAAAAACTGTCTCTCCAAGAAGAGTCTTGATTTGAGCTTATATTGAATCTTGCTAATCTTAACGCTACACAAATTACATAAATTAAACACAACAGCCATCCAAATTTTCCTAAGGTATTTAATTTCCAAAAGAACATTACAAATGCTGGTGCGACTCCAAAACTAATTACATCTGTTAGAGAGTCCAGCTCTTTTCCAACTTTAGACGTACCTTTAATCAATCTTGCTATCCTTCCATCTAAACCATCAATTAATGCTGCAAAAATAATTGCAACTATAGCTAGCTCATATTTACCATCGAGTGCAAATCTAATTGATGTTAGTCCGATACAAACTCCCATAAGAGTAAGCATATTTGGCAAAATCATTCTTGCACTCCTTTTATCTGATACAATTTTAAAATTTTTTTTTTGTGGTTCCATCATTTTTTAGCCAATAAAGTTTCTCCTGCAATTGCTGTTTGACCTATTTTTACCAAAGGTTCATAATTTTCATAATATATATCCGCTCTACTCCCAAATCTAATCATGCCAATTCTATCACCTTGTTTTAAATCTTGATCTTTATTAGCTTCGCATACAATTCTACGAGCAACCAAGCCAGCAATTTGTACAACAATTATGTCATTATTTTGTAAATCTTTTATCTTGTAATAATTTCTTTCGTTGTCTTCGCTTGCTTTATCCAAAGATGCATTAACAAACTTTCCTGGTTTATACAAAATTTCCTCAATTTTACCACTGCATGGAGTTCTGTTTACATGGCAATCAAAAACATTCATGAAAATACTAATCTTCTTAAATTTTTTATTTTCTAATCCTAATTCAGTTGGTCCACTAACATCTTCAACTTTAATTACTTCTCCATCTGCTGGACTAATAAGATAATTATCATCATTAATAATAATCCTCTCAGGATCTCTAAAAAAATAATATACCCAAATAGTTAAAACTAAGCTTATTAAACTTAAGAAATTACTAAAAGTGTAAAGTATAATTGTTAAAATTACAGCAATAACTAAAAATTTATAGCCCTCAGCATGGATTTTAGGAAAAATTTTGCTAAACATATTCTTCTATTTGATAATTTTTCATTAATATGTATATAAAATCGCGAAATTCAATTATTAAGATAATTAAATAAAGTGAGTAAAATTAACGTAAAAAACCCTGTTGTTGAGTTAGATGGTGATGAAATGACCAGAATAATCTGGGAATTCATTAAGAATAAATTAATCCTTCCATATCTTGATTTAGGTATTGAATACTATGACTTAGGCATGAAAAGTCGCGATAATACTAACGATCAAATTACTGTTGACTCAGCAAATGCTATTAAAAAAATTGGTGTTGGTATTAAATGTGCAACCATTACTCCAGATGAAGCAAGGGTAGAGGAATTCAAATTAAAAAAAATGTGGAGATCGCCAAATGGAACTATAAGAAATATTATAGGTGGCACAGTTTTTAGAGAACCAATACTTTGCTCAAACATTCCAAAACTAGTTCCTTCATGGTCAGATCCTGTAGTAATAGGAAGACATGCATTTGGAGATCAATATAGAGCAACAGACTTTAAAGTTCCTGGAAAAGGAAAAATGGAAATTAAATGGATTTCAGAAGATGGTAAAAAAGAAATTAAACATGAGGTTTTCAATTTTACAGGTCCAGGAGTAGCACTTTCAATGTATAATTTGGATAAATCAATTGAGGACTTTGCAAGATCTTGTTTCAGTTATGGATTAATTAAAAAATGGCCAGTCTATTTATCTACTAAAAATACAATTTTAAAAAAATATGATGGTAGATTCAAAGATATTTTTGAAGAAGTATTTAAAAATGAATTTAAGAAAAAATTTGATGATGCAAAAATTACGTATGAACATAGACTTATAGATGACATGGTAGCTTGTGCAATGAAATGGAGTGGAAAATATATATGGGCTTGTAAAAATTATGATGGTGATGTCCAATCAGATACTATGGCACAAGGTTATGGCTCTTTAGGTTTGATGACTAGTACTTTATTAACACCAGATGGAAAAGTAATGGAAGCAGAGGCAGCTCATGGAACTGTCACGAGACACTATAGAATGCACCAACAAGGAAAGGAAACCTCAACAAATCCTATAGCCTCAATTTTTGCTTGGACTAGAGGATTGGCTCATAGAGGAAAGCTAGATGGAAATGAGGAATTAATTAAGTTTGCAAATACTTTAGAAAAAGTTTGTATTGAATGTGTCGAAAATGGATATATGACAAAAGATCTTGCTATTTTGATAGGTCCATCAAGCAAATATTTAACTACTAATCAATTCTTAGATATAATTGATAAAAATCTTAAAAAAAAATTAAATTAATTCTTTAATTTTTTCAAAAGCCTCATTAATTTTAGTTTGATCTTGTCCCCCAGCTTGAGCAAAATCTTTTCTTCCGCCCCCACCTTGACCACCAATTATTGATGAACTTACTTTTACAAACTTAACAGCATCATACTTTTCAGTTAATTTAGCTGTGATACCAACTGCAACTCCAACTTTATCATCCTTATTTGCAAAGACCACAACTATTCCTTCGCCTAAATCTTTTTTACCATTATCTACTAGTTTTCTTAATTCTTTTGGTGGCAAATCCTCAATGTTTTGAAATCTTATTTTAATACCTTTGATTACATCATCTTGAATTTTATTTTTTGTTTTATCATTAAGAATTGAATTAACTGATAAAGTATCTAGTTGTTTGTTTAAATTTTTGATCAATAATTTTTGATCTGATTGATCTAAAGAAGGTTTGCCTCCCAAATTTTTTATCTGTTCAGTTAATCTTTTAATTATCTCATCATTTTTTTCAGAAGATTGGTTAATTAATTTTTCTTTATTTTTTAAATAATCCTCTAATTGTTTGTCTCTTAAAGCTTCTATTCTTCTTATCCCAGCTGCAATGGAAGACTGACTGGTGATTTTAAATTGACCAATATCGCCCGTATTTTTCACATGAGTTCCTCCACAAAGTTCAGTAGAAAAATACGTTCCTCTATCATCACCCATTGAAAGAACTCTTACTTCTTCCCCATATTTTTCACCAAATAAAGCCAAAGCACCATTTTCAACTGCTTCGTCAGGTGTCATTAATCGAGTTTTTACATCAGTTTTTTTTGATACCATTAAATTTACTAATTGTTCAATTTTATCAATTTCATCATTAGAAATCGGCTTCATATGACTAAAATCAAATCTTAATCTGTTTGGCTCAACTAAAGAACCCTTTTGAGTGACATGAGTACCCAAAATTCTTCTCAAAGATTCATGCAATAAATGTGTTGCTGAATGATAAGCTCTTGTATCATTTCTTCTTGTTTCGTTTATTTTCATCTCAACACTATCATTCACCTTAATAGAACCACTTATTACTTTTCCATAGTGAACAAAGAGATCCCCTAATTTTTTTTGAACATCTGTTACCTCGAATTTAAAATCTCCAGAAATAATTTCTCCAGTATCACCAACTTGACCACCTGACTCTCCATAAAAAGGGGTTTGATTAGTTATAATTATTCCCTCTTCATTTGATTTTAAATCTTTAACTTCTTTATTATTTTTTAATAAAGATAAGACAACACCCTCAGCCTGATTTGTTTCATATCCTAAAAATTCTGTCGCACCTAATTTATCTTTGATTCCAAACCAAATATCTTCTACTGCAGAATCTCCTGATCCTTTCCAATTTTTTTTTGCAAGCTCTCTACTTTCTTGCATCAATGATTGAAATTTTTTTATGTCAATTGATAAAGATTTATTTCTTAAAATATCTTCAGTAAGATCTAATGGAAACCCATAAGTGTCATATAATTTAAATGCAACATCACCAGGAAGAACTTTATCTATTTTAGATATCTCCTCATTTAATATTTTTATCCCTCTATCTAAAAGAATTAAAAATTTTTCCTCCTCCATTTTAAGAGTTTCTATAATCAATGACTCAGCTCTCTTTAGCTCAGGATAGTTTCCTGACATTTCATTTTTTAATGTTTTAAATAAATTATAAAAAACAGGATTTTTTGATCCTAATAAATGTGAATGTCTCATTCCCCTTCTCATAATTCTTCTTAGAACATAACCTCTACCTTCATTAGATGGTAAAACTCCTTCAGCAATTAAGAATGAACTTGCTCTTAAATGATCTGCGATAACTCTAAAACTTGAAAGATTATTTGGATCTGGTTTTTTCTTAACAATCTCTGAAGTTGATTGAATTAGTTTTTGAAAATGATCTGTTTCATAATTGTCGTGTGTACCTTGAAGCAAAGCTGCAATTCTTTCTAATCCCATTCCCGTATCTACTGAAGGCTTTGGTAAATTAATTCTTTTATCTTTTGAAACTTGTTCATATTGCATAAAAACTAGGTTCCAAATTTCAATAAATCGATCACCATCCTCATCTTTAGAACCAGGTAAACCACCTTTTAAATGATCTCCATGATCGTAAAAAATTTCTGAACATGGACCACATGGTCCTGTTTCACCCATAGACCAAAAATTGTCAGATGTTGAAATTCTTATAATCCGATCATCGTTAAAACCCGCTATTTTCTTCCAAAAATTGAATGCCTCATCATCTTCGTGAAAAACAGTTACATAGAGTTTATTTTTATCTAAACCAAAATCTTTTGTAATTAAATCCCATGCATAATAAATTGCTTTTTCTTTAAAATAATCACCAAAAGAAAAATTTCCTAGCATCTCAAAAAAAGTATGATGTCTTGGTGTGTAACCAACATTTTCTAAATCATTATGCTTTCCACCTGCTCTCACACATTTTTGTGAAGTTGTTGCTCTTTGATAATCTCTTTTTTCTAAACCTGTAAATACGTTTTTGAATTGTACCATTCCTGAATTCGCAAACATTAATGTTGGGTCATTATTCGGAACTAAGTTACTAGACTCAACTATTTTATGATCATTCTTTTCAAAATATTTTAAGAATGTTTCTCTTATTTCATTTAGTGTTTTTTGAGCCATATTTTTAAAATACAGCTTTTTTGTTTTATGTCTAGATAACGATAAAGGGGGAAAGGCGCTTATAATAAGCGCCTTTTATAATTTAAAGATGACCTTAAATTTTTAGTTCTTTTTAGGAGGAGCAGCTTCTTTGTTGGCTTGTTCTTTTTCAGCTACTTTCTTCTCTTTTTCAATCTTTTCAGGACTTAATGGATTTCCCTCAATTTTCTTTGAAATCACACCTGCTTTTTCTCTTATTGCCATTTCTATTTCTGCAGCAACTTTAGGGTTTTGAGCAAGATAAGTTTTTGCGTTCTCTCTACCTTGTCCAATTTTCTCGCCTTTATAGGCATACCATGCTCCTGATTTTTCAATAATGTCAGCTTTAGCACCTAGGTCGACTAACTCACCCATTTTGCTAATTCCTCTTCCATACATTAAGTCAAACTCAACAACTTTAAATGGTGGTGCAACTTTATTCTTAACTACTTTTACTCTTGTGGTATTTCCAATAATTTCATCTTTATCTTTAATGGCACCAATTCTTCTAATGTCCATTCTAACAGATGAATAAAATTTAAGTGCATTTCCACCTGATGTTGTTTCAGGACTTCCAAACATAACTCCAATTTTCATTCTGATTTGATTAATGAAAATCATCATTGTGTTCGTATTTGAAATTGAACCAGTTAATTTTCTTAAAGCCTGACTCATTAATCTTGATTGAAGACCCACATGATGATCACCCATCTCTCCTTCAATTTCAGCTTTTGGAGTCAAAGCTGCAACCGAGTCGATTACGATAACTGAAATAGAGCCTGATTTTACTAGCGTATCAGCAATTTCTAAAGCTTGCTCACCTGCATCTGGTTGTGAAATTAAAAGCTCTTCAGTATTTACTCCTAATTTTTTTGCATAAACTGGATCTAAAGCATGTTCTGCATCAACAAATGCGCAAATTCCACCTGCTTTTTGAGCTTCAGCAACAACTTGTAAAGCTAATGTTGTTTTTCCAGAAGACTCTGGTCCGTAAACCTCAATAATTCTTCCTTTTGGTAATCCACCTATTCCTAAAGCTAAATCCAAACTTAAAGAACCTGTAGATATTGACTCAATATCCATAGCTCTTTTTTCACCCAACTTCATTACTGAACCTTTTCCAAAATTATCTGTAATTTGGCTAATAGCTGCTTCTAAAGCTTTATTTTTTTCTTTGTTTTCCAATTCTTGATCTTTTGTAGATTTAACTACTTTTAAGTTATTTTTCGTCATTTTTTGCCTCTTTTATTGCTTTTTTTAACACTCGAATCATAAAATAAATGTACACATTTTGTTCTCATTAGCAAGATAAATTATTTTTTGATCAAAAAAGCTAATAATTATCTAATTTTTAAATAATCGCTATTAAGTAATCCAATAGATTTTAGAAGATTAAATTGTGAGAGAATGTAATTTCTCTCAGAATCAGCAAGAGAAATTTGGGCGTTTAAAAGTAAAGAATTTGACTGAATAACTTCAAGGGTAGTTCTATCAGATCCACTATTATATTCAGCTACTATTCCCTCATTTGCTATTTCAGCTGCATTGACTTGTGCTCGGACTGAATTTAACAAACTTTTATTTGATTGATAATTGGACCAAGCGCTTGCAACATCAGTTTGATTTTTTGTTATCATATTCTCAAGAAGTAAATTTTTTTGTAATTCTAAACTTTTATTTTTTTTTAATGATGCGATATTTTTCCCCCCAGAAAAAAATGGCCAAGTAACCGTTGCTTTAAGAGTATCTTTGTCTCTTTCGTCAAAGGTAGAACTTAAATCATTCGTTTGAGATCTATCAAATGATAATGTAGCAGTTGGTGCCAAATCTGCTTTAGCACCGGTAGTATCTTTTTGTGATTGTTCATATTCCAATTGAGCTATTATTAAATCTGGATTATTTCTTTTAGCCTTTTCAATAGCTGAATTTAATTCTTTAGGTAATTCTATCAAAGAAATAGAATTTTTATCAAGTAATTCTGGATCATTTAATTTTCCAATGACATTTTCATAATTTAATTTACTAGTTAAAAAATCATTTTCAGCTTGAATTAATTTTGCTTGTGCACCTGCCAAAGAAGACTCTGATTGCGCAACATCTGACAATGATATATTTCCTCGTTCAAGCCTAATTCTGTCCGTCTCAACTTGGCGATCCAACAAATTTACGTTAGATCTGTTAATTTTGAGTTTTTCGTTAGCTGTTACCAATCCTGTATAAGCTTGAATTGATTTATACAAAATATCTTGTTCTTTTTTTAAAAGTTTTGCTTTAGCCAAATCAATACCTATTTTGCTTTTTGCTAGATCAGCGCCTCTACCAAAATCGATTAGAGTTTGAGTTATCGTAACCGTTTTTACAGTCGGATCCACATTTGTAATTGAGGCATTAGATCCATCACGATTAGTTAATTTATCAGTTTCCTCTTCACTTTGACTGCCACTTAAAGTTACAGTTGGAAGATAAGAGCTTTTTGAAATATTCAATTCTTGTTCAGATATATTTAAACCTTCTCTTTCTGCATTTAGCTCTGGATTATTATTATAAGCTTTTTTTAATGCTTCAGTAAAAGTTTCGGCATTTACATAATTAAATAGAATTAAATAACTTAAAATTATTAAAAAAGAATTTTTCATTTGTTTTTATATACAGCAGATTTAATTTGATGGTTACTATTTAAATTAAATATTACTGACGCATATTTAGGCATATTTTTAAACATATTTTGAGTAATTCGCTGATAAGTTTGCATAAAATTTAATACATCACCTCTGCTCATTATTTTTGATTTCACTTTACTTTTAATCCAAAGTTTTCGTTCTTGTTTTAATCTCCATTTTTGTAACAAGCTAAAATTTTTTGCTTTTAAATAAACCAAACAATTTAATTGTGAATATAAATCTTTATATTTTGATTTTAATTGGTTGTTAACATATTTTCTCCAAATCTGTTTTTGATCTTTTGCTTTTTCCAATGAATTAATTGTTTTCTTTAAAGTATTATTTTTTTCTGATTTTGCACCAACACACCACCCTTCAAAAATAATTACATCTGGTCTTTTCTTTAAGTCATACCATTTCTTTTTGTTAAACCTGTCATCAATAGCTTTATTAAATGTCGGTAATTTTAATCTTTTGAAATTTTTACTTTTTGACTTTCTAAAAAAATTCAACATCATATTAATGTCATGTGTTCCTGGAACCCCCCTTGTTAAAAGCATAGGATGAACTTTTCTTGATAAATTTATTCGTTCTTTTCTTGTTTTATAAAAGTCATCTATTGAAATCCTAAAAACATTTAATTTAAAGTATTTAGTTAAAATAATCATTATTAAAGAACTTATTGTCGTTTTGCCAGTTCCTTGACCTCCAGCTAAACCTACAAAATAAGGTCTTTTTTTATCAGCTTTTTTACTAATCCAAAAACATAATGGAATTAAGAAAGACTTTATCATTCTTTCTTTATTTTTAAATTTATCTGCTTTTGTTTCTTGAGATTTAATAAACTTTAAACAATCTTTTTTTACCTTACCAAAGCATAAGCTGAATTGTTGCATGAAAATTATTTTTTATCTAATGGATGATTTTGACCATCATTTACTGGAACTTCTTTCATATCGAAAGTATTTATTTCATCAATACATCCAACATTAAATCCTGTCATTGCTGGATTAATCCTTGGATTGTGATGTGTGTAAATCCCACAGTCAGAACAAAAGTAATGTTTCGCTACTTTTGAATGAAATTGATAAAGTTTTAATTTTTCTTCTCCTTTAACAATTTTAAAATCTTCATTTTTTACCATCGACATAATTGCACCTTTTCTTTTACAAATAGAACAATTACATTTTATTACTTTAGCTAAATCTCCATCTAAATTAATTTCTGCTTCTACAGCTCCACAATGACAAATTAGTTTTTTCATTTGATATTTTAAACTATCCTTGGTTGAAGTTATCCACAAGCATACAAAATGTAGTTTTGATGTTCACGTTTTGATTCACTTTTGATTCAATTACGGACTCAAAATACAACCTCTTGCATGCATTGTATAAATGCGCTATAAATTAGAACAAAACAAGAACATGAAACTAACTGTCCCTTATTATCTACATAAAGCTGGCGCTGGTTTTCCATCACCTGCCACTGATTATATCGAAGAAGACATTGATCTGAACATGCATTTAATCAAAAATGTTCCAGCTACTTTTATTATCAGAGTTCAAGGAAAATCGATGGTCGATGTTGGAATTAATGATGGAGATTTATTAGTTGTCGATAAAAGTTTAAAGCCAAAAAACTTTTCAACAGTTATTGCAAATGTTCATGATGAACTTGTAGTTAAAACTTTAGTTCAAGAAAGAGATAAAAAATTTCTAACATCTGGATCTAAAAATTTTTCAAATAGAATTTTAATTAACGAAGAAGAAGATGTTTTTATTTGGGGGGTTGTGACTTATGTCATCCATTCAACGTACTAAAAAATTAGCTTTAGTTGATTGTAATTCTTTTTATGTTTCTTGTGAAAGATTATTTAATCCAAGAATAAGAAGAAAACCGGTTGTAGTTTTATCAAACAATGATGGCTGTATAATTTCAAGATCCAATGAAGCTAAAGCATTGGGAATCAAAATGGGTGAACCCTATTTTAAAGCAAAAGATATTATTGTTAAAAATAAAGTAGAAGTTTTTTCATCAAATTATTCTTTGTATGGAGATCTATCTAGAAGAGTAATGAGAACTCTTAAAAGATTTAATGAAGCAATAGAAGTGTATTCAATTGATGAAGCATTTATAGATTTATCTAATTTTCCAGACTCTGAAGTTGAAAAAGTTGGAAGAGAAATTAGAGAAACAGTTCTACAATGGACTGGAATCCCAACTAGTATTGGTATCGCTAGAACTAAAACTTTAAGCAAAGTAGCAAATCATATTGCAAAGAAAAAACAATCAGGTGTTGTTAGCTTAATTGGCATAGAAAATTTAGATCCAATTTTAGAAAAAGTTGAAATCAATGATATATGGGGTGTTGGTAGGCAGCTTACAAAATTTTATCAGAAAAATGGAATTTATAATGCAAAACAACTTAAAAATAAATCCAATACATGGATCAAAAAGTGTTCTAACGTTTTAAGTTCTAGAACTGCAATGGAACTTAGAGGCATTCCTTGTATCAATTTAGAAACCACACAAACAAAAAGAAAAAGTTGTGTTGTTTCAAGATCTTTCGGTAAAAGAATTGAAAAGTTTCAAGAACTAAAAGAAGCAGTTGCAAACTATTGTTTAAATGCATCTGAAAAAATTAGATCAGAGTCTTTAGTTGCAAAAGCAATTACGGTATTTGTTAGAACTAGTCCTTTTCAAAGAGATTACGGTTATTATTCAAATGCAAAAACAATCGACTTTCCAATTGCAACAAACAATAGTATTGAAACAGTTAAAACTGCAGTTTCAATTCTAGAAAGTATATTTAAAAATGGTTATCGTTATCAAAAAGCAGGTGTGATGCTCACAGGATTACGTAATGACGATGGAAAAAAAAATTTATTTTCATCTGAAAAAGATGAAAAAATAAAAAGTTTAATGCGATCAATTGATAATACTAATTATAGATATGGCAGATCAACTTTAAGTCTTGCAAGTGCTGGAGTTCATAAAAGATGGAATATGCGAAGACAATATTCTTCTAAAATAGATACTGCTGATTTCTATTCGTTGCCAAGAATAAAAATTTAGACTTCTATTATTTAAATTTTTCTTCTTTTTTTGGTTTTCTAAATACGATGCTATCTAAGTAGACTCTTTGATCTGGTAAGCTTTCCCAATCAGAATTCCAATAACCAATAGTTCGATGTCTATAAATTCCAAATTTCATATAACCCCCTGTACAAGTATCAGCTAAGGTTTTTATATTCTTAAGATCAGCTATAACCTCATTATCTTTAAAAATTTTAAATCTTCCAGTTTCATCAAGTTTCCAAAGCACATGAAATTTTAAATGTGTCCACTTCCCTTTTAAGTCCTCAATTTTTCCAATTATAACAGGTTCTGATGAATAAGCTGCTTTACTTGCCCAACTATAATAATGCTCACCTTTATATTTAAAATCTTGAGCCCAAAAGTGACAACAGCTATGACATCCTTTAGCTTTGTTATCAGTGTGCATTTGACCAATAATAACTACAGCACCTTTTTCTAAGGGTTTATAACTTTCATCAAAGTAAACTGCATACTCAAAAATATGTTCTTTATTTTTCAACCTCATATCTCCAAGGTGGATTTCTTGTCTGCTTCTATTGCCTCTACCATCACATTGGATTTGTGTTGTTTTCGCTTTACCTTTTCCACAGCCCGCATCTTCTCTATTAACGGTAACCTGAATGCTAGTTTTTCCCTCATAAACTGGGAAACCGTCTGAAGCTTTTACTTGTTTTATTCTATTTACTTTTTTTTCAGACATGGAAAGAAACTGTTCCTTGTAGCCTTTTATATCTTTGAAATTCCTTTTATGATTGTCTGAAAAAACTGATGTGGAAAATAAAAAAATTGTGAAGATTAAATAGAAAATTTTTTTTAACATTATCCAGTATTTTTCATTGCAGCAGAAATTCCAGCTATTGATGTTAATAGTGCATCATTTAGATATTTCTTACTTTGAGCATTTTTATCTTTTTTTAATCTATTTACAACAATTGGCTGAATTATATTCAAAACTTCTGAATATATATTTCTGGCTATTATAGACGTTCTAAAGAGTTTTCTTGAATTAACTATTTCTTTAGGAGTAATTTTTTTGTTAAGCTTTTTAATAGTATCAAATTGAAATCTAAGTTTTTTTCCAACTCTTTTTAAATTTTCATCAGCTAAATAATTTTCATAAATTTTTGATATTTCTGGATCAGCTTTTGAAATTACCATATCTAACATATCTAACATTGAATTAAAAAATGGCCAATTTCTCTCCATATCATACAAAGTTTTTCTAAATTGCTTCATGTAAGAATATCTCAGAGCTTCTGCACTCCCTAACCAAGCTGGGAGCATTAGTCTTATCTGAGTCCATGCAAAGACCCAGGGTATTGCCCTCAAACTTTTTATATTATCTACATTTTTTCTTTTGGAAGGTCTTGAACCTATAGAAAGTTTTTCAAGAGCCCTATGAGGTGTTACCGTTTTGAAATACTTAATAAAATCGGAACTTTGATTTATATTTTTTCTATAAGAGTTTTTTGAAATTTCAGACATTTTTTCAATTAAAGCCCTCCATTCTTTTTTTGGATTTAGAGGAGGATTTAGTGTTGCTTCAGTTACAGCTCCAATGTAGCTACATAAATTATATTTTGCCATAGGCTCATATCCATATTTTTGTTGGATAACTTCTCCTTGATCAGTAATTCTAATTTTACCGTTAACTGAATTTGGTGGTTGTGATCTTAATGTTGCTTGAATCGGACCACCTCCTCTGCCTGCAGAACCACCCCTTCCATGAAAAAAAGTAATTTTAATATTAAATTTTTTTCCTAATTTAATAATTTCCTCCTGGGCTTTGTATTGATGCCAGCTTGCACAAATTTTACCTGCATCTTTACTTGAATCAGAATATCCAATCATCACCTCTTGTGTATTCTTAATCATTTTCCTGTACCAGGATTGTGAGAATAAATTTTCCATAATATTTTTAGCATTTATTAAATCGCTTAAAGTTTCAAACAATGGAACAACTCTTAATTTGTGTTTAATATTTGCCTCTTTTTGCAATAATGATACGGATAGAATATCAGAAGCTGATGTTGTCATTGATATAACATAAGCTCCTAAACATTCAGCTGGTTCATCGGCTAATATTCGAAATGTTGACCAAACCTCTTTGTTTTCCTTATTTCTAAAATTAAAATTTTTAAATTGATTTTTTTTTGAATTAATTTGATTTTTTAAAAAACTAATTTTTTCCTTTTCACTATACTTTGAATAGTCATGATTATATCTTTTTTTTACAAATTCACTTATCAATTTACTATGTCTTGATGACTCTTGTCTTATATCTAATCTTGCAAGATTTATACCAAAGCATTTTGCTCTTCTCATTAAATCCAATAATTCTCCACTAGCAATATTTTCATTTTGATTTTGCTCTAATGACTCTCTTACTATTCTTAAAGGTTTTAATATTTCTTCTCTGGAGCTTAATAATATTTTTTGGTTTAAAGGTTTTTTATTTACTAAGTACTGTTCAATTGACCTATGAGTAATTCTCATTTTATCTCTCAAAGGTCTAAGAAAAACTCTATAAGGTTCAAAAGAATTACCAACTTTACGAAGGATTTTTTTTGAACATTTTTCCATTGAATAAGATCTAATTATTTTTGTCAAAGCTTTCTCATATAATTTAGCGGCTTCCCATCTAGATAATAAAATTACTTTTTTGGTAACATTAGCTGTTACATTGGGATTTCCATCTCGATCTCCCCCCATCCATGATCCAAACTCTATTGGATTAAAGTTTTTAGGTAAATTCTTATTCATATTCTGAACGAAAATTGAATTCAATCTTCGATAAACTTTTGGAATAGTATCCCATAAACTATCCTCGATAATAGCCAAACCCCATCTGGCTTCATCAAAGGGTGAGGGTTTAAATCTTTTTAGATCGTCAGTATTCCAAATGATTGTAAGTTCATCATATAGCTTTTTGTCCAATATTTTTAATTTTGATGGAAAATTTTTTAATAGATCTCTTTTCTCTAAAATTTCTATAATGTTATGATATTTTTGAATTAAAGTTCTTCTTTTAACCTCTGTTGGGTGTGCAGTTAAAACTATTCCTATATTTAAATTTTTTGCTAAATTATATATTTTATTGTTAGAAATATTTTTATTTCTAAAAAGATTTTCAAAAATTTCTTCAATAAATAAATTGTTTCTCTTTACTTTTTTGCTATCATTTTCATATTGATTTAAACTTCTAGATGCATCTACTAATTCAGCCAAATTAATAAAATTCATAAAATGCGAAAATGCTCTAGTTAGTTTAAAAGTGTCTTTTGGATTAAGACTATTGATAGCATTTATAACCTTTTGATTAGATTTTTTTTGATTAAGATTTTTTTTGTTTGCCTTTGATAATTTTCTAACCTTTTCAACTAAATTAAAAAAATTTTGACCCTCTTGTAATTTTATTACCTTCCCTAAAATATTGCCTAAATATTTTACATCTTCTCTAAAAAGTTTGGTTGGAATTCTTTCGTAATAAAGATCTTTTTTTTTCATTTAATTTTTGTGATATCGTTTATATTTGATAAAGCTTTATCAAATTCATCCATATTTTCTCTTAAAGCTAAACTTGAAATTGAGTAAATCATTATAAGTAAAAATATTAGTGGTATTGAGGTAATAATAGAGGCGTTACTCTTAATCATTAAAATATAAATAATTATAAAAAATGCCGAACGTACTAAGACAGTTTTTCTGAATACACTTATAATTGATAGTGAGTGCTTTAGTAAATTTAAAAAACTCATTTTAGATGGACCAAAATATCTTTTTCCTCTTTCAGATGAAATTTTTACTAAATTATCTTCTAGTTTTGTTAATGAGCCAGAAAAACTATTCCAAGTAGCTTTATCATTGATCAACTTTTGAACGGTGGATTTTGGTAAACAAGTATAATTACCAAATTTTATTGATTTACCTGTAAAAGTTATAGTTATTAATTTATGTATTTCATAACAAATTTTAAAAATTAGTCCCTCAGATCTTTTTGTTCTTTGCCCCACAATGGCTTTACTATCAACAGTATCAATTTTATCTAAAAATACTTTAATCTCTTCAGGTCGATCTTCGCCATCCCCATCCATTGGAATTACATAATCAAAATCCTCTTTTTCAAAAATATATTTTAATCCAGTCGCAATACATCGGGCATGACCTTGATTTATTTTCATATTTAATATCTTGATTGACGTTAAATTTTCATAATCTTTATCTTCATTTTTATGATCATGAGTAGACGCATCATTTACAATAATTATTGATACATCTATATTTGAATTGATAGACAAACTATTTATCTCTTCAATAAGCTTAGAAACTGATTTCCAGTCATTATAAACAGGAATTAAAATTTTTACTTTCATTACCTATCTGTTTCCAATCATACAGAAACCCTGATTTCTTATCTTACCAAAATCTCCTGGGCACACCTCCTTTAAAATTTTGGCATTGCCAGTATAGACCACCCCTCCATCAATATCTAATTTATCTGACTTGTTCTTTATTGAATTAAACCACTTAGGTCTTGATGAAATATGATAAGATAAATTTCCTGCATACCACTCGTCACCAATTACATATTTTATTTCATTTGAAAAATTTTTATTCCATCTTCTTTCAACTAATTCTGCTATTTCTTTTCCAGGATAATCTGTTCTTTTATTTTTTTCTGAAATGGAAATATACGAATAAATTGAAGGCGATAACAGAAACAAAAATAAAAAAGCATATAAAAATGAATTGATTTTCTTAAGATTTATTTGCTGTTGAAAAATGTAAATAAAGAATACTCCAAAAAATAGATAAAATGGTGTCATCCACATTGTTCTAATTTTTGAACCCATTAAAGCTGATGTAATCAAAATCAGCATCAATGGTAAAAAATTTATAGATATTAAAAAAATTAATTTTTTATCTTTTAAATTAATCTTAAATTTTATTTTATTTATTAAAAGCCACACTAGAAACATAAATGGAACTAAAATTCCAATTTGTTTTAAAAGAAAAATTCCTGGGTATTTAAGATGATTTAAAATACTTGAGTCCTCTATAATGGTTCTTTTTAAACCATAAGTTAAAGTCACAAAATCATTATCAAATAACCATATTAAATGTGGCACTAACAATATTAAAAATACTTCAAATATTATTAAATATTTAAAATCAAATTTTTTACTTTTTTTTAAAAGAATTAAATAAGAAAACATTAATACTAAAGATAGCAACAAATATACAAATAAGTATTTTGATAAAAATCCAATTGCTCCAAATAATCCTATCAAACAACAATCTTTAAAATTAATTTGTTCTGAGCTGTAAATTTTCCATGAATAGTAAACAACCAAAGACCAAAATGGAAGCTGGCAAACATTTACATTAAATTCAGGTGTAGTAAAATTATAAAAGTAAATTGTTTCTAATAGTAAAACTGAAATTAAGCTAAGTTTTGTATTGGATAGTATTTCATTTGCAAACTTAAACACAAAATAAAAAGCAGTTATAACAAAAATTTGACTTAATAAATAAAAAGACCAGTCTTGTGCACCAAAAATTTGAAAAAAAACCTCAGGAAAAAAAGCACTACCTGGAGGATGTTTGTTAAAACCCCAATCTAAATTACTTCCCCACGCTAGTGCTTCTATAGTATCTAATGGTAAATTGACATTTGTAATTGTTGGGACAAGTGTCCAAATAAGTAAATGTGAAAATAAAAAAATAAAAAAAATATTGGTTATTTTTGTGTTAAAAACATTCATAATCAATTATTTACAATAATTAAGCTTGCTTGACACCATTAATTTGCTGAATATACTGCCTCGAATTCATTTAAAGATATGCCTAACACGAGCAAAGTTAAAAAAAAAGTGGTGAAGACAAAAACTTTAAATAAAGTAAAATCTAAACCTTCTAAAAAGCCCTCTGTAAAATCTAAAGAGATTAATAAAAATCCAATAAAAATTTCAAAAACTTACCTTCCAAAAGAGAGTGAAAAATATATGTGTGAAAAACATAAAATATTCTTCAGAATGAAACTTCAAGAATGGAAAAAAGAATTAATTAAATCTAATAATGAGGCTTTATATAATGGGAGCATGGATGATAACAGCATATCAGCCGATATTGTTGACCAAGCTAGCTCATATACTGATAAAAATGTAGAAATGAAAGCAATTAATAGACAAATAAAATTGATTTCTGAAATTGACAAAGCACTAGCAAGAATCAGGGAAGATACTTATGGATACTGCTTAGATACAGCAGAGCCGATTGGGCTAAAAAGGCTAATGGCAAGACCTGTTGCAAAGTATACCATTGCTGCACAGGAAAAACATGAAAAGAACGAAAAAGTTCATGCAGATGACTAAAAAAAGAAAAAATAAAAAAATACACAATCCAATTACTTATAATTTTACAAAAAAATATATTTATTTTTATTACGCTTTTTTTTGGATACTCCTGTTAATATTCGTATTTAGTAGATGAATAAAAAATTTATCTTAATAATCATAGCCATTATAGCAATTGAGCTATCAGGTCATGGTATTTTTGCATCTTTGTTTAGATTGTTAAATTCTATGGGTTGATTAAGGTAATGGAGGGCTTTCGTCCTTATCCATAAAAGAAAAACCTTTTTTTACAGCATCTCTTTTTGATATTTCAATGTACCATCTACTCAAATTTTTATATTTCTTTAATCCTATGTCATGCCACTCGTGACGTGCAATCCACGGAAAAGTTCCTATATCTGCAATTGTATAATCTCCACCAGATAAAAATTTTGATTTTGATAAAACTGAATCAAGTTCTTGATAAATTCTTTTTGAAATTTTGAAATACCTCTCCTCTCCAAATTTACTTTTGCCAGGATTGTAATGGTGAAACTGATGATGCTGACCTAACATTGGTCCAATATAGCCCATCTGTGCCATAAGCCATTGATTAATTTCTGTTCGATTAGCTTGATTGTAAAATTTTCCACTTTGCTCTGCCAAATAAATTAAAATTGCCCCAGACTCGAAGATAGTTTTGTTATTTTTATGATCGATGATTACTGGTATTTTGCTAAATGGACTGATCTTAACAAAACTTTCTTTAAACTGTTCGCCCTTACCAATATCAACCTTGGTCACATTATAATCATAACCAATCTCTTCAAGCATAATACTAATTTTTTTTCCGTTAGGAGTATTTGCTGAAAAAAGCTCAATCACTTTTCACACCAAGGCGCTCTTTAATAGATTTTGATGATGTCGTAAATTCAAATCGATATTTTTCATTTGGCCTTGCTAATTTAAAGCAAGCCCGAGCTGCTAATGCACCTTCATGAAAACCTGAGAGAATTAATTTCAGTTTTCCGGGATAACTACAGATGTCACCTACTGCATAAATACCTTTTTGATTAGTCTCAAATTTCTCAGTATCAACTTCTACAGTTTTTTTATCAATATTAAGACCCCAATTAGCTATAGGACCAAGTTGCATTATTAGACCAAAAAAACCTAAAACATAATCAGTTTTGAGAGTTTTAACATCTTTATCATCACTTTTAATCTCTATACTTTCTAATTTGTTTTCTCCCTTAATTGCAATCATTTGATATTTGGTAAAAAGATTTATTTTTCCCTCATTAGACAGCTGTTTTACTTTATCTACTGTAGCCTGTGCCCCCCTAAAATCATCTCTTCTATGAACTAAATTTACTTTTGAGTTTTTTGACAATTCAACTGCCCAATCTAAAGCACTATCCCCACCACCAAAGATAGAAACAGTTTTTCCTTCAAACATTTTTTTATCTTTAATTGAATAAAAAACTGATTGATTTTCAAATTTTTCACAATCTTTTACTGCAAATTTTCTTGGTTCAAAAGAACCAACACCACCTGCTATAATTACATTGGGAGTTAAAAATTTTTTGCCATTATTTGTTTTTACAACCCAGTTATCTCCATCTTTTTTTACTTCATCCACTCTCTCACTTAAGTGAAATTTAATATCAAAAGGTTTTAATTGATTAATTAAATTATTTGTTAGCTCTTCTCCTGTGCACTCTGGTACTGCTGGAATATCATAAATTGGCTTATCTGGGTATAATTCAATACACTGACCTCCAATTTTATCCAAGTTATCTACAATTTCACAATTAAGACCAATTAATTTTAATTGGTGAGCTGTAAAAAGACCTGTGGGTCCTGCTCCAATTATTAATGCATCAGTTTTATTCATTTAAGATTGTTTAGATGGAATATAAACTTCCAGTCCATCAATTTCATTTGAGACTATAAGTTGACAACTTAGTCTGCTATTTTTTTTTGGTTCAAACGCCATATCTAACATATCTTCTTCACCATCTTCTTTTTTTGGAAGCTTATCTAACCATTCTTCTTTGACATAAACATGGCAAGTAGCACAAGCCATACCACCACCACAATCAGCATCAATACCCGGGATATCATTCTGGACTGCTCCCTCCATTACGGTTAAGCCATTTTCAACTTCAATATAATGTTTTTGATTATCATGAGTAACGTAAATTATTTTTGGCATAAACTAATATATATGTGCAAAAAAAAATAGGGCAAGTATGTAAAAACATACTCGCCCTAAAATTTAATTTAAACAGTAATTATCTGCTTCTCGCACCAGCTGAACTTACTGCAGCAGCCCAGATTACTAGACCAAATGCAATTTTGTTTATAAAGTCAGCTAAGTTGTAAACAACGTTAAGTGAGTTAGCATCTACACCACCTGTTAGGTAACCAAATACATAACCTAATGGGTAAATTGCCCAACCTACTGTAACAATCATTCTCATCGCACCAAAAGCAGTAACAAGAGCCTTGTTTCCACTTTTTGAAGCAGCTTTACCAGCTTCACCTGAGAATATTTCATAAAGAATGTATACCCAACCAGCCATACCGATTATGAAACCAAGTGTAGCGTTGATGTATCCTGCTTCTCCTAAATATCCACCGATCAACATTACTAATGAACCAATTAACAATCTCCAGAAGATTCCAGAATTTGCTTTTCTTACAGCTACTAGAATTAAATAGAATTCTATCATCTGTAATGGCACAGTAATTAACCAGTCAATATATCTATATACTGTTGGTGAATCGCCAGTCATCACCCATACTTCTCTCATGTACATGTAGTGGATGAATGCAATACCAGTTACTAGCCCTGCAACAGTTACTGACGTTTTCCAGCCAGGAGCAACAGTATTTCTCTCCATAAAGAAAAACGCTGTAGCAGCCAACATACCCATTGAAATTATCCAGAAAGATATTCCAACAAAGTCATCTTGAGCTAACATAGTAGCAGAAGCTGCGTTTGCTACACCAGTTACACCAATCAATGCTGCAACGGTAAGAGCAAACAATTTAAGTTTTTTCATAAAAAACTCCCTCTTAGTTAGTTTTTACTTATTTAGTTTATATAAACTAAGCTTAGGCTTCCCTAAGCCAAAGTTGAGCGTTAAATACCAAATATATTGAGATTATTGAAGACTTAATTATCATTAATTTACATTGATTTTACTTACTTTTTAAAATTAAATACAATTTATAATTTAAAAATCTAATAAAAAGGCTCTATCGAATCAAAAAGTCTATGTCTGATCAATTCAATGATATTTACCAAAAATCTATTAACAATCCTGAAGAATTCTGGGAAAGTGCTGCACAAGATATTTTTTGGTTTAAAAAACCGACTAAAATTTTAAATAAGTCTAACCCACCTTTCTACAAATGGTATGAAAATGGTGTAACAAACACATGTTACAATGCATTAGATATTCATATTGATGAAGGAAAAGGAGGTAAAACTGCTTTAATTTACGATAGCCCTATTACAGGAAACAAAAGTAAGTTCACTTATGAAGAATTAAGATCAAAAGTATCAAAGTTTGCAGGTGCACTTAAAGACCAAGGTGTAAAAAAAGGTGACCGAGTCATAATTTACATGCCAATGATACCAGAAGCTGTTGTTGCTATGCTAGCATGTGCAAGAATTGGAGCAATACATTCGGTTGTGTTTGGTGGATTTGCTTCAAACGAGCTTGCAAGTAGGATTGATGATAGTAAAGCTAAGCTTTTAGTGACTGCCTCATGTGGTTTCGAGCCAGGAAGAACTGTTGAATACAAACCACTTGTAGATGAAGCAATAAAACAAGCTCAACATAAGATTAGCAAGATGATATTATTCCAAAGAAAAGGTAATGAAGTTAAACTTAATGCGCCAATGGAGATAAGTTGGGATGAAGCTCATGCCAATGCGAAAGATACTGATTGTGTTGAAATGAATTCTAATGAATTTGCTTACATACTTTACACATCAGGCACTACAGGAACACCAAAAGGTATCGTAAGGGACATTGGTGGTCACATCGTTGCATTAAAATGGACAATGAAAAATATTTATAACATTGATGAAGATGATATTTGGTGGTCGGCGAGTGATATTGGTTGGATTGTTGGGCACTCTTACATAGTTTACGCTCCATTATTTAAAGGATGCACCACTGTATTGTTCGAAGGTAAGCCAGTGGGCACACCTGATGCAGGAGCTTTCTGGAAAATTATTTCTGACTATAAAGTAAAATCTTTATTCACTGCACCAACAGCATTTAGAGCTATTAAAAAAGAAGATCCTGAAGGAAAGTTTTTTTCAAAATACGATTTGAGTAAATTTGAAAGTTTATTTCTTGCAGGGGAGCGAGCTGATCCAGATACAATTAAGTGGGCAGAGAATTTATTAAAAGTTCCAGTAATTGACCACTGGTGGCAAACAGAAACAAGTTGGGCGATTAGTTCAAATTGCACAGGTATTGAAATGATGAAAACAAAATATGGCTCAGCTTGTAAAGCAGTGCCAGGATATGATGTAAAAATTATTAAGTCTGATCAAACTTTAGCCAAACCTAATGAAATGGGAGATATAGTTGTTAAACTACCTCTACCTCCTGGAACTTTTCCAACTCTTTGGAATGCAGATCAAAGATACAAAGAAAACTACATGTCTAATTATGAAGGTTATTACCAAACTTACGATGCAGGACACATTGATGAAGATGGATATATTTGGATCATGTCTAGAACTGATGACATTATCAATGTTGCAGGTCATAGATTATCTACTGGTGCAATAGAAGAAGTATTGTCTGAACATCAGTCTGTTGCTGAGTGTGCAGTGCTAGGAATAGCTGATAAATTAAAAGGACAATTACCCATAGGCTTAATTGTTTTAAAAGCTGGTGTAGATAAAGATAACGATACAATTTCTAAGGAATGTATTAAGATGGTCAGAGAAAAAATTGGTCCAGTTGCTGCCTTTAAAGTTGCAATAGTTATTAAGAGACTTCCAAAAACGAGATCAGGTAAAATTTTAAGAGGAACAATTAGAAAAATTGCAGACAATGTTGAATATAAAATGCCGCCAACTATTGATGATCCCGCTATTCTTGATGAAATAAAACAAGATCTAATTGATAATAAAATATTAAATAATGGTTAAAACATATTCTTTTTTACTTATCGCTATATTTTGCGAGGTAGCTGGTACAATGTTATTGCCAGTATCGCAAAATTTTACAAAAATTATTCCAACAATTTGTCTGACAACATTCTATCTTGTATCTTTCTATTTAATGACCTTTGTAATGGATAAACTTCCAATTGCGATTGTGTATGCAACATGGAGTGGATTAGGTGTTTTTACAATAGCCATACTTGGTTATTTCTTTTTCAAACAAACTTTAGCTTGGCAAGCAATAGCGGGATTATTTTTAATCGTTATTGGAGTAATTCTTGTAAACAGTTTTGCTGGAAAAATTAATTAAACTTTAAAGGGGTACCTTCAGGGTCTCCTAAAATTTTACCATCTTTCATTTTTATTTTGCCCGCAATTATAGTTGCTACTGGTATTCCTTTAAATTCAACGTCATTGAAAGGTGACCATCCGCACTTACTTTCGATATTCTCATTTTTAATAACAATTTTTTTGTTCATATCGACAATCGTAAAATCTGCATCATAACCCTCTCTTATAAATCCTTTATTCTTGATGCCGAAAATTTTAATTGGATTTTCACACACCAGGTTCATCAATTGAGTGAGTGATAATTTTCCATCATTAACATGATTTAACATCACTGGCATTAATGTTTGAACACCAGGCATACCTGATGGAGAATTTGGATATTCTTTATCTTTATTTACTTTTAAATGTGGAGCATGATCTGATCCAATAGTATCATTTAAGTTATTTTTCACAGCATACCACAATCTATCATAATGGGATTTATCTCTTATGGGAGGATTCATTTGTGCATACGTTCCGAGTTTATCATAACAATCTGGTGCATAAATTGTTAAATGTTGTGGTGTGATTTCAAAAGTAATATTTCCTTTATGTTGAGATAAAAAATCAATTTCTTGTTTTGTTGTAATGTGAAGCACATGAGCTTTCTTATTATGTTTTTCAGCAAGTCTAACAATTCTTCTTGTAGAAGACATTGCACACTCTTCACTTCTCCAAATAGGATGTGAATGTACATCTCCATTTTTGATTAATTTTTTATTCTTATTTAAAACTTCCTCATCCTCTGAGTGAACTGCAACAACTTTTGAACAATTTTCAAATACCTTATCTATATCTTTTTCATCTGCTACTAAAAGATTACCAGTTGAAGAACCAGCAAATAATTTAATACCACAGCATCCTTGTAAATCTTTTAATTCAGCTAATTGATTTACGTTATCTGCTGTTGCACCAAAATAAAAAGCGTAATTGCAATACATTCTATTTTTTGCAAGATCTAATTTTCTTTGAAATTCTTTTATGTTTGAAGTTGGTGGATTAGTATTTGGCATTTCAAATACTGCAGTTATACCTCCTGCTACAGCAGCTCTACTTCCAGAATGAAGATCTTCAGTGTCCGTTGAGCCTGGTTCTCTAAAATGAGTTTGAGTATCTATACATCCTGGCAAAACAGTTTGGTTTTTTGCATCATAAACTTCTTTTGCTTCTTCTGATACTTCACCAATTTTTGATATCTTGCCATCTTTAACTGCTATATCTTTATTCTCTAACTTTCCATTAATATAACATTGCCCGTTTTTGATTATTAGATCTAACATTTTTGAGAAAAGTTATTATATTAAAATGAAGTATCAATCAAATATGAATAATAGTGTTTATATATTAGAAGATAGAGCCATACTTTATATCAATGGCCCAGATGCAAAAGATTTTCTTCAGAATCTAATTAGCAATGACATAAATAAAGTTTCTGATAGTTCCAGTTGTTTTGCTTCTTTATTCACACCTCAGGGTAAATTTTTATATGAATTCATAGTTGTAAAACATAAAACTGGTTACTTTATTGATTGTGAAAAATCTCAATCTGAAGAAATATTTAAACAACTAAATTTATATAAAATCAGAACAAATATAGAAATACTTAATTTAAGTAACGAATTTGTGGTTGCTAGTTTTGGATATGAAAAATATTTAACTATTGCAGGTTCAAAAGATATTCTAGGTTTTACTTTTAAATACAGAGAAGATCCAATTCTATTAGATCCTAGAAATAAATATTTAGGTGCTAGATTAATAATTAATTTAGAAAAACTTTATTTATCTTTAAAAAAACTTGATTTAAAAAATGATAAAATTGAGAAATATCATAGTCATAGCCACAAACTTGGTATAGTTCCAAAAAACTTAAATAAATTAAAAAATAAATTATTTGGTATTGAATGTAATTTTGAAGAGCTCAACGGAATTGACTTTAAAAAAGGATGTTATGTTGGTCAAGAAAATACAGCAAGAATTAAACTTAAAAATAAATTATCTAAAAGACTGTTACCGATTACAGTAATTGAAGGTAAATTAAAAGAAGATGAGAAAATTTATAAAGACAATGTTGAAATAGGTAGGGTTCTTATAAACGATGATTATCCATTTGCACTAATAAAATACCTTGATAAAAATTTTGATAAAGACTTTGTTTATAAGATAGAAGGATCTACTTTTAAAATTTTTATTCCACCATGGCTAAAGATTTAAACTAAAAACTTCGATAAATCTGGTTTAAAATAATTTGGCCCTTTCATTACTTTTCCAGACTCATTGTAAATTGGTTTTCCATGTTTATCTAATTTACTCATATTGGAATTTTGCACTTCATCAAAACATTTATCTAAATTTATTCCAAATGCATGTCCTGCACCATAAGTAACATAAAGAATATCTGTTAATGCATCAGCTACTTCTAATAAGTCTTTTTTATTGAGTGCATCGTTCAACTCGTCTAGTTCCTCTTTTATTAGGTCATACCTAAGTTTATTGATTTTAACTGTGCTAAATGAGGGTTTTGTTTTAACTTCTTGACCAAAAGTTTTCATAAAAATTCCCACTTTATCAAAATTTGTCATTTTGCTCCTATAAGTTTAAATAAAATTAATATATATCTATTGTATATACTTTAAAAAACTTATTCATGAAATTAAGAAAAGAATTCGATAGTATTGGAAAAATCAGTGTTCCAAATGACAAATATTGGGGCGCCTCAACACAAAGATCAAAAAAATATTTTGATATTGGAGAATTTTTAGTAAGACCAATATTAATTAAATCTATAGCGATTATTAAAAAAGCAGCTGCAATTGTACACGGAAGAGAAAAACAAATTTTACCTCATATTTCAAAAGCAATAATTAAATCTGCAAACGAAGTTATTTCAGGCAAATTAAACGATCATTTTCCATTAAAAGTTTGGCAAACAGGATCGGGAACACAAACAAATATGAATGTTAATGAGGTGATAGCGAATAGAGCAATTGAAATTTTGGGTGGAAAAAAAGGATCAAAAAAACCTGTTCATCCTAATGATCATGTTAACAAATCACAATCTACTAATGATGTATTTCCAACAGCAATGCATATAGCAATTGCGATTGAAACTAAAAACAAATTATTACCATCACTTGAGTTATTAAATAAAGAATTAAAAATTAAGGTAAGAAAGTTTAAAAAAATTGTAAAAGTAGGAAGAACTCATTTGCAAGATGCTACGCCTTTGTCCCTTGGTCAAGAATTTTCAGGATATCAATCACAACTAGAAAACTGTATTCAAAGAATTAAAAATGCTTTAAATGAAATTTATTCATTAGCACAAGGAGGAACTGCCGTTGGTACTGGAATAAATAGTAAGAAAGGATTTGATAAAAAAATAATCAGTGAGATTAAAAAAATTACTAAACTTCCTTTTAAAACAACAAAAAATAAATTTGCAGCCTTAGCTGCTCACGACGAAATAGTGAACTTTTCAGGGACTTTAAATACTACAGCTGTAAGTTTAATGAAAATTGCAAACGACATAAGATTTTTAGGATCAGGTCCAAGAGCAGGATATGGTGAACTTATTTTACCTGCTAATGAACCTGGCTCATCCATTATGCCAGGCAAGGTAAATCCAACTCAATCTGAGGCAGTTACAATGGTTTGCGTCAAAGTTATTGGAAATCATAATGGAATTACAATGGCGGGGTCTCATGGCCACTTTGAATTAAATGTTTTCAAACCTTTAATCGCCCATAATATTTTACAATCAATAGATCTGTTAGCAGATAGTTCTAAAAACTTTGCAATTTATTGTGTCAAAGGATTAAAGGCTGACAAAAATAAAATTAAAGATTACTTAGACAATTCTTTAATGCTAGTAACTGCTTTGGCTCCAAAAATTGGTTACGATAACGCAGCTAAGATTGCTAAAGCTGCATTAAAAAATAAAACAACTTTAAAATCAGAGGCTTTAAAAACACAACTAATTACAGAAAAAGATTATGATAAGATTGTTGATCCAAAGAAAATGATCTACCCAGCATAAACACTAAAAAATTTACTTATAAAATTTTTAAAAGTTATTTTATTAAAAATTCTTTTTTGACTAGAATTAAAATTATCAATAAAATTCTCAACATTTTCACTTACAGTATCATTTATTTTTATATTTGAAAACTTTACATCTCTTTGATTCAAATCATAATTAAAATCAAATTTCATTTTTCTTATTTTTTTTCTATCAGTTTTCTTTACTTGAAATGATTTGTAAAAATCATCAATATCTTTTACATTAATATTTATTGTTCCAATTAAATTAATGTTTTCTCTATCGTAACTCACAATACAATCTTCAAAATTTATATCCAGATCATCCTTCCACATTATATTCGAATTTGATAAAATAATATTTCCTTCATCTATTCCAATTTTAAGAAATAAATTATTCAGTTCATCAATATTTGTAATATCTTTTATATTAAATTCAAAATTTACATTCAAATTGGCATTTTTAAAAATTTCAGATTTTATTAAATCAAGTAAAATTGAGTCATGTTTAAATAAATTTTTAGAACTTAATCCATCATAATCAAAACTTGCAAATAAATAAAAAGGCTTAAAATCAATTGCTCCTTGATATGACTTTTTATTATCATTTGAATTGAATTTTAGAGAATTTTTTTTAATCTGATAGTTAAAGGATGTATTTTTATTTATGAACAAGATATCTAAAAGACCATTTTTATCTTTTTCTGTATAATCAATTTCATTTTCGAGATTTAATCTAATTTTTTTTGAATTAAATTTTGTAGATACAATCTTATTAAATTTATCGTTTTTAATTATTAACTTGAAAGGTATATTAAATATTTCATTTTTAGAGATAAGAGAATTTTTAAGATTATTTGAGTCATAAAAAAACTCACTTTTAAAAATCTTATTAATGAATAGAACTTCATCATCTTTATTTTTGAAGAAAATATTACTATTTTTTATTGTTATCTTATTTTCATTTGGTTCAGTTTTAAGAAGATCTTTAAAAAATACGATATCTTTTTTATAAATATTAAAATCTGCTTTATCCAAAACAAGATCTGTTGTTATAATTTTATTTTTAGATAAAAAGTTTTTTAAGGATATGAATATTTTAAAATTTTCTACAATCGCTATTTCTTTTTCATCTTTAATAATTGATAATCTTTTAGATACAAAATGTGGTCTCGGCACCAAGCTATAAATTAATTTTTCGTTAAAATTTATTTTGATATTATATTTTTTTAGAATTTGATTCTGTATTTCAGACTGAACTAAATTTTTATTATAAAATGTTGGTATTGATAAATAACTTAAAGATAAAGTGAATAGTGCGGCAAAAATGAGAAAAAATCTGCTACTATTACTTAATTTTCCCTTTCGAATATTAACAATTAAATCTTTTAGTTTACTAAAATTGCTTTCTAAAAAACTATTTATAGTTAGAATCTGTTTCTTCAATTTTTTAAATGTTAGGTTATCTTTAAACATAAAATTTTGAACAATTTATAATTAAATATTTGAAATGGTAAACTCTGATTATTTAAAAAACTTAAATAAAGCCCAAAAAGAGGCCGTAATGTATTTGGATGGACCACTTTTAATTGTGGCTGGCGCTGGATCTGGAAAAACTAAAGTTTTGACCACAAGAATTGCAAATATAATTAGTAATAAAAAAGCTTATCCAAATCAAATACTAGCGGTAACTTTTACAAACAAAGCCGCAAAAGAAATGCAATTAAGAGTAAGCAAGATTCTGGGCTCTGAGGCGACAGGATTATCTTGGCTAGGAACCTTTCATTCAACATGTGTGAAAATTTTAAGAAAACATGCATCTGCTGCAGGACTTAATTCAAATTTCACAATTATAGATACTGATGATCAAATAAGATTAATTAAGAATATTTGTAAAGCTGAAAATGTTGATGTTAAACAATTGTCTCCAAGATACATACTTGCAATAATCGATCGTTGGAAAAATAAGGGGCTCTACCCAAATGAAGTTGTTATTAATAAGAAAGATATTTTTGAAAAAAATATACTGCCAATTTATAAAATATATCAACGCAAATTAATTGATCTTAATTCATGTGATTTTGGAGATTTAATCCTTCATGCTGTCAAAGTTTTAGAAAAAAACTCAGACATTAGGGAAATTTATTCAAGAAATTTCAAATATATTCTTGTTGATGAATACCAGGATACTAATTTTATACAAAGTAAATGGCTGAGCTTACTTACTGAAAAAAATAAAAATATTTGTTGTGTAGGTGACGACGATCAATCAATTTACAGTTGGCGTGGTGCAGAAATTAAAAATTTTTTAGAATTTGATCAAATATATAAAAATACAAAAATTATTAGATTAGAGCAAAATTATAGGTCTACACAAAATATTTTGAATGTTGCATCAAATTTAATATCAAACAATCAAAAGCGAGTTGGAAAAACATTGAAATCAACAAAGGAAGATGGTGATTTAATACAATTAAATTGTTTTAAAAATGGAAAAGATGAGGCCATCGGAGTTTCTGATGAAATTGAAAAAATCAAAAACAAATATTCATTAAATGAAATCTCTATTCTTGTGAGAGCAATTTTTCAAACTAGAGAATTTGAAGAAAGATTCTTAAAAATAGGATTACCATACAGAATTTTAGGTGGAATTAAATTTTATGAAAGAGCTGAAATAAAAGATAGTGTTGCTTATTTAAGACTTGTTTATCAAGGCAAGGATGATCTAGCTTTTGAAAGAATTATAAATAATCCAAAACGATCAATTGGTGAAAGTACAATAAAATCTATACATGAATATTCTAAAATTAATTCAATTTGTTTGGAAACTTCTGCAAAAAAAATGATTGAAGAAAATTTAATTAAACCAAAAGCTAAAATAGGCTTAATAAATTTTTTAGAATTAGTAAAGAAATGGAGGTTTGATTTAATTAATAAAAAAATTCATCACGTAAAACTACTTCAAACCATTCTTGATGAGTCTGGATATTCTGCAATGCTAAAAAATAAAAAAGATCTCGATAATGAAAATAAGATTGAAAATATAAAAGAATTATTAAGTGCTATGAAAGAATTTGATAATTTGGAAAGTTTTTTAGAACACGTTGCTCTAGCAACATCTGTTGATCAAGATTGGGATGGTCAAAAAGTTAATATGATGACTATGCATGCTGCAAAAGGGTTGGAATTCGATGTTGTTTTTCTTCCTGGTTGGGAGGAAGGTCTATTTCCACATCAAAAATCTATTGAAGAAAAAGGTCAAAATGGTTTAGAGGAGGAAAGAAGACTTGCCTACGTTGGAATTACGAGAGCAAAAAAAAAAGCAATTATTTCTTTCTCTATGAACAGATTCTATCAGGGTGATTGGATTGACAGTATGGCTTCTAGATTTATTGAGGAGCTACCAGAAGATTACTTAGAAAAAAACTCATTTTTTGATGAGACAATTAATGTAGAAGATGACTTTGATTTCAATCAAGATTTTGACGACAATGACAATATTAGAAGTCCAGGATGGATAAGATATCAAAAAAGAATTAAATGATCAAAAATAGGATTTATACATTAAGACAAAAATTAGATTTGTTCAATATAGATGGATATATCATTCCAAAAAATGATGAATTTTTTGGCGAATATGCTTCTAACGATAGATTAAAAACTATATCTAATTTCAGCGGTTCGGCTGGATGTGCAATAATTCTAAAAAAAAAAAATTATTTATTTGTTGACGGTAGATATACGATCCAAGCAGCAATTGAGTCAGGTAAAAATTATAAAATAATCGGTTATGATAAAATAATAAACAATAAAATTTTTAAAAATCTAAAACTTGGTGTCGATCCAAAAGTTTTTACATCCGAAAAAATAAAAAAATATTTTAATAATCACACTAAAATTAAATATATTAATCGTAATTTGGTAGACTTAATTTTTAATAAACAACAAATAAAATCAAAGTTATATTATTCTATAAGTAACAATATTACAGGGGAAAGTCATAAATCTAAAATAAACAAAATAGTTGAGATCATAAAAAAAAATAATTCAAATTATCTGTTTGTAAGTGCACCTGAGAATGTAGCGTGGATATTAAATATTAGAGGCTATGATAATCCTTGTAGTCCTATTCCTAATTGCAGATTATTAATAAATGATAGAAAGAAAATTTTTATATTAACCGATTTTTATAAAGCAAAAAATTTGATAAAAGAAAAAAAAATTTTAAAAAACCAGATAATTGAACCTAAAAGTTTTACAAACTTTATAGAAGATTTTAAAAATGAGAAAATATTAATCGATAAAAATACTTGTTCTATTTATTTTGAAGATTTACTTAAACAAAATAACAAAATTAAAAAAATTTCTGATCCAATATACTATTTAAAATCAATCAAAACTAAAAAAGAAATAAACCATATGATTAATAGTCATATTTTAGATGGGGTTGCACTTACTAAATTCCTATATTGGATAAAAAAAATTAATAAAAAAAAAATGACTGAATTTGATGCTCAAAAAAAATTAGAAAAATTTAGGAAAAAAAACAAAAAATATCTCTTCCCAAGCTTCAATACTATAGCTGGGTCTGGAAAGAATGGAGCAATCGTACATTATAGGGCCGAAAAAAAATCAGCTAAAATGATCAATAAAAAAGATATTTTTCTCTGTGACTCAGGCGGACAATATAAATATGGGACTACAGATGTAACTCGAACAATTTGCTTTTCAAAACAAAAACAGAATATCAAAAATATATTCACAAAAGTTCTAAAAGGCCATATTGCAGTTGTAACTGCTAATCTTAAAAAATATTTTAATGGTAAACTTATTGATGTCCTTGCAAGAAAAAACTTAAAAAAAAGTGGTCTAGATTATAATCATGGAACAGGTCATGGAGTTGGTTTTTTTCTTAATGTACATGAAGGGCCTCAAGCAATATCCAAATATAATTCTGTTAAATTAAAGAAAGGTATGATTTTAAGTAACGAACCAGGTTTTTATAAAAAGAATAAATTCGGTATCAGAATTGAAAATTTAATTTACGTAAAGCAAGCTGATAAAAAATTATCATTTGAAAATCTTACCCTTGCTCCTATAGAAAAAGATTTAATTAACTTTAAAATGTTAAATAATAACGAAAAGGATTATTTATTTAAATATCATCTCAAAATATATTCTCAATTATCAAAGTTCCTAAACAAGAACGAAAAAAAATGGTTAGCTAGTTTAATCTAACATTTTTAACCAATCTGACTGGGATATAACTTTAACATTAAGCTCTTTAGCACTGTCAACTTTTCTTTTGGTTGGTTTATTTCCGATAATCAAATAATCAAGTTTTTTTGATATATTGCTGATAATTGTACCAGAATTAATTTCAATTAATGATTTTGCTTCTGCTCTACTCATATTTTCCAATTTACCTGTTAGCATAAACGTTTTATCTTTTAAGGGACCATTTTTCTTTACATCCACACTGTGATTTACAGATAATATTTTTGAGAGATCATTTAAAATTTTTAGGTTATCTTTATTTAAAAAAAAGCTTTTTATAGAATTAATTTGTGTTTCTCCAATACCATCAATATTTTGTAATTCATCAAATCTATTTAACTTTGACAGATTTATAAAATTTGAAAATGATTTTAAGTTTTTAGCAATCAATTTTGCGTTTTCTAAACCAATATGTCTTATACCAAGAGCAAAGATTAATTTTTCAAAAGATATTTTTTTACGCGTGTCGATAGAATATTTTAGATTTGAAACTGATTGTCTTCCCCAACCATCAAGATTTAAAATTTTATCATAATCTAAATTAAATATATCTTGTGGAAATTTAATCAATTTTAAATTCCAAAAATTTTCAACAATTTTTTTTCCAAAACCTTCAATATTTAAAGCTTCTTTAGACACAAAATGTTTTAATTTTTCTATAGATATTTTTTCACATTCAAAACCTTCACTTGAACATCTGCGCACTGCATCTTTTTTTTTTGTAGTAGAATTATATTCCTTTATAGTTTTTGAACCGCATGATGGACACTTTAACGGAAACACAAATTTCTTCGAATTTTTTTCTCTTTTTTTTATATTTACCGAAACTATATGAGGAATTACATCCCCAGCCCTTTCGACAACTACTGTATCGCCAATTCTGATATCTTTTCTGATTATTTCATCTTCATTATGTAAAGTCGCATTTGATACCACTACTCCACCAATATTTGTTGGTTTAATTTTGGCTACAGGTGTTAAGGCTCCTGTTCTTCCAATTTGGATATCAATATCTTGAATTTTAGATGTACCGCTAGTAGCAGAAAACTTATGTGCAATTGCCCATCTAGGTGCATTTGCAACATTGCCCAATCTTTTTTGAAGTTGAAAATTATTGACTTTATAGACAATTCCATCAATATCAAAATCAATTTCATTTCTTTTTTTTTCAATTTCAAAATAATTCTTTAATAAATTTTTGACACCTTTTATGGTTTTATTAAGTGGATTGATATTAAAACCCCAATCATTCAAATATTTAAGATATTCACTTTGAGAGGTGATTTGCATATTTTTTTCAAATCCATGTGTATAAGCAATAAATCTTAATGGAATTTTTTTTGTTTCCTTAGGATTTTTTTGTCTTAATGATCCCGATGCTGCATTTCTTGGATTGGCAAACTTATCTGATAATTTTTCAAAATCTGAATTTTGAATGTAAACTTCTCCCCTAATATCAATTTGTTCTGGAAAATTTTTAACTTTTATTAAATGAGGAATATCTTTAATCGTTTTTAAATTTTCAGTTATATCCTCACCTTCTTTTCCATCTCCCCTTGATAAACCAGTAATAAGTTTTCCATTTTTATAGAAAAGTGATGCTGAAATACCATCAATCTTTGGTTCAGCACTATATTCGATTTCAAAATTATTTTTCTCATTAAGAAAATTAATTATTCTTTTCTCAAAATTAATCAAATCGCTTTCAGTAAAAGCATTAGATAAAGACAACATCGGAGTAAGATGTTTTATTTTTTTAAAATTTTTTGAAGGTTTATAACCAACAATTTTTGTTGGAGAATTGGGATGACTCAAAAACTTATATTTTTTTTCAAGAGCAATTATTTCTTTTTTAAGATTATCATACTCAAGATCTGATACTAAAGGATCACTTTTCTCATAATAGTTTTGATTATATTTTATGATCTGTTTTATTTTATCTAGGTATGCTTTCTTTATTTTTATAGGGTTCATATTAATCAAAAAGAGACTTAAATTTTCTAATAATTATGTTTCCCTTGTCTTTCTTAATTTTTTTTCTCGGATCTTCATATTTTTTATTGAAAACTTTATAAGACTCTTTGTACCAATCACTACTTCCATAATTATAACCTAACAAAACAGCATATTTTTTTGCTTCATTTTCTAATCCTAATAAATAATATATTTCAACTAATCGATGTAGGGCCTCTTGAACATATTCTGTTTCATCATAATCATTTATTACAGTTTTAAATCTATTCATTGCTGCAATCCATTTTTTTTTACTTAAGTAGTAATTTCCTATATAAACTTCTTTTGATGCAAGAATATTATCTATCAATAATAATTTAAATTTTGCATCTAAAGAAAAATCAGTGTTTGGATAATCATTTATTATTATAGTAAAATACTCTTTAGATTTTTGTATCGATGCTAAGTCCTTTTTTTCATCCACAATAGTTTCATAGTAACACGAAGCAAGAAGAAAATATGCATAAGGGTAATTTTCATTTTTTGGATAATTTTTTAAAAATCTTTTAAGTTCAAAAATTGCGTCTCCATAATAATCATCTACATAATACGAATATGCTGCCATTAAAACGGACCTCGGGGCCCATATAGATTGAGGGTAAATATTTTCAGCTGTATTAAAATTTTTTGCAGCAAATAAAGTATCACCTTCTTCTAAAGCTTTAAGACCTTTTTTGTAAGCTTCAATCATTTGTGCTTCTATATCAGTGCTGTCGAGAACTAATTCTTTCTCTTTTTTTCCGCTTCCACAACCTGAGAGTAAAAAAGATAACAAAATTATCAAAATGAAAAAATATTTCATATTGTATAATATTAATAAAAAAAAAAAATTATGCTATTGATTTAAGCAGGTTCTTTTGAATAAAGGTATGTGGAAGACTTTTTTCTTTAATTTCCAAAACTCTGAAGTTATCTTGATTATTAAATACTTTTCTTAATAATTCATTAGTAAAATAGTGTCCACCCTGTGAACATTTTATTTCAGCAATCATTCTAAAACCACAAGTAAATAAATCTCCAATACAATCTAATATTTTATGATTCACAAATTCATTATCATTTCTTAATCCGTGCTCATTTAAAATTTTACCGTCTTTTACTACGACTGCATTCTCTAAACTCCCTCCTTGAGCTAAACCGATTTTCCTAATTTTTTCTATATCTTCATACAAACAAAATGTTCTTGAATTATAAATTTCTGAAAGGTCATCCTCATAAACCTTAATCATATTTCTCTGATTGCCAATAATTGAATTCTTGTATTTAAGTTCAAAATCTATATTCAAGCTCAGTTTTGAGGGCTCAATTGAAATAAATCTTTCTCCATTTCTAAATTCAATTTTTTTTTCTATTTTAATAATCTTGATTGGAGCATCACTGGATTTAATGCCAACTTTTTTTATTTCATCAACAAATACTTTTGCAGAACCATCTAAAATTGGTACTTCCTCATTATTTATTTCTATCAATGCATTATCTATACCCAATCCAAATAAAGCACCCATAAGATGTTCTATAGTGGAAACTTTAACTCCGTATTCATTGGAGATAGTTGTATTTAAAGATGTATTTGTTACGTTTGAAAAATGAGGGTAAACTAAATTATTTAATTTCAAGTCAGTTCTTTTAAAAATAATACCAGAATTAGGACTAGCAGGCTTTACTTGTAGCTCTACATTTTTACCATAATGCAATCCTATACCTTTAAATGTTACAGATGAGTTTAAAGTTTTTTGATTTAAATATGACACGCTGAAACTTAAAACTTTTATAAGGAAATCCCAAAACAACTAATGTTACATTAAAATACAACTAACTAAAAAAATGAAAAAATTTTTCGAAAAATCCCTTATTCTTTGGGCTTTTAGCTACCAATTTCACTTCATTTTCATTACAACCATCCAAAATTCGCTTTGCAATTTCATTTAATTCTAGATCACTATTAGGAAACAACTCACGCATGTAATTAGCACTTATAAAGCGATTTAAAGTAATTTGATATCTTTTTAGTATATTTTCTAAATTTTTAATGAAGGTTTCAGGCAAACATATAAAGGTTATATCTAAGCAAAGGTTGTTACATATTAAATCTTTTGGTAAATACTTAAAGTCTTTATTATCTATTTTGTAATTATCTAAAAAAATATGAATAATATTTTTACCTTGAAATGTTTTATGACACTGATTTCTTGCATCAATCAATATATTGCTTAAACTATTTCTATTAACTACTTTTCCTGAATAATATTTTTTTAGAGTAATTTGAACTTTAAAAAAAATATCATAATCAATTATAACATAAATATTTTTGATAAAATCCTTAATTAATTTTTCAATTTTAAAAATATTGTTGCTTAAAAAATTATCAATTAATTCAAAATTAAATTCTCGTAATTCATCTTTTATCAAAAATTCATTTTTATAAAAAATTTTATTGTCTAATTTTTTACATACAAATATTTCTATTTTTCTTAGACTAAGAAATAAGTATGTTTCAAAATTCTCATCTTCATTCATCGATGATTACCTGTTTTTCTTGACGCAAATCAATAACTTTAAATGATTTGAAATTTTTGTTATTAAATATTGAGATTAACAATTTTAATGAATCTTTTATTTTTTCTTTGGGAAGTCTTACTAATATTCCATTATTCATCTTAATATCCCAACGTTTTGATGGAAAATAATATAAATCTTTAATTTCATTATAATCAAGTTCAGAATTTTCAATTATCAGTCTAAGTTGTAAAAATTCCTTAATATCAACTTTTCCAAAAATAAAAGGAAGATTTAAGATTTCACCACTAGATTTTATTAATTTACCATTCGAACCAACATAAAAGCTTATACCATCTTTCTTTATACGTGCTAAAAAATTTGTTTTTTCAAGATTTATCCTTAAGGTTGACGGGTATCTTTTGAAAATTGAGTATTTTTCAATTAAATTATTTGACCTAAGTAGGTTCTCAACTTTTATTTTCGGTACAAATAAAAGATTTGTAGAATAAAGAAAATTTAAATTTTTAAGAATCTTTTTATTTTCTTTTTCACTAAGTCCAGTAATCTCAATTTTCTTTATCTGCAAGAATTCACTAGTTCTAATTTTTTTATTATGAAGTGTTGTAAAAAGAATTAATAGAAGAATATAAATTAAAATTTTTTTACTTATTTGTAGACGCATCGTTTAAAATCAATTCAATTAAATTAATGAATTTTATTCCATGATATGCGGCTATCTCTGGAACTAAAGAAAGTTTAGTCATCCCTGGCTGAGTATTGATCTCTAAAAGATAAAATTTGTCTTTATAAAATTTAAAATCTGATCTAGTTACACCCCTACATCCAATTAACTTATGAGCTCTTAAAGCTAAATTCATAAGTAAGTTATATCTTTTTTTGGATAGATCTACTGGTATTAAATGTTTTGTTCTAGCCTTAGGATTATATTTTGCTTGATAGTCATAAAATTTTCTTTTCGGCTTTAACTCAATTGCACCTAATTTTTTGTTATTTATTATTGCAGCTTGAATTTCTCTTCCATCAATAAATTGCTCTATTATTATTTTTTTATAAGATCTTAATAATTCCAATCTTTTTAGAAAATTATGCTTATGACATATATAAACATTAACACTAGAACCCTCGTTAATCGGTTTTATTACAACAGGAAAATTTAATTTTTTATTCACTATATTAACTAAAAATTTTTTAGATTCTTCAAAATTATAAGCAATAAATTTTGGAGTTAAAATTTTATTCTTGGTAAAAATTTTTTTAGAAATTAATTTATCCATAGCTATTGCTGATGAAAGTACCCCTGAATGAGTATAGGGGACCTTTGTGCTCTCTAATATTGTTTGTATATATCCATCTTCTCCAAATTGACCATGTAGAGCATTAAAAATTATGTTTGGTTTAAACAATTTAATCACTTTTGTTAAATTAAAATCAGGTTCACATATTTTTATTTTATAACCATTTTTTTTAAGTTCCTTGGCTACCTGTTTACCAGTATCTAAACTGATAATTCTCTCTTTAGAGATACCGCCTGAAATTATTAAAATCTTTTTTTTCAATTTATTTCAAAATTTTTATTTCTTTTTCTAAGCTTATACCGGTTTTCTCCAAAACTTTACTTGATACAAACTCAATTAATTTTATCATATCTTCATATGATGCATTACCTTTGTTTACAAAAAAATTGCAATGTTTTTCAGAAATACAGGCATCTCCAAAACTAATATTCAATGGAACAGAATCTTTTATAAGTTCCCAAACTTTTCTCTTGGTTTGTAAAATTGGGTTCTTAAAAGTGCTTCCACTTGTTTTTATTTTTGAAGGTTGAATTCTTTCTTTCTCTTTTTTAAGTCTAATTGTCTCATTTTTAATATTTATTGATTGACCCTTCACACCTTTAAAAGAAGCGCTTAAAAAAATTAAATCATCTGGTAAATTGTTGCATCTATACTCAAATTTTATATCTTTACTGGGAATACTAATCACATCTCCTAATTTATTAATTACCTGGACTGAAATTAACAAATCCTTAAACTCTTTTCCAAAACAACCAGCATTCATTTTTATGCCACCACCAATTGTACCTGGGATACAGGATAAAAATTCAAAACCACTAATACTATTATCTATTGCAAAATTTGATAAATTTTTATCGTTAACCGCACTACCAGCAATTATTATATCGTCACCCAATAATGAAATATTATTAAAATTTTTACCTAATTTAATTACAACACCATCGAATAAACCATCAGTTATTAAAGTATTTGAGCCAGCACCAAGTACAAAAATTTTTTCATTATTATTAATTTTCTTTATAAAGTTAACTAATTCTTTCAAATTATCTGCTTTAAAAAAAACTTTAGATTTACCACCGATATTGAACCAATTTTTTTTTTTTAAATCATGCTCAAATCTTACATTTGTGCCGAATTCATTTAACAGATTTTTTAATTGATTTGTATTCATTAAATTAGTTTTGGAAGTTCTCTCATCCAATTAGATATAGTGCCTGCACCCATTCCAATTACAATTTTTTTTCCATACATGTTTTTTTTTATAAATTTTGCAAGTTGAAAATTATCTTTAATCATAAAGAGTTTAACATTTGAATCTTTAATAATTTCTTTCGCAAAATTAATATAACTAAATCCTAATTTCATTTTTTCTCCTGCTGTATATATTGGGCATAAAATTACTGTGTTAGCTTTTTTAAAAGCAGTAGAAAACTGTTTTCTTAAATCTTTTAGTCTTGATATGCGGTGTGGTTGAAACACACATACTTTTTCGTAATGTTTGTAAACTCTATCCACGCCTTCTAATACAACTTTTATTTCTGTTGGGTGATGAGCATAATCATCATAAAAATCTATATTATTATAAGTAAAGATTTTATTAAATCTTCTTTGAACTCCTTTAAAATTAAGTAATCCTTTTTTAATATCTGAAATTGAAATTCCAACTGTTAAAGCAACTGCTGCGGCACCAACAGAATTTCTTACATTATGAATACCTAATAACGGAATTTTAATTTTTTTAATTTCTAATTTTTGTTTGTTAGGAAGCTTTACCAATAAATCAAACTCAGTAAGATTTTTATTTTGTTTTATATTCTTAATTAGAAAATTTGATTTTAAATTAGTCCCATAAGTATAAAAATTTTTATTTTTTAAAGTTTTAATTAAATCAGCGTTAATTTTATCATCTAAGCATATAAATGATTTACCAAATGAGGGAACTTTATCTAAAAATTGATTGAAATACTTCTTTAAATCATCAATGGACTTATAAAAATCCATATGTTCTCTATCTATATTTGTAATGATTGAATATGTTGGTGGTATTTGAACAAAACTTCCATCAGACTCGTCTGCTTCTAAAATTGACCATTCACTCTTTCCCAGTTTTGCAGAATTTCTAATAGAATTTATCACACCGCCATTAATAATTGTTGGATCAATTTTGGTTTTTTGAAATATCGACGCCACCAAAGATGTAGTAGTTGTTTTGCCGTGAGATCCTGCCACCACAACATTTTTCATTAAAGATACAATATGGGCCAACATGCTTCCTCTTTTAATAATAGGTAAATTTTTTCTTCTTGCCTCAACTAATTCTGGATTATTATTTTTAATGGCAGAAGATATTACTACTATTGTAGCATTCTTAAGATTTTGTTTTTTTTGTCTTAAAAAAACTTTAATTTTTTCTCTTTTTAATCTTTCTATATTTTTATTAAATGAAATATCGCTACCTTGTACTTTAAATCCCTTTCCTTTCATTATTAAAGAAAGTCCACTCATTCCGATACCACCTATTCCTATAAAGTGGATGATTTCATTTTTTGCTATTTCAATTTTCATTTATATTTTCTAATAATTTTTGATTAACATTATTCCATGTATTTTCATAATTTAAAATTTTTAAATTTTCTTTCTTTCTTTTAAAATCATTTTTATTATCTATAATTTCTATGAGAATTTTCTCTATTTTTTCTTGCGAAGAATTTTGATCTAAGATCCAAGAACAACCTTTTTTTTCGTAATATTTCGCATTTTCTAATTGATGATTATCCATCGCTGTAGGTAAAGGTATAGCTAAAAATGGAATATTTAATATTGATAATTCAGCTAAAGTAGTTGCACCAGCTCGTGTGATGCATGCGTCTACTTGCTGAAGAATTTCAATAAATTTATCTTCAAAGCTAAAAATGTAATTTTCAATCTGATTATTGTCATATAATGATTTTAAATATTTTTTATTACTTGAATTTGTTTGTTGAATTATTTTTAATGGAATTTTTTTTGATATCATTAAAATTGTATTTTTGAAGTAGCTATCAAAAATACCTGCTCCTTGGCTCCCACCTACAATTAATAAGTTAAATTTTTTATTACCAGTAGAAAAAGTTGATTGTTTTTGGTAAAATTCCTCTCTTACTAAAGGTTTAATCACTACAATTTTATCTTTTAAATAATTTGGAAAATTTTTAATTTCATCAGAATAACAAAAAATTTTTTTACAAAATTTCAAGAAAAACTTGTTTGCTCTCCCTAAAACCATATTAGGCTCTACCAAATATATATCTAAATTTAGTAATTTAGCAGATAAACAGAGTGGTAAAGACATATATCCACCAGTAGAAATTATTTTATCAATTTTTTCATTTTTAAATAATATAATTGATTTAATGGTTAAATAAAAAACTTTAAGTAAATTAAATGGTAAAAGAAAAAAATTATTTAACTTTGGAGTATTAATAATTTTTACTTCAGAAATATCTTTACCAATATAATTTATACCTCTAAGATCTGAAGTCATTATTATATCAAATTGGTTAGACAAATGTTTATAAATACTAAGTGCAGGTATTATATGCCCGCCTGAACCTCCAGTTGAAATTAAAATTTTTTTTTTCATTAATCTATTTTTCTTTTTGTAAGATTAAGTATTATTCCTGATAGAATTGAGACACTAATTATTGATGAACCACCATAACTTATGTAAGGTAATGTCATTCCTGTAGTTGGAAATAACCTTATATTCACTCCAATATGAATAATAGATTGCATCAAAATTAAACTTATACATCCTACTAAAATCAACTTTATTCTCTCCTCACTCTCAGAATAAACTTTTTTTAAAACTGTATAAATGAATATCAAAAATAATATTAATATTAAAATTATTGCAACTACACCAAACTCCTCGGAAATTACAGAAATTATATAATCAGTATGAGCTTCGGGCACTTTATTTTTTAAGGTCCCCTCTCCAATTCCTTTTCCAAAAAAACCGCCACTTATAATTGAGTCAATTGCCTTATCAGATTGAAAATTATGTGTACCCTTTTCTGTATCAAAAAAAGATAGCAATCTATTTTTAATATACTCAAACTTTGGAACAAAAATTATTAAATATGAAAGCATAAATACAGAAATAAAAAATAAAATAAGAAGAAATGTAATACTTATACCTGAACAAAAAATTAATATTAACCAACTTAAAAAAACTATAAGTGTTTGACCTATATCTGGTTGGAGGGCTAAAAGCAAAACTACTATTAAAGTTGTTGAGAAAGAAAAGAAATACTTCAAAAATAAATTAGAATATTTTTCACTACTTAAAATCAAACTTATAGCTATTATTAAGAATGGTTTAACTAATTCTACTGGTTGAAATCTTGGTAATAAATACAAATCTATCCATCTTTTTGAACCTTTGACCTCAATTCCGATGAGAGGTACTAAAATTAAAAAAAATAAAGAAATAAAAAAAAGTAAAAGTGAAAATTTAAATAAGCTTTTTTTATCAATTGAGGAAAAAATAAAAATTACAATAACACCTAAAAAAATAAAAATAAGGTGTTTGAGAAAAAAAGAATAATCATTTGTATTCAATTTATCTGAAACAATTAGAGATGTTGACACTAATGAAAAAAAAAGACCAATGATAAAAAGAAGAACAATTATAAAAAATATAAATTTATCTATATTTTTCCACCACTTATAATAAAAATTAAATATTAATAATTTTTTTTCCATTTAAATAGTTTTTTAATAATTTATTAAAATACGAACCTCTATCCTCAAAATTTTTAAAAGTATCAAATGATGCAGCGCTGGGACTAAACAAAATAATATTTTTTGATTGTTTTTTATGAATTAATGAAAAAATTTTTTTTAAACCCATTCTTAAATTAGGAAAATTTTCAAATTTAATTTTATTTTTTAAAGATTTATTAAAAAATTTTAAATTCTTTCCATAAACAAATGCTTTGATTCTACTATGGTATTTTTTTGATAAATTAAACTTATCCCCTTTTTTTGGAATACCTCCTAAAAGCCAATAGATATTACCATCTAATTTAAGAATCCCATTAGAAGATGAAAAACTTGTAGATTTTGAATCATTTATAATTAATAAATTTGAATTTTTAAATATGACCTGTTGCCGATATCTTAATCCCTTAAAATTTCGAATTACTTTTATTAAATTCTTCTTTTTAAATTTAAATTTTTTTGAAATGGCTAAAACAAATGACAAATTTTCTTTATTTGTTTCATTAAAGAAATATTCATTCCCAATTCTTTTTATGAATTTGTCAAGTTGATCTGATGAAACTTTGATAATTTTACTATTTAGTTTATTTAATTTAATTTCATTCTTTACTAAAGAGTCATTTTTCTTAAAAAAACTAAAGGAATTCTTAGGTTGATTTTTGAATAATTTAAATTTTGCTTTTACATATCCTCTTAAAGTTTTATGTCTTTCTAAATGGTCGGGCGCTATATTCAAAATAGCAGCATATTTTGAACGAAAGATTTTACTATATTCTAATTGATAAGATGATGCCTCTACTACAAAAATTGTTTTTTTTTTTATATTTTTAGCTGATAAAATTGGATTACCAATATTTCCGACCAATCTAACGTCAAAATTTTGTTTTGAAAATATTTCGTAAAGAAGTTGGCAAGTTGTAGATTTACCATTAGTTCCTGTAATAGTTATGCAGTCATTTTGATTAAAAGAATAGAAAACATCTAAATCAGAATAAATCTTTTTTTTATATTTTTTTAAAAATTTTGCTAATTTACACTTACTAATGTTAATTCCTGGACTTAAAATTATTCTGTCAAAACTTAATTTTTTGATTTTTTTATAAGAGATAATTTTTTTTTTTAAATTAAAATCTTTAATCTTAATTCGCCTATCATCATATAAAAAAACATCATTTCTTTTTTTTAAAAATTTAAAAGCAGATATTCCACTTTTACCAAGGCCATAAACCAATATTTTTTCTTTAAAAAAAATATTTTTAGTTATATTCATCATCTTAGCTTCAATGTAGCTAGACCAATCATTGCTAATATAATTGATATAATCCAAAATCTAATCACGACTGTCGACTCGGGCCATCCTTTTTTCTCAAAATGATGATGGATTGGGGCCATTTTAAATATTCTTTTGCCTGTGATCTTAAAAGAAATAACCTGAACCATTACTGACACAGCCTCCAAAACAAACAATCCGCCAGTAATTGCCAAAACTATCTCATGTTTTGTAATAATTCCTACTGCTCCTAAAGAACCTCCTAAAGACAAAGATCCAGTGTCTCCCATAAATATTTTTGCGGGAGGTGCGTTAAACCATAAAAATCCTAAACAAGCCCCTATTATTGCCCCACAAAATATTGATATCTCACCCGTTCCCTCAATATATGGAATTTGCAAATAATCAGAAAAAACTATATTTCCAGCTACGTAACTAATAAATGCGAAACATGCAGCAACCAAAATAACTGGAACTGTTGCTAAACCATCTAAACCATCTGTTAGGTTTACAGCATTTGATGAACCAACGATAACAAAAACCGCAAAAGGAATAAAAAACCAACCTAAGTTAATAACTAAATTTTTAAAAAAAGGAAAAAATAGATTTGTTAATTCATCATTATTTCCAAATTTACTCAAAAATAGTAGACCAATAACTGCTAAAATTATTTGAATTATAATTTTTATTTTTGAGGAAATGCCTGATGAGTTTTTAAACTTTATCTTTTGATAATCGTCATACACACCAAGTAACCCAAATGATATAGCGATATATAAAGCAAAAATAACATAAACATTTTTTAAATCACCCCACATTAAAACAGAAATCAAAAGCCCAGTTAATATAATCAATCCACCCATAGTTGGTGTGCCGATTTTTTTAATTATATGGTCTGATGGTCCGTCATCTCTAATGGGATTTGTAATTGCTTTATTAGCGAAAAATTTAATGAATGGACTTCCAATAAATAAAACAATCACCAATGATGTAAATACAGCTAAACCAGTCCTAAAAGTTATATATTTGAAAACATTCAAAAAAGAAAATAAATCAACAAAGTTTAAAAGAAAATTATAAAGCATTAATATTTCCCTTTTTTAGTTTACTTATAAAATTAAATAAACCCGTAGAATTTGATCCTTTTACCATCAAATAATCACCATTGTTTAAATTTTTAGTGATAAGATCATTTAATTGCGAATCATTTTTTAAAGCAACACCTCTTTTATTTTTATTAATTTTTTTAAAAGTCTCTTTAAAATATTTACCAAATACATGAACCTTATTAATAGAAATTTTATTTATTAAAGGAGCCATAGAAATATGTAATTTTTTTGAATGTTTTCCTAATTCAAGCATGTCTCCAAGAATTATGTGTTTTTTTGTTTTAGATACATTAATCTTATCAAAATTATGTAAAGCTGAGTTTAAAGATAAGGGGTTAGAATTATAGCTTTCATCGATAAGAAAAATTTTTTTATTTGAGATTTTTAATTTTGAAATATCACCTCTACCTTCTGTTATTTTAAAATCTAAAAATAAATTCTTGTTTAATTTTGTTATATCAATAAATATTTGCATTACTGTAATTGTCGCTAATATATTATATAAAAAATTATTAAAATTTCTTTTTACATAAAAATATTTTTTTTTATCATTAATTTTAAAAATTACTTTAAACTTATTTTTTATTTTGATTATTTTTTCAATATAAACTGAAGAATTTTTTTTATTTAATGAAAACGAAAAAACCTTTAATCTTTTCTGGAGAGCTTTTTTCTTATGAAAATTATAAAATTTATCATCAGCATTTAAAACTAAAGAACCATAATCTTTAATATTATTTATAATCTCACCTTTTGCTCTTGCGATTTCTAAAAGGCTCTTAAAATTTTTTATATGTGCAAAACTTATGTTGGTTATTACACCAACATCAGGTTTAATAATATTTGAAAGGAAATTTATCTCACCTTTTCTATCCATACCAGCTTCAAGAACTCCAAAATTGTCTTTGATATCTATATTAAATAAACTTAAAGGAACTCCATATTTGTTGTTGAATGATTTTTTTGAATAAGAAGTTGGATAAAATTTCTTTAAAGTTGAACCCAGCATATCCTTTAATGACGTTTTTCCAGCACTTCCTGTTATCGTAATAATTTTTGTATCTAAATTTTTTCTATATATCCTCGCACAATCAGTTAAAAATTTGAGTGTATTAGTAACTTTTAATTGCCTTGTTTTTTTTAATTTTTCAGAAAACCTGTTTACAATTGCTAAAGAGGCTTTTTTTTTAAAAACCTCAAATAGATATTTATGAGCATCTTTTTTTTTACCTTTAATCGTAAAAAAAATATCATCTTTTGATACCTCTTTGGAATTTATAACTGCTGAATTAACTCTAATATTATTTAGAGATAAGTTTGAATTTGAAACTTCTTTGATAATATTTAACTTTATATTATTAGATAAATTTTTATTTTTATTTTTTATCGAATTTAGAATAATTTCTCTATCAGAAAAATATCTGACTTTGTTTTTATAAGTTTGGGACATCTCATGTCCTTTTCCTGCTACTAACAAAATTTCAGAAGTTTGAAGACTTAACACTGCACTTTTAATTGCCAATTTTCTATCAGGAATTTCAATTAAAAGATTTTTTTTAATACCTTTTTTAATCTCTTTTCTAATAGATTTTGGGTTTTCATTTCTAGGATTATCATCAGTTAGATAAATCTTTTGGCAAAATTTGTCTGCCACCTTGCCCATTAGAACTCTTTTCAATTGATCTCTATCTCCACCACATCCAAATACTATAGAAATTCTTTTTTCAGGAAATTGTTCTGTTAAATTTTCTAACACAATTTTTAAAGCTGCAGGAGTATGTGCGTAATCTAAAATTACCTTAGCATTATTTTTGAGCAAACCAATTTTTTCAATTCTTCCGTTGATTGATCTTAATTTACTAATATTGCTTATAATATTAGATATTTTAATGCCGCTCTTTTCCGCAGCAATTACTGACATCAACACATTCTTAAGCTGAATCTTGCCAATTAAATTAATTTTAAACTTAAATCTTGACTTTTTATATTTTAATTCCACTATCTGTTTTTCATTCTCAAAACGATGTGAGATAATTGACATTCCTTGTCTCTCATCATCTGTCGAAATATAATCTAATTTTAGTTTTTTATACCTAGAAATTTTTTTTATTTTACTAAATTCTGGAATATCTTTATCGGTTATTAAACATCCCTCTTTTTTTATCAAATTTTTAAATAAATATAATTTCGAGTTTAAATAATCCTGAAAGTTTTTATGGTAATCTAAATGATCATGTGAAAGATTAGTGAAAATACCAATGTTAAAAAGAATACCATCCAATCTATTTTGTTTTAATCCATGACTTGAAGCTTCCATTATAACATTATCAATTTTTTGTTTTTTTAAATTCTTTAATATTTTGCTTAATTGAATTGGATCAATTGTAGTATTAGATGAATTTCTAAATGAATTATTTGTTTTTATTCCTAATGTGCCAATTGAAGCTACTTTTTTTTTATTAAGACTTAATATTTGGAAATAAAAATCTGCTATAGAAGACTTACCATTAGTTCCTGTAACAGAAACTAAATTTTTTGGTCTATAATCACTTATTCTAAATGCTGTTTCTGCAAGTAGTTTTCTAATATTTTTTGATTTTATAAATAAAATGTTATTTTTAATTCCAGTAAATTTTTTTTCATGAACAATTATTTTTGCACCCTTTTTTATAGCATCATTTATAAAATCATTACCATCATACTTATTACCTTTTATGGCAAAAAAGATAAAATTTTTTTTTATTTTTGAACTATCAAATGAAATATCTGAAAAAAAATAATTTTGATATTTTTTTTCAACACTTGAAAAATAATCTTTTAGGTACATTTTCAATAAACTTCTTGATATTTTGTGGCTAAAATAGGCCCAATTTTTTCTAAAATTTGACCAGCTACTTCAACAGAAGTCCATCCTGCTGTATTAAACGGTGTTCCTGTAAAACTTCCTTTTTTGTTTCTATAATTATAAACATAACTTGGTGATCCCACGGGTGAATCTAGCATTACAATAAATACGAATTCTGGTTTTGAAGAAGGAAAAACGGATGCAAAAGTATTAATTTTTGTATTTGAATACTGTCCATCAAAAGCTTGTTCGGCTGTTCCAGTTTTACCTGCTACTTCATAACCCTCTACATTCGCAAGACCAGCGGTGCCCTCCTCTTCTGTTACAACTTTCCTTAAAATTTTTACAACTTGTTCTGACACACCGTTTTTTAATATTAGCTCTTTTTGATTATCTGACTTTTTAGTATCTGTTAAAATTAATTTTGGTTTAATATTATACCCTCCATTTGATAAAACTGAATATCCTTTGGCTAACTGTAATATAGTTGTGGTTACGCCATGACCGAAGGATGCTGTAGCTAATTTACATTTTCCCATAGAGAAATCTTCATTTACAGCTATTTCATTTATATCAAATTCAAAATTACCAATAACTCCTATCTTTTTTAAAAAACTTTTAAACTTTTCTTCTCCAATTTTTTGAGCAATTCTAACAGATCCAATATTTCCTGATCTAATTAATATTTGTTCTGCAGTTAAATCTTTAGGAATTTCCTTATCGTACTCTCTAATAGGATAACCTGCACATGTAATTGATTTTGGTAAATCAAAAAATTTAGTTGATGGCTTTATCGTTTCCGAGTTAAGTGCTGCAGCAAATGTAAAAGGCTTAAAAACTGAACCTAATTCATAAACTCCTTTAGTAACTCTATTTATAAAATTTTTATCATCAATATTTTTTCTTTCATTTAAATTAAAGTCTGGCAAGGAAACAAACGAAAGTATATCTCCATTATGTATATTCATTAAAATTGCTGCACTACCTTTTGTACGAAATATTTTATTAAATTTTTCTAGATCATTTCTAACCAAATATTGAATATTAGAGTCTACAGTCAATTTTATCGGATTTGACTCCGTTTTTAGTCTTTCATCTAAAGATTTTTCTAATCCTGAGATACCATTATTATCATTATCGATTTGTCCAATAATATGACTAAATAAATTTTTTTGTGGATATAACCTAATTATATTTTCTCTAGGTTCAATTGATTTATCACCAAGTTTCATAATTTTTTCGTAATTTTCATCAGAAATTTTTTTTTCAAAATAAAAAAATTTTCCTTTATTAATTTTTTTTTCGACTTCAGAATAATTTTTTTGCGGAAATATATATTTTAAATTAAAGATTAATCTTTTTTTATCTATAATTTGACTTGGGCTTATCCCTATATCTATTGAACTTATCGTTTTACTTAAATATTCATTATTTCTGTCTACTATATCTGCCCTATAAAATTTTTTATTTATTAAATCATTATTATACCTTATTTGTGTATTATCTTTTCTTGAACCAAGGTGAATAAGATGAATTGAATAAATAAACGAAATAATAAAAAAAACAAAAAAAATAAATGCAACTCTATTAAATGTTATATTAAGATTAGACTTATTCTCTTTATATAAAAAATCGTTTTTTTGTTCTTCTAAGATTATTCTAGAGTTATTACTTTTCATTAAAAACTTTTTTATTTAATATCTTAATTTCTGTAATCTTTTTTGGAATAAGTTCATTTTCAAAATATAGATTTTGATATTCGATTAATTTTTCAGCAGAACTTAAATAATCAAATTCTAATTTAACTTTTTCAAATTCTTTTTTTAAAATTCTTAAATTTTCTTTTGTGATGAATATCTCATCTTCAAGTTTTTTTGTTGAATTTTTTACGTATGCTGTAACGAAAATTAATGAAAAAATTAACAAAAGAATTATAAATTTTTTCATAATTTGACGCTAAAATTTTCAATTTTAATTAAATTTTTAAACTTTTCTAAAATATCTGTATCAAATTTGTAAAAATCATCTTTTTTTATAACATATCTTAATTTAGCTGATCTTGATGATAAGTTTTCACTAAGTTCTTTTTTTGTTGGTGTAATTGGTTTCCTTTCTACTAATTTAAATAATGTTTTTGGTTGTTTTAACTGAGGCATATATCGTGAAATACTTTTTTTCTCTGACAATGATTTAAAAAAATATTTTACTATTTTATCCTCTAAAGAATGAAATGTAACAACTGCCAATACACCATTTTTTTTTAATACTTTTGTACTAGCAATTAAACCATATATTAGTTCACTTATTTCTTTGTTAACAAAGATTCTTAATGCTTGAAAAACTTTTGTAGCAGAGTGAATTTTGTAATTTTTCTTTTTTTTAGTTTTTTCAATAATTTCAACTAATTTTTTCGTGTTTATATCTGTTTTTCTTCTTTCCTTTCCAATCTCTATTGCAATTTTTTTTGCATCATTTTCGTCACCAAAAAACTTAAAAATTTGCTCTAATTCTTTAACCTCTAACTTGTTTATCACATCTCTAGCTGAAAATTCATTTTTACCTAAGCACATATTCAAATCACCAGTGTAATTAAAAGATAAACCTTTGGATGGATCTTTAATTTGTGAATAAGAGAAACCTAAATCAAAAACAATAGCTTTGATATTTTCGTTTTTAATTTTAAGATTATCTAATTGACTGAACTTTTGATTTTTAAATAAAAATCTATTCTCATATTTTTCTAAAATATCATGTGCTATTTTATAGCTATCTTCATCCCTGTCTAAAGCAATTACTTTAGTATTTTTATATTTTAAAATTTCTTTTGAATAACCGCCCTGTCCAAATGTACAATCAATAAATGTGCCACCATGTTGAGGGGAAATAATGCTAATCAATTCATTTAGCAGTACCGGATAATGCTTTGATGTATCCGATAACATGGTGGCTACCATTTATTTTTTCGAAGACCATTAATTTTTTTGTCTTCTTAAAAATGCAGGTATTTCAAGATCATCCTCATCATTTTCTTCACTAGAAGATCTTAACAAATCTTCAGAGGCTGAATTATCATTTTCAGAACTAAATAAATCTGGTTCATCAGTATCAACACCAAATTCCTTTAGGTCGTTTGGAACATCCTGTAAATTTTGGGTAGGCTCAACTGCCTCCTCTGAGAAAGAAACCTCACTATCATCAGAGGTTTTAGCAACAATATTTTCAATTTCCTGATTTTTTAAAAATTCTTTATGATACTCATCATTTACATCATAATTAGACTCTTGTGATACAGTTTGGTTATTATTATCTGAAATTACTTCATTCTCAAGCTTGAGAGCATTAGCACCATGCGATACTGGATTTGATAATGGTGATAATCCATAAGAGGCTGTAGCAACTGTGGTTGAAAAATCTGAATAACCTGGATTTCTATTTTGAATTCTGTGGACCATATTAATAACAGATTTTGTTTCAGGCTGCTGACCATCTAATGATGTGGCTACAATAGAGACTCTAATTTTTCCATCCAATAGTGGATCTGTAATTGCTCCAATAATTATTTCTGCATCTGCTTCAACTTCAGATCTAATCTTATTTACTACCTCATCCACTTCAAATAGTTTTAGATCTTTTCCTCCAGTAATATTAACTAAAAGACCCTTTGCACCTTTTAAAGTATAATCATCAATTAATGGATTGCTAATTGCTAGCTCAGTCGCTTTCATTGATCGTCCTTCTCCCTCAGCTTCTCCAGTACCCATCATAGCTTTGCCCATAGAAGCCATTACAGTCTCCACATCAGCAAAATCTAAGTTAATAATGCCAGGTCTGACCATTAAATCAGTAACACTTTGAACCCCATGCATTAAAACATTATTTGAAAGATTAAAAGACTCCTCAAACGTTGTTTGCTCATTCGCAATTTTAAATAAATTTTGATTTGGAATTACTATTATAGTATCTACATGTTTTCGTAATTCTTCTAATCCAATTTGAGCTCTTCTCATTCTTGAAGGACCTTCATATAAAAAAGGAAGAGTAACAACTCCAACTGTTAAAATATTTAATTCTTTTGCTGCTCTTGCGATAACATGTGCTGCACCTGTTCCTGTTCCACCACCCATTCCAGCGGCGATAAAAACCATATTTGCACCTTGCAGTATATTAATTATATCATTTAAAGACTCATCAGCAGCAGCTTGGCCAATATCAAGTTTTGCACCTGCACCTAAACCTTTTGTAAGATTCAAGCCAATTTGGACTTTTAATTTTGCTTTACTATGTTTTAGATCTTGTGCATCAGTGTTGACTGCAATGAATTCTACTCCTTGCATTCCACTATCAATCATTTCATTAATTGCATTTCCTCCAGCACCTCCCACTCCCATTACTAGAAGTCTTGGTTGTAGTTCTTTTATTTCAGGTGTTTTAAAGTTTATTGTCATTTTATTATTCCCCCATTTATTTATTTAGTTGATACTCCCATTTAAGACTTGCACGATTTAAGTTTGATTTTTTTCTAGCGTTAGCCTTAAATTTTTCAAAAATTGTTGGCTCCCATATTTGGAATGTTTTTCCTTGACCAACAAAAATCATACTTTTTTTTATTTTTGCATGTTTTAATAATTTCGGTGTAAGTAAAATTCTACCCTCGCTATCAAATTGTAAATTTGTACTTTCCGATAATATTGATGTTGCAAAAAAATCCCTTTTTTCTTCAAAAGGATTAAGAGAATCTATTGCGTTTGAAATTTTTTCTATTCTGTCTTGTGGCCATGCTTCAATTGATTGATTATTAAAAGACGGATAACAAACAACCCCATTATATCCAAGATTAGATAAATATGATCTAAAGCTTGCTGGCACCGACACCCTTCCTTTTTTGTCCAATTTGTTTTCGTAGGTTGATAAAAACATAAACCATAAATTCCTTTATTCCCAAATAATGGGAATATATGGGATAATATGGGTTTTTTAAAAAAGAGTCAATACTTTCAATATTTGTCTAAATTGACTTTTATTGACTAATATTAAGTGAATCAAAACGTGAACATTATTGTGGATTTAAAAAAAAAGAAATTTGCCAGATAAACTATAAGCCGGGTTCTGTCATTTAAACTTATCATTTGTCTAGGCTCAAAATCACTCTTGAGCTCAAGCAACTAACCCTGATGACTAGCCAAGGATGGCTTTTAGTTTTTACACAATGTCATCTCTACTTAGTCTTGCTCCCAGTGGGGTTTTCCAGCGTTCATTGTTACCAATAGAACCGGTGTGCTCTTACCACACCTTTTCACCCTTGCCATGTTATGGCGGTCTATTTTCTGTGGCACTATCCCTAGGGTTGCCCCCGCCAGGCGTTACCTGGCACTGTATCCTTGTAGAGTCCGGACTTTCCTCTTTAAACAAATAATTTAAAGCGATAAGTCGTTTATCTGGCAGAATCAACTTATAATTTAATTTACAAATTTCAAGAGATAAAAGTGATTATTTTATAAGACTTTTTGATATTAAAAAACACTCTTTGTCTAATTTTCCATTTACTAATTCTTGTCTAAATCTTCTTTGAAATGCTTTTACAATTAGATTTTTTTTTGAATATCCAATTCTATGTAAATTTTTTAAAAATAATATTTTGTCTTTTTTTGTTAAACTAATATTTCTATATTTTTTTATTTTCTCTTCTTTCAACTTATGCCACTTACATAATTTATGTTTAGCTAATAATTTCCATGGGAATTTCTCACCAGGATCTTGTTTACGATCTGGGGAAATATCTGAATGTCCCAAAACATTCTCTGGCAATATTTTATATTTTTTGACTAAATATTTTAATAGGTTTTTAAGAGATTTTATTTGTTTTGAGTTAAATGATTTGTAACCATGAGAGTGCCCAGGATTATTGATCTCTATTCCAATTGAGTATTTGTTTAAAGATTTATATTTTTTCCAACTTGATTTACCAGCGTGCCAAGCCTCATATAATTCTGGCACTAAATTTAACAAAATTCCATTGTCTTTTATAAAATAATGAGAACTAACCTTGGATTTTTGATCACACAATCTTTTAATTGCATCATTCTGATTTTTCATCCCAGTATAGTGAATGACTATAAATTTTATAATTTTTTGAGTTCTTTTAGGCAGACTAAAATTATATGAGTATTTTCTAGTCAAATTTAGGCCCATTTTTAATCGCATTTTAAATAAATACTTAATTTACATTATATTTGAGTATATTATAAGAATGTCTATGTATAAAAAATTGTTAATAATTTTAATTACAACTTTTGCGCTAACTAGTAATTTGAGCGCTTCATCTGATGGTGAATTATTATTAAAAAAAAATGAACCTACAGAAGTCAAAGATTGTTTTGAAAAATTAAACAGAGCAACTTTTGCGTTTAATAATGCTTTAGATGGTATTTTATTTAAACCTGTTGCTAGTGTCTATAGGGTATTGCCATCTCCAGTAAGATCTGGGGTTAGTAATTCATTAGATAATCTATCTAATTTAGTTACAATTCCAAATAATATTCTTCAAGGTGAATTTAAAAAAGCCGGAGTTAATACTGGAAGGTTACTACTCAATTCTACAATTGGAATATTTGGTTTAGTAGACGTTGCTACTTATATGGGTTTAGAAGAATATGAAAAAGAAGATTACGGTCAATCTCTAGCTAAACATGGAGTGGGTCCTGGATGTTATATAGTGTTACCGGTTTTGGGTCCTAGCACCGCAAGAGATACGGTAGCCTCTACATTAAATTTCTTGGGAGGAGATCCCTGGTATAATGTTACTGTTAGAACTGATACTCATTATGTTAGTCATGAAGATTATTATGCTTCTAAAGTTACTGGTGGAGTTGATTTTAGAGCAAAAAATTATAATTCTATCGAAAATTTAAAAGAAAACTCTGTTGACTTTTATGCTTCAGTAAAAAGTCTATACCTACAAGATAGACAACAAAAAATTCTTAATTCAAAAAAAATAATTAGTACCCAAGATGATAGTGATTGGGAAGAAATTGATAATAATTAAATCATTTTTATACTGATGAAACTTAATAAAGCATTAATTTCAATAATAATTTTTTTCACTACATTCGCTAATGCTTATTCAATGGATGCTGAAGTTTTTGTTCAATCTACAATTAATAGAGCTTCAGAGATATTAAATGAAAACATCTCTAAACAGGAAAAAATGGATAAACTAAAAATTGTTGCAAAAGAAACTGTAGATATAAAAGGTATAGGGTTTTATACTTTAGGTTCAGTTAGAAAAACATTAGATGGATCACAAAAAAGCGAATATTCAAAGTTGTTTGAAAGATATTTTTTAAAAAGCTTTTCGAGTAGGTTGGCTGAATATTCAAACCCAGAGATAGATGTTAATAGTAAAGAAGTTTTAAATGAAAATTATACAATAGTTAATAGCATTCTAAAAAGTGATGGACAAAGACCAGATATTAAAATTGACTGGAGAATTTATACGAAAAAAAAAGATAGTCCTTTAATTAGAGATCTTATTATAGAAGGATTAAGTTTAGCTAGAACTCAAAAAGAAGAATTTGCCTCAATCTTGAATACGAATAATGGAGATATAAATTCTTTGTTTCAAGCATTGGATACCTTTGCTAAAAACTGAATGATATTTGGTGGGCCCGCCAGGACTCGAACCTGGGACCAATACATTATGAGTGTACTGCTCTAACCAACTGAGCTACAGGCCCTTCAATAAGTCTAGGTTTTATACCAAATTAAAAGTTAATCAAGCTCCAATGTTTTTGTTTTGTTTCTATTTATTTCCTTTTGTAATTGCATTCGTTGGTAAATCCGTTGGTAAGTAAATTCAAGACCTTATCTTTTATTTTTAATTTTAAATCCATTTTTTTCTAAAACATTTATCAGTTTCTTAAGCCTTTCATCTCTTGGTGTATTTTGATCTCCAATGCTTTCAAAGAATATAGGTTTTAAACCTTTTTTTTCTTTTGATTTAAAAAAGTCTCTTATTGATTGTATTATTATTTTCATGTTTCTCCTTTAGCGTTTTGTTTATAGTCCTAGCAAGTAGAGTTATGTTCTAAATCAGGACTAATTAATCTTATCATACTTAAGACATAATTAAAGATTATATTATTAATTGTTAATTAATTTTCTCAATTTAAATACTTCAAAAAAATGCAACAGTTAGAACTGTTTGATTATAGAAAAGATTATCTTTTTGATAATAAAAATCAGGTTGCTCATTGGTACGATATTCTCAAAGAATCTGAAGATACAATCAGTTATGCAGAACACATAGACCCTAATAAAGGCTATGCAATAGCAGGTATGGAATATGAGGAGTATGTGGATGTGAAAAAAAATAATTTGAAAGGACTAACATACGATGAAATCCTCACATACTTAAAAAGTGCTAAAAAAGAGGACAGGCTTAAAAAATATAAAGAACTATTGAATTTTAGGAATATTCCTTTTGAAGCAGACCTCTTTACCTGGCATAATGAAGAACTATAAAAATTTATTAAGTCAATGCATTTAAAAGATTTAGAAAATCTTATTATAAAAAGACATAAATATAATAAGGCAGATGAACTTTTAGTTCTAAGTGGTTATATTGGACCAGTCCCAATAGAAAAAATCTCTAAAGAGGATATTAATGTTACTGTAATATTAGGTATCCTTAAATCACTACAAGAGACTTACCATAAAAAATATGTTGAATTATCAGAAAGGTATAAAAATTTAAAAATTTATTATAAGAAACACTATAATCACTCAAAAATATATTGTTGGTTAAAAGATAAGAAAATTGTGGAGATTATATCTGGTTCTGCAAATTTTTCCGTTTCAGGTCTTCTAAATGATTACCAAGAAGTTTTATATAATATAAAAAATGAGGATCATGAAAATACAGAAAATTATATTCAAGATGCAATTGAAGATAGCGTGCTATGTAAAGAGCATAAATTTATTTCTACTGAGAAAAACAAATTAGCAATTAAAAATCTTTATTTGGACCAAATTATATCTAGATCACCACCTGCTGCTAGATTATCTCTTAGAGACTCCAAAGGAGGTTTAAAAGGCGGAATCAATATAGGTCAAGAAAAGCTTAAAGGTCATCATGTTCATATAAATGATTGTTATGTACCTTTAAGACCTGCAATTATAGAGGAATTGCCGGAACTTTTTCCAAACCAAGGTGTTAATGTAATGGTTGGAACTGGATGGACGAGAAATAAAAAGAAACCAAAATCTAACGCGGAGTTCTTGTTTGATGATGGTGAAGTTATGGCGATTACATTTGAACAAAAAGGAAAAAAAATAAATAATTATCATATTTATAAAGGATTTAGATCATTTAAACCTAATAAATTACTCGGAGAATATTTACGTAAACGAATGAATATTAAGAGTGGAAAACCTTTTACAGAGTCAGATTTTAAAAAATATGGAAGAGATACAATAGATCTTACTCTTTTAGGTGAAGGTCAGTATTTTGCGGATTTCAGTGTGAAAAATAAATCAAGTTAATTTAAGAATTACTTTAGATAAATAATTAGAAAATTTAGGTGGAACTGCATTTCCAATCATTTTGTATTGTTCAGTCATTGGTCCAATAAATTCAAAATTGTCTGGAAATGATTGAAGTCTCGCCGCTTCCCTTACCGTAATTGATCGTGCTTGTTTTGAGTCGTAATGAATATGTCTCAAGCCATCTTTGTATAAATGCGAAGGTATTAAATTACTTGGCTCATCTTTTCTAAGTACATAATATTTATGAATATTAGATTTTTTTCCAACAATTCTTGTATAAAGTTTTTGTAATTCTTTTATCGTTTTATACTTGAATTTCTTTTTCTCTATATCTTCAGCTAAAAGTTTAAAAATCTTTATATCTCTCTCATTATGAAATCTCGGAGAATGATCTGGTTTTTTTGAATTTGATTTGTGGGAAAATTTTCTTCCTTTAATCTTTATAATTTTGTTTAAAGGGTAAAATTTATCCAAATCTCCAATAGCTTGTTTTACAGTAATTATTTTTTTTAGTTCCTGGGATCTTAATATTTCGTAAAATTTCTTTGATATTGATTTGAAGTTTTTTAATTTTTTATTTACTCCAAATATAATCACTCTTTTCCTTTTCTGAGGTACGCCGTATTTAGATAAATCAAATACACATTCAGATAAATTTTCAGGGATATAATATTTGATTTTATCAGTTTCTTTTTTAATTCTAACTGTAACTTTGATATTTCCTGGTTTTGCACTTAGCATTCCTGGAACATTCTCCATTACAAAGAACTTCGGTTGGCTGTAATTAATAATCTTTAGAAATGACTCAAAAAGGTAATTTCTATAATCTTTTTTCATACCATGCTTATCTCTAATTCTGCCTGCAACTGAATAAGCCTGACATGGAGGCCCTCCAATCACAATATCTGACTTAATGTTTTTGAAATCATTAATTGTTTTATTGCTTGAAATATCCTTTAGTTGCGCAATTTTGTCAGGATTTTTAAACTTAAGTTTTTTAAGTCTATGAATTGTAGTGTCGTAGCAAAATTTATCATTATCAATAATTTTTATTGGAGAGAATTTTTTATTGTTTAAAAAGGCCTCCGTTAAACCACCACAACCTGAAAATAAATCTATAAATTTAATACTCATTAAAGAAATTTCTTAAGTTCTTTCGCAATTTTAAATGCTAATAAAGGTGGCACAGCATTTCCCACCTGAACATTTTGAGAAGTTTTTGTTCCTAAAAATTCAAAACTATCCTTAAAGGATTGGAGTCTAGCATTTTCTCTTATTGTTGGCACTCTATTCCATTTGTAATGAAAATGATTTCTGTGACCTGTATCTATTGTTCTTGAGGGTTTTTTACTATGATATCTGGTCCACGCCTCATTAAACTTTCTACTATCGCCTACTCCTTTTGGTAGATCTTTATAATTACCACCTTCTGGGACTAAAGCTATTGTGTCTTTTACAAATTGTTTGTGCAATGTAGCTTCATGATTATAAATTTTATTACTATCCATTACATACCTTTGATAGTTTGTTGTTGGTTTTTCGTTATAATCATTACTTTTTAATTCTCCATTCTCAAGACTTGGTAGATTACCTATAGCCTCACCACATGTGATATAATCATCTTTATCAAATTCTGGTTTAGGAAATTCAAATTTTTTATTAAGTTCTTTTTTTATACCTACAATAAACACTCTATGTCTAATTTGCGGAACTCCATAATCAGCTGAATTTAATAAACTTTCAGTAACTATATATCCTGCACTTTCAAATTTTTTAATTATCTCCTTAAAAACATTTCCTCCCCACATGGTTTTTAAACCCCTCACATTCTCAACTACAAAAGCTTTTGGATTTGTTAATTTTAAAGTTTCAAAAACTGATAAATATAATTTATTTCTTGGATCATCAATATTCCTTGGCCCAGTAATTGAAAATCCTTGGCAAGGCGGACCGGCAATAATAATATCTGATTTAGGAATATCGTTAAGAGTATTGCTATCACCCAAATCTAAATTTTTGGTTTGAGAATCTTTAAAATTATGTGAAAAAGTTTTTAAAAATGCTTCTTCTTTATCCACAGCAACTTGAATTTTAAATCCTGCTTCCTTAAATCCTTGTGAGAGACCACCACAACCTGAAAAAAAATCGTTAACTGAAAGCATAATCTCTTATACATCTCGCATAAAAAAAACCAAAATGTAAAACATTTAAATTGTGTGGATAATTGCATTCGTTGGTAAATAGTTGGTAAATTTTTATAGAAAAACAAATCCTCTAATGGAGGTTGATTTTAAATACTAATTTGAGATATTTTTTTGAGTCGTAAATTATGAGTGTACTGCTCTAACCAACTGAGCTACAGGCCCTTAAAATTGTCTCTTTACTTATAATACTTTTTTTAATTCTGGCAAGTTTCTCTTTTGTATTTCAATTGAAATGAATTAATTAAATCCAATCCAGGCTGTTTGATAATTTGAAAATAAAATCTTTGCCCCAACATGAACCGCGTATTCATGAACTAAATTTCCTTTACCAGCAATAGTGGGTCCAGGAACCAATCCTGGCTTAATTAATTCAAGGTTTTCTTTTTTAATTTTTGATTGTTGCAAATATCCTATTATTGGTGAGTCATCTACGACAACTAAGGTTTCCTTTTTTAAAATTTTTTTTATACTTACCAATTCCTTTAAATGATGTTGAGACGATTGTTCAGGCGATTTCCAATTACAATCAAAACTATCAAGATAAAATAGTGAAACACTTACATTGTTCTCAATAAAATTCTCAGTTAGATCATTTAAATATTTAACACTATCACCGGTATTAATTGAAACATTTTTACTTACAATTTCAGAACAGGTCTTTGTTGCATTTGGGTCAATATCTACTGTATAGACTTTTGAATTTTTATTTCTAAATTGTGTATACCTATCAAATAATAAAGTACTTTGACCATCGCCAGAAAAATTATCTTTTATTCTCAAGCAACCAGTTTCTACGATAATTATTGGATCGGGCATATCATCAAGATATTTAAAGATTTGATAAAATGAATCTTTTCTAACTCCTAATTTTGAGGAAATTGTATCAAACCAATTATAAAAATCTGAATGTTTCATTAAAAAGTATTATAATTTATAGTTTAATAGTTCAATCAATATAATTTTGCCCATTGACTAAAATTTATTAATAAAATCGATTATTTCTTTAGTGGATTTTTTCCAAGAAAATGATTTTGCAAAATTTTTCAATTTTTGACTTTCTAAGTTTTTTTTCTCTGGATTTTCATACCAATAAGAAATTATTGAGGACATTCCATTAATATCATAGGGATCAAATACTTTTGTTACACTTCCAAATATTTCAGGAAGTGAACCCCTATCAGAAATTACTACTGGAGTTCCTCTCGCCATAGACTCCAAGGGAGGTAAACCAAATCCTTCATAAAAAGAAGGGTATAAAAAACAGAGACATGACTTATAAAGACTGTAAACAATCTTGTCATCAACATAACCGGTAAGTATAATCTTTTTCCTTATTTCATAAGGAAGCATCTTTATAAATTCCTCTGATTTACCCCATCCTTTAGCGCCAGTAAGTACTAAATATAATTTTTTTAATTTAAACTTAGAAATTAGATTTTCAAAAATCTTTAAAGATGTTTCTAAATTTTTTCTTGGTTCAAGAGTAGATAAACACAAAACATATTTTGAGTCCTCTGGTATTTTTAGAAACTTTTTTACACTAAAATCTTTTTTGTCTATCTTTTTTTCTCGATCACTTATTAAATCATCCCTTAAACCAGGGTAAAAAACACCCACCTTCCTTGGTTCAATATCGGAAATTGATAAAAGATCATTCCTGGTTTTTTTTGATATACATAATGCATGACTTTTTGAATTTAATGATCTTAAAATACTTTTTTCGAATTTGATATTTCCATCTTTTAATTCTGGGCAAAAATGAAATGAGAAATCATAAATAATTTGAAAGATATTTGAGTTAGAAATTTTGTAAATATCATGACTTGCTGGATGAAATGGCATTATAAAATTTAACTTTTCTTGTCCAAAAGCAACATCTTGTAAGTCCAGACAATCTTTATAAGGATGATTTGAATAAAATGACGACATCTTGTCTTTCATTTCGACTGAGGTAATTATTTTAAGATTAATATCATCTCTTAATAATAAACTATCACATAAATTTTTTATTACGAAAAAAATACCTGTTCTAGCTAAATTGTTTTCTGCAGCCATGGCTAGTACTGTTCCATCTAAAATTATTTTAAGCTTAGAATTTTTCATTATATTAATTAATCCTTTTTTATCAATTTCAATGAGATAAGAGGATCAAAATTCAATTTTAAAAAATTTCTATTTATCAAATTTGGTAAAATAAAAAGTTTTAAATTTTGCTCTATAAGTCCAAGATTAAAGTTTACGTGCTCACACTGTTGATATTTTACTCTAACTTGTTTTTTATCTTTACTGATCAAATCAATAATTTGTTCTCCTTTATATCTTTTTTTATTATTCAAAACATGTTTCATTTTATAAATTCCAAAACCACCAAATGCTGAGTCAACAGGAATTGGGGGGTGATTTTTTTCAAAAGAAAATGTTTTATGCTGCTCAATTTCTTTCTTAACATTTAATATATTATTTTTTGATATATCTTCTGAAAAATTTTTATTCTTCATTAAATTTTGTAATATCTCTACCCAAAAATCTTTTTTACAATATTTACTGTCTCTTAGTGTCCACATATCATAATAAGTTCCTAACTGATTTGCAAAAACTGCGGCGATACTTTCTTCAGAATACAGAAATTTTATGGAGTTTATGATATCATTATCACTTATTCTGAAAGTTCCAGTATCATCTAAATCCACCATTACAAATAAATCGCAATTTTTTAACGTTGAGTTTTTTCTTATAGTTTCAATAATTAAATTCCTAGCTCTTTCTAACCTTTCACCTCTGTATCGAAGTGAGGTAAATTCCTCTTTAAATAAAAAAAAATTATTTTTATCTTCATTTTGTTTTAAAATTTCTTTAGTTTTATCTTTTGATCCATTTTCAATTATAATTTTATAGGTTTCTGAAAAAAGAGATGAATATAAATTTAAATTTTTTATAGTTTGATGAATATGAGGCTCGCAGTCCCTAGCACATCCAGCAAAAACAACTTTTAAATCTTTTATGTTCATACAACTTTATAAATTAAAAAAAAGAAAATGTAGTGAATAAAAAATGGTGGGCCGTGTTGGTTACGCTCCAACTACCCCTGCAATGTCAATGCAGTACTCTACTATTGAGCTAACGGCCCTGATTATAATTATTTTAACTTTCTAAAAAACTTTTAAGTTGCTTTGATCTACTTGGGTGTTTCAATTTTCTTAATGCCTTTGCTTCAATCTGTCTTATTCGCTCTCTTGTAACAGAAAATTGGAGACCAACTTCTTCTAAAGTATGATCAGTATTCATCCCAACCCCAAATCGCATTCTTAAAACTCTTTCCTCTCGAGGAGTTAATGTAGATAAAATTTTTGTTGTAGCCTCTCCTAAATTTGATTTAATGGCTTGCTCAAGGGGAGCTAGTGCTTTTGTATCTTCTATAAAATCACCTAAACTACTATCTTCTTCATCACCAACTGGTTTTTCAAGCGATACAGGTTCTTTAGAAATTTTTAAAACTTTTCTTACTTTATCAAGTGGCATTCTAAGTTTTTTTGCTAATTCTTCTGGTGTTGCCTCTCTTCCAAATTCACTCAATATTAATCTTTGTGTTCTTACAATTTTATTTATTGTCTCTATCATATGAACAGGTATTCTAATAGTTCTTGCTTGATCAGCGATTGATCTTGTTATTGCTTGTCTAATCCACCAAGTCGCATAAGTAGAAAATTTATAACCTCTTCGATATTCAAATTTATCAACTGCCTTCATTAATCCAATATTTCCCTCTTGGATTAAATCTAAAAACTGTAGACCTCTATTAGTATATTTTTTTGCAATTGATATAACTAATCTTAAATTAGCCTCAACCATCTCTTTTTTAGCAATTCTTGATTCCTTTTCACCTTTTTGAATTCTACTGACTAATTTTTTAAAATCTGTGACAGACATTCCTAATTTTTGACTAATCTCAATAAGCCTGTCTCTTATATCCTTAAAAGCAACTTTATTTTTTATAAAAAAGCTTTTCCATAACGAATTTGTATCTAAAAATTTTTTAAAATTAGGATTAATTTCATTACCAACATAAAATTTTATAAATTCATCTCTAGAAATTTTATTGTCCATTGCTAATCTAAGAAGATTTCCTTCTAATGATAAGATTTTTTTACTTTCAACATAGTGTTTTTGAACTAAATCCTCCAAGACTGAGGGTGACAACTGTAAAGATTTAATGTTTTCTAAGATATCATTTACAATTTTTTCATAACTTTTTTCTTTAGCTGGAGAAAAAGATTTAGAACTTAAGACACAATCTAGTTTTTCTTTCTGATAACGAATTAATTTATTGTATTCTTTAGTTAAATTATTAACAGTTTTTAGAACTTTAGGTTTAATTTCAGTCTCCATCGCGGCAAGTGTTGGATTGAAATCATCCTCATTTTCATCATTTGAAGTCTCATCTTTATCAGTTTCTCCTGAATTTTTTTGTTTTGCACTTGGTCCGGTGGACTCGTCTTCCATGTAATTAGTATCAATATCAATTATCTCCCTAACTAAAATTTCATCTTTTTGAAGTTTTTCATTCCAATCGAAAAATTGTTGTGCTGTAATTGGACTTTGCGATAAAGCTATAAGCATTACATCTTTACCTGCCTCAATCCTTTTAGCAATCGCAATTTCTCCTTCTCGAGACAGAAGTTCTACACCGCCCATTTCTCTAAGATACATTCTTATAGGATCATCACTTTTTTCAATTGTTTTGCCTTCGTCTTTTGAAGAACCTTCTTTTTTTCTTAAAACTTTAAAATCGGACTTCTTTTCTACAAGTGATACTTTATCATTTAAGATATGAATAAATGCTTGAGCAAGATTTTCACTTGATAGATTTCTCTTACCCAAGGATTTGCTTAATTCTTCGTAAGTTATAAATCCTCTATGAGTACCTCTACCCATTAACCTTGCGAAAGATTTTGTTATAATTTTTTCCACTGCTATAAATTTTTGGAAAGTCTTATATAATGTTAAATTAACAAAAATCCATTAATAATTTGCAATAATTAATTGATATTTTGCTTTTTTTTGAGCTCTTTTAGCTCATTAAATGTGGTCTCGCTCAAATCTTTTGAAAATCGTGATTCTAACTCTTGAATTCTTAACTCTAAATCATAATTGTTTAAATCCCTTCTTACATCATCTAATAATTCTAATATCTGATAGTCACTGTTAGATTTGTTCTTCAAAATGTGTTTGATTGGAGCAAATTTGATTATTTTATCAATTAATTGATCATCAATATCTAAATTTTTTATTGAAAGCTTTTCACTAGTTTTTAAATTTAGGATAATCTTTTCGAAAATTTGTTTATTAACTTCAGTAAATAGTTTTATGTTTTCAATTAAATGAATATTTTCTTTAATTAAATCTAGATTATTTAAAATTAAATAAATCAATGAAAATTCTTTTAACTCTACACCACTCAAAAATTTACTTTCATTAAAATGTTTTTTTGTTGTTTCTAATGATTTCGTATTTTTATAATAATAATTTTTTTTATTATGATTTGTATGTGGAGTTAATTCAGAAATTTTTTCTAAAAAATATTCTAAAACATATTTTTTAATGTAGCTATCCTTTATTGAATTAGCTAAAGATCTTAATTTTTTTTCAAAGATTGCCATAGAGGATGGATTATTTTCAGCCTCTTTGTTATAGTGATTAAATATGAATTTATGTATGGATATCTTATTCTTATTTGAAAAATCAATAAAATAATCTTTTCCATTTTTATTCACAAAACTATCTGGATCCTCTTTATCTGGTAAAAATAAAAATAAAATTTGCTTTTCAGGTTTTAAATCTTTTAAAGAATTTTCTGCAGCTCTTAAAGCAGCCTTATACCCACTTTCATCGCCATCAAAACATATAACGATATTATTATAAAACTGATTTAAAGAAAATATTTGCTTATCTGTCAGAGATGTTCCCAAATTAGCTACAGCATTTTCAATTTTATTTTTATTTAACCCAATTACATCCATATACCCCTCTACTAAAAAAACATCATCTAACTTATTAGATAACTTCCTAGCTGAGTCTAAATTATATAAATTTGATCCTTTTTTAAAAAAAAGAGTTTCAGGAGAATTAATATATTTTGCAAGAAAATCACTTTTTTCAATTATTCTTCCTCCTAATGCAATTGGTTGACCGGAAATATTATTTATTGGAAAAATTAAACGCCCTTTAAATCTTTCAACATAAATTTTCTTTTTCTCATCTAGATAAAATAATCCAGTTTCTAACAAATCCTCAATTTTAAAGTCTTTTTTTAATTTTTCGAAAAAATTTGGATTTTTTTCAATATATCCAATTTTAAATTTTTTTACTAAATCTTTATCAAGTGATCTATCTTTTAAATAATCTCTAACAAAAAAATATTTTTCATTTTTAATTAATTCATTGTGATAAAAATCTACATAAATATTAAAAATTGAGGAATAAATTTTCCATTTTTTCTCTCTTTCCTCATCTTGTTTGGAAAAAATATATGGCTGCATACCAGCAAGATTTGCAAGCAGTTTTACAGCTTCTCCAAATCTCAAGTTTTGGGTTCTCATTACAAAATCAAAAATATTTCCATGTTCAGAAGTTGCAAAACAATGGTAAAATTCTTTTTCATCATTAACAGTAAATGAGGGTGTTTTTTCATTCTTAAATGGTGAGAGACCCACATATTCTTTTCCTCTTTTTTTTAAACTTACAACTTTTGAAACAACTGTTGAAACTTTTAATCTATTTTTAATCTCATCTAAATATTCTTTTGGATATTTCATTACTTGTTTAATAATTGTTTTAACAATACTCCAGCTTTCGCAAAATCTATTTCATCTGCATATTTTTTTTTTAATTCACCCATAACTTTACCCATATCTTTCATAGAACTGGCTCCTAAATTGGAAATGATCTCTTCACAAATTTTTTTTGTATCCTCATCTCCAAGTTGTTTAGGTAAAAAACTAGTAATAATATTGAATTCATTCTGCTCAATTTCTAAAAGATCAGAACGATTATTCTTTTTGTAAATATCTATTGATTCGGCTCTTTGTTTAGCCATTTTTTTAAATAATTTTTTTATATCATTATCATCTGTCTCTTTTTTATTCGGTCCAGATCTATTAGAAATATCCAAATCCTTTATAGAGGATAAAATTAACCTATAAGTTGAGATTTTGCCTTTATCTTTTGATTTTAAAGCATTTTTATATTCAGTTTCAATTGTTTCTTTTAAAGACATTACTTTTTTTTAATCTACTTTAAACAAAAAATTCTTCAAAAGAAAAATTGTTTTTTTACAATTTTATAATAGATCTCTGTTGCGATAATAAACCAATTATTGTATTAACCTTTAACTTATGAGTTGTAATTGATCAAAAAAGCAAAAAAAACTAACTCAAAAAAAATTTCACAAATTCAAACAGGCATTTTAGTTCTTGAAAACAAGAAAATTTTCAAAGGCATTGGGATTGGTTATCAAGGGACTGCAACTGGAGAAATATGTTTTAATACCTCCTTAACTGGATATCAAGAAATAATATCTGATCCATCGTATGCAGGCCAAATTATCAATTTCACTTTTCCTCACATAGGCAATGTTGGAACTAATAAAGAAGACCATGAGTCTGATAAAATTTGGACTAGAGGTGTTATTTTTAATTCAGAAATAACTGACCCTTCAAATTATAGATCATTTTTACATTTAGACACGTGGCTTAAAGAAAATAAAATTGTTGGAATTATTGGTCTAGACACTAGGAATCTTACAAACTTTATCAGAGACAAAGGTGCTCCAAAAGGAACTATTAGTTACTCAAAAAAAGGACGATTTAATATAAAAAAATTAATTAATACAACAATAAAATGGAGCGGTTTAAAAAACTTAGATTTAGCAGAAAAAGTTACGACATCGAAAAAATATATTTGGAAAGGATTTAAAACTTGGAAAAAAGAAAGTGGTTTTTTAAAAAATAAAAAAAATTCTTATCATATTGTTGCAATAGATTATGGAATTAAAAAAAATATTTTAAGATACTTTTCTGATTTCAATTGCAAAGTTACAGTGGTTTCTTGCAAAACTTCGGCTGAACAGATATTAAGCCTTAAACCGAATGGTATATTTTTATCAAATGGCCCTGGTGATCCTGCTGCTACTGGAAAATATGCAATCAAGATAATTAAAAACTTAATTAAAAGAAACTTACCAATATTTGGAATTTGTTTAGGGCATCAAATTCTAGCTTTAGCAGTAGGTGGAAAAACGAAAAAAATGAAATTAGGTCATAGAGGTGCAAATCATCCAGTTAAAAATCTCATTCATGATAATGTAGAAATAACCAGTCAAAATCATGGATTTGAAGTAGTTAAAGAAACTTTGCCGAAAAATGTTCAAGTTACCCATGAATCTTTATTTGATAATAGCATTGAGGGAATAAGATTAAAGGATAAGCCAGTGTTTTCAGTCCAATATCATCCTGAGTCAAATCCTGGACCCCAGGATAGTGTTTATTTATTTAAGCAATTTATTAATAACATAAAAAAAAATGCCAAAAAGAAAAGATCTTAAAAAAATATTAGTTGTGGGAGCGGGTCCAATCATAATTGGCCAAGCATGCGAGTTTGACTATTCTGGTACACAGGCATGCAAAGCTCTTAAAGACGAGGGTTATAAAGTAATTTTAATTAATTCTAATCCAGCAACAATTATGACAGATCCTGATGTTGCTGACAAAACTTACATAGAACCAATTACAATTCAAGTTTTAGAAAAAATTCTTAAAAAAGAAAAACCAGACGCAATTCTACCAACAATGGGTGGCCAAACTGCTTTAAATCTAGCAATGGAAGCAGAAAAAAAAGGAATTTTAAAAAAATATAAAATAGAGCTTATCGGAGCTAATTCCAAGGCTATTTCAAATGCAGAGGATAGAAAGAAATTTAGAAAAAATATGATTGATATTGGTTTAGATTTACCAAAGTCTGAAATTGTTAATAATAACAATCAAGCTAAAAAGGTTTTAAAAAAGATTGGCCTACCTGCAATCATCAGACCTGCGTTCACACTAGGGGGACTCGGAGGTGGAATTGCAAAGACAAAAAAAGATTATCTTAAAATTTTAAAAAACGGATTACAGGAGTCGCCTGTTGGCCAAGTTTTGGTTGAAGAATGCCTGGAAGGATGGAAGGAATTTGAGATGGAAGTAGTAAGGGATAAAAAAGATAATTGTATAATTATTTGCTCAATTGAAAATATCGATCCTATGGGAATACACACAGGCGACTCAGTTACAGTTGCCCCTGCACTTACACTGACCGATAAAGAATATCAAGTAATGCGAAATGCTTCTATTGCATGTTTAAGAAAGATTGGAGTTGAAACAGGTGGATCTAACGTTCAGTTCGCTATCAATCCTAAGAATGGTCGTATGGTTATAATTGAAATGAATCCTCGTGTATCTAGATCCTCAGCGTTGGCTTCCAAAGCTACTGGATTTCCTATTGCAAAAGTAGCTGCAAAGTTAGCTATTGGCTATACCTTGGATGAGCTTAAAAACGAAATTACGAAAGTTACTCCAGCTTCATTTGAACCAAGTATAGATTATGTTGTAACCAAAATTCCCAGATTCACTTTTGAAAAATTTTCAACTTCTCCAGCAATACTTGGTACATCAATGAAATCAGTTGGTGAAGCTATGGCTATAGGAAGAAATTTCAAAGAATCTCTTCAAAAAGCTTTAGTGTCTCTTGAGACGGGGTTTTCGGGATTAGATAGAATATTTAATCTAAACAAAGTTCAAATTAAAAAAAAATTAAAAGAAAACGTTCCAAATAAAATTTTATTAGTTGCTGAGGCAATCAGAAAGAAAATCAGTTTAAATAAAATATTCAAGTTATCAAAAATAGATCCATGGTTTTTAAGTCAATTAAAACAAATTGTAGATTGTGAAATACAAATTACAAAACAAGGGCTTCCAAAAAATTTTGAAGAATTTAATAGAATAAAATCTATTGGCTTTTCAGATAAAAAACTATCAGAATTAACTAAAATCTCTGAAGATGTTGTAAGAAAAAAACGACAATCTTTAAAAATATTACCTGTATTTAAAAAGGTTGATACTTGCGCTGCTGAATTTAGATCGTTCACACCATATATGTATTCAACATATCAAAGAAGTTTTTCGATAAATTCTGAGTGTGAGGCAGAACCCACTAATAAGAAAAAAATTATAATTCTTGGGGGTGGACCTAATAGAATTGGTCAAGGAATAGAGTTTGATTATTGCTGTTGTCAGGCAAGTTTTTCATTAAAAGAGGCGGGTTTTGAAACTATAATGATCAATTGTAATCCCGAGACTGTTTCTACAGATTACGACACTAGTGACAGGTTATATTTTGAACCATTAAAAGAAGAATATGTATTTAATATTATTAAAAAGGAAAAAGAAAAAGGAAATTTAGTTGGTGTTATAGCTCAGTTTGGTGGTCAAACACCAATTAAACTTGCAAAGTTTTTACATGATAATAAACTTCCAATATTAGGCACTCAATATACATCTATTGATTTGGCTGAGGACAGAGACAGATTTAGAGGTTTATTAAATAAGTTAAAACTTAAACAAGCTAAGAGTGGAATTGCTAAAACATTTAAACAAGCAATTCAAATTTCAGAAAAAATTGGTCTGCCTCTCATTGTTAGACCTTCATATGTTTTAGGAGGAAGAGCAATGGAGATTGTTTATGAAAAAGGTCAACTTAAAAATTTTGTAAATGAAGCATTTAAAGCTGCAGAAAAAAACCCAATTCTAATCGATAAATTTATTGACCATGCAATGGAAGTGGACGTTGACGCTATTTCTGACGGGACACAAGTCCATGTTGCAGGTATTATGCAACATATTGAGGAAGCTGGAATTCATTCAGGAGACTCGGCATGTAGTCTTCCACCTATTTCTATTAAACCATACCTCGTCAAAGAAATAGAAAATCAAACTAAAAAACTCGCCCTAGCTTTAAAAGTAAAAGGTTTTATGAATATTCAATTTGCAATCAAAAAAGACGTGATTTATGTTATTGAGGTAAATCCTAGAGCCAGTAGAACGGTGCCTTTCGTATCAAAAGCTAAAGGCCTTTCACTCGCGAAAATAGCCTCAAGAGTCATGGCTGGTGAAAAGTTATCTAAATTTAATTTAAAAGATAAATCGAAAGGAATGTATGCTGTTAAAGAAGCAGTATTCCCATTTAATAAATTTCCAAATAGTGACTTAATTTTAGGACCAGAGATGAAATCGACAGGTGAAGTTATGGGATTTGATAAAAATTTTGGTATGGCATTTGCAAAAAGTCAAATTGCAGCTGCAAACTCTTTGCCAAAACAAGGTCTTGCTTTTATATCTTTAAAAAACTCTCATAAAGATGAAGGAATTATTTTAGCTAAGGATTTGATAAAACTTAATTTTACTCTTAGCGCCACTAAGGGAACAGCAGAGTATATAAGAAAACACGGGATGAAATGTAAAATTATTAATAAAGTTAGTAGTGGTTCTCCTCATATAGTTAATGTTTTGGACTCTAAAAAAATTGCACTTGTAATAAATACTGGTGGTGGAAATAGCGAGCATAGACTAAACGATGCAATAGCTCTTAGAAGAGCAACTCTAAAAAATAAAGTGCCTTACTGCACAAATATGTCTACAGCTTACGCATGCTTAGAAGCAATAAAATCACTTAAAACAAAAAAATTAGAGGTAAATTCTCTCCAAGATATAAGTTAAATGATTGACTCAATTTTAAGTTGAACCCAAATTGAATAGCAGGTTTATTGTTATTAACATTTAAATAATATTAAATTCTCAAAATTATGAGCTCAGAAATCTACACATATTTTGAAAATCTAATAAAAAAAAATAAAGAAAAAAATAATTATAAACCTTGGAAACTCGAAGACGATGATCAGATCAAAGCTATAACTGGTATTTGTATTACTTTTGGAATATTTCTTATAATAGGTTTATTTGCACATTTCACATCAATTTAATTAGACTATTCAACTTTCCAATCTGTTGGGAATGTTACATAGTTTACTTGAATACATCTTCTTTCAATTACAATTTTTTTTTTCTCCATTCCATGCCATGTATTAGGACCACTTGTAAATAAGTAACCATAATTATGCTTAAATGGAACAGTTTTAACTTTTTCTAATTTTTCATTATAAAAATCAGTTCCTAAATCCTCGGACTCATTTGCATTGTTTACAAAAATAAGACCTGACATAAGTTTTTCTTTAATATCACAATGAGGTTTTAACCAAAACCCTTCACGATCACAAATAATCTCAACTCTTACATATGAATTTGACAAATCTCTTTTAATCATTTTAGAAATTGTCTCGTAAGTTTTTTTTGACTGCAATTCTTTGATAAATTTTAACAAATTTGGAAATTGTTGGGCATTTTCTTTAGTTATAAAGCATCTAAACTTTAAGGCTTTTCCTCCAGAAGCATTTCCTTCTCTAAATTCAGCAGAACCATCATCAATTGCTCTAGTACCATCGTAAGTTAAATTATGTTTAGTTACATCTGGAATATCTGCTTTTATAATTTCGTTTATAGCTTCATCTGACAGAGCATTATTATATTCCCAGTGATCAAATGGGAAATCATATTTTTTAGATTGAGTCAAAATTGAATTAAGAAAAGTCATAATTTTTTAATCGATCTTTTATATATCTTGATATTCTGTCAGTTTCATTAAGTTTTTTATAACTCCACTTTTCAATAGAATAATCTAAATCTTTTATAATATTGAGAGACTTAAATAATTCAAAAAACTTTTTAAATCGATTGTTTTTTTTAATATTAGGCATTTGAGCAACATAAATTGGCTTGCCTGTTATAGCAGCCTCTGAAATCATAGATGTAGAATCACACGTTACAACAATGTGGTCTGCTAATTTCAACGATGATAGGTAAGCTTTTTTATCAATTTTATTTATTATAATCTGGTTATTATCAAAATAATTTCTTGCTTTATCAATTATTTTCTGTGGAGTTCTCATTGAAGGAATAAAGATTAATTGATAACTATTATTAATAAAATTATTTTTTAACCTAAAAAATATTTCATCAATAATTTTATCATCATAATTGTAATACTTGTTTGGCCCGCCAACGATAAAAGCTACAATTTTTTCTTTTTTTACATGAGATTTTAAATAAGTTTTGTTTTCATCCAACTCATTATCTTTTAAATAATGAATTGCCCCTTTGGTAAGTAAAACATTTTTGCCATTAAGGCCATCATGTTCAGGAGCTACTATAAAATCAAAATTATTAAGTGAAACTTTAGGATTTTGAATATGAATATTCATAATTTTATTTTTATATTTTTTTTTTAAATAAATTGATGGAATGACACTTTTTCTCCCACAAGAAATTACAATATTAAAATTATGTTCAATTTTATTTTTAAAAACAAAATCCTTAGTTGGGGTAATTTTTGGTGGAAATAGTTTCCAAAATTTATTAAGTTCAATTTTCTCGTGTATAAAATCAAGTTCTAGTGCATTAGCAAGTCCCTCGACTTGGCTAATCATGCCATGCATTCCCTCTGTTAATAATAAACCTTTTAATTTGGACATTAATTACTATATAGCTCTCATATGACACAAAATCCAACTAAACACACAAAAGTGTTAATAATTGGATCCGGACCAGCCGGATATACAGCTGCAGTTTATGCTGCAAGAGCAATGCTCAACCCAATACTAGTTCACGGCGCTCAACCAGGAGGACAATTAACTACTACAACTGATGTGGAAAATTATCCTGGGTTTGCAGATGCAATTCAAGGACCTTGGTTGATGGATCAAATGAAAGATCAGGCAAAAGCCGTTGGGACTGAAATGATTGAGGATCATATAACATCAGTAGACTTAAAATCTTCACCCTTCAAAGCTGTTGGAGATAGTGGTCAAAAATATACTGCAGATAGCATCATTATTTCTACAGGTGCCCAAGCAAGATGGTTAAATTTAAAATCTGAACAAGAATTCAGAGGATTTGGAGTTTCGGCTTGTGCTACATGTGATGGCTTCTTTTTTAAAAATAAAGAAGTTGCAGTTGTAGGTGGTGGTAATGCTGCTGTTGAGGAAGCAATGTTCCTGACAAAATTTGCATCTAAAGTAAAATTAATCCACCGAAGAGATAGTTTAAGGGCTGAAAAAATGCTTCAAAAGAAATTAATGGAAAATAAAAAAATTGAAATAATTTGGGACTCTGTAGTTGAGGATGTTGTTGGAGATAAAGAACCCAAAAATGTAAAAGGTATAAAAGTTAAAAATGTTAAAACAAACAATATTAGTGAATTAAAAGTAGATGGGTTATTTATTGCAATAGGTCATGATCCAGCAACACAACTATTTAAAAATCAATTAGATATGGACAATGAAGGATATTTAATAACCAAACCAGATTCAACGGAAACAAATATACCTGGTGTTTACGCAGCTGGTGATGTAAAAGATAAAACGTTCAGACAAGCAGTCACTGCAGCTGGGATGGGTTGTATGGCAGCTTTAGAAGCTGAAAAGTTTTTAGCTCACTAATTAAGAAATACTTTCACAAAATGATTTTATTCTTTCCATTGCTTTTTTTAAGTTCTCCATTGATGTAGCATAAGAAATTCTGAAATAACCCTCTAAACCAAAAGCAGAGCCCTGCACAACTGCAACATTTGCTTTTTCCAGTAATTTTTGAACAAAATCAGTGTCGGTTTTTAATTTTGTCTTTTTATTTAATAAACCTTTACAACTGGGAAATACATAAAAAGCTCCATTAGGCGTTAAACAACTTATTCCTTTGATTTTATTTAAACTTTTTACAACGAAATCTCTTCTTTGTTTAAATGCATCAGATCTTTCTTGAATAAAATCTTGTGATCCACTAAGAGCTTCAACAGCTGCTGCCTGACTTACAGAGGAAGGGTTTGAAGTTGATTGAGATTGAATTTTACCAATAGCTTTAATTATATCTTTTGGACCAGCTGCATAACCAATTCTCCACCCTGTCATTGCATATGATTTGCTTACTCCATTCATTGTTAATGTTCTATCTTTTAATTTGGATATTTGAGCAATTGTAAAAAAATTGAAATTATCATATTTGATATGTTCATAGATATCATCACTTAAAATATAGATTTTTTTATTTTTCATTAACACTTTGGCTAAGTCTTCAATTTCATTTTTTGTATAACCTGCTCCAGTTGGATTTGATGGTGAGTTCAAAATTAACCATTTAGTTTTTTTTGAAATTGCTTTTTTAAGTTTTTTAGCTGTAAGTTTAAAACTATCTTTTTCATCACATTTTACAATTTTTGGTTTACCTCCAGCTAATAAAACCATATCAGGATATGAAACCCAAAAAGGTGCGGGAATTATTACTTCATCACCTTTATTTAAAGTTGCCATGAAAGCATTATAAAGAACTTGCTTTCCACCGGTTCCAACTGTGATTTGGTCAGTATTGAAATCTAATTTGTTCTCTCTTTTAAATTTTTCAACAATAGCTTTCTTTAAGGCAGGGGTTCCGTCAACCGCTGTATACTTTGTATCTCCATTTTTGATTGCTTGAATTGCTGCATCTTTAATATTATCTGGGGTATCGAAATCTGGCTCACCAGCTCCCAAACCAATCACATCTTTTCCAGCTGCCCTAAGTTCTCTTGCTTTTTGAGTAACAGCAATAGTTGGTGATGGTTTAATTCTTTTTAAACTGTCTGATATTATGCTCATTGAAATATAAATTAATTCTACTACGTTCTTTAATATATGGAAAATACTTATCAAGATTTAATTACAGATATCCAGAGCAAAAATCCTAAAATTAGTGGAAAACTTGAAGGTGGTAAAAAATTTAAAATTAAATCAGATTTTAAGCCTGCAGGTGATCAGCCAGAGGCTATAAAAAAATTAGTTAAAGGAGCAAATAAAGAAGAATTTAATCAAGTATTACTGGGAGTAACTGGTTCAGGAAAAACTTTCACAATGGCGAAGGTAATTGAAGCAACCAATAGACCAGCATTAATTTTAGCTCCAAACAAAACTCTTGCTGCACAGCTATACGGTGAGATGAAAACATTTTTTCCAGATAACGCAGTTGAATACTTTGTATCTTATTATGATTATTATACACCGGAAGCCTACGTCCCGAGATCAGATACATATATTGAAAAAGAAGCATCTATTAACGAACAGATAGACAGAATGAGACACTCTGCAACAAGATCCCTGCTAGAAAGAGATGATGTATTAATTGTTGCCAGCGTATCTTGTATTTATGGATTAGGATCAGTTGAAGCTTATAGTAAAATGACTTTAACTCTTCAAAAAAATTATGATTACAATAGAGAACAAATAATAAAATCCCTAGTTGCTTTACAATATAAACGTAATGATCAAAATTTTTACAGAGGTACTTTTAGAGCTCGTGGAGAATATTTAGAAATATTTCCATCTCATTTAGAGGATAGAGCTTGGAGACTAAGTTTATTTGGAGATAAACTTGAAAAAATTGAAGAATTTGATCCACTTACAGGCGATCAAGTAAGAGAGCTAAGTTTAGTCAAAGTTTATGCAAATAGCCACTACATAACTCCAAAACCAACTGTAGAACAGGCCATAATCAACATTAGAAAAGAATTAGAGATAACGCTTAAAAAACACCGGGCGGAAAACAAATTGCTTGAAGCTCAAAGATTAGAAGAACGAACTAAATTTGATCTTGAGATGATTGAAGCTACTGGTTCATGTGCTGGTATTGAAAATTATTCAAGATTTTTATCTGGAAGAAAGCCAGGAGAACCTCCGCCCACTCTATTTGAATACTTTCCAGATAATACTTTAATTTTTGTTGATGAATGTCATGTAACTGTTCCTCAACTAAATGGAATGTACAAAGGAGATAGGTCTAGAAAAAGTACTTTAGCTGAATATGGTTTTAGGCTTCCATCTTGTATGGATAACAGACCGTTAAAATTTGAAGAATGGGATCTGATGAGAACTCAAACAGTATTTGTTTCTGCAACTCCTGGTCCTTGGGAATTAGAACAAACAAAAGGTAAGTTTATAGATCAAGTTATTAGACCTACAGGGTTAATTGATCCACCTGTAGAAATAAGACCCGCTAAAAACCAAGTAGATGATTTAATGCATGAATGTAAAAAAGTAATTGAAAATAATCATAGAGTTTTAGTTACAACTTTAACAAAAAAAATGGCAGAAGACTTAACAGAATACCTTCATGAAAATGGAGTAAAAGTAAGGTACCTCCATTCAGATATAGATACACTTGAAAGAATAGAAATCATGAGAGATTTAAGAATGGGAGTCTTTGATGTTTTGGTTGGAATTAATTTATTGAGAGAAGGTCTAGACATACCTGAATGTGCTTTAGTTGGAATTTTAGATGCTGACAAAGAAGGATTTTTAAGATCTGAGACTTCATTAATTCAAACTATAGGAAGGGCTGCTAGAAATGTAGATGGAAAAGTTATTCTTTATGCTGATAAAGAAACGAAGAGTATTAAAAAAGCAATCCAAGAAACTGAAAGAAGAAGAAAAATTCAATTAGCATATAACAAAAAAAACAAAATTGATGCTAAAACAGTTAAAAAAGAAATTAATGATATTTTAGAAAGTGTTTACGAAAAAGATTATGTAAAAATTAGTGAAGGATCTAATGTTGGAGGAAATCTTAAGAAACACTTAAAAGCTCTCGACAAAAAAATGAAAGAAGCAGCTTCTAACTTGGAATTTGAAGAAGCAGCTAAAATAAGAGATGAGATAAGAAAATTAGAAAGTACTGAATTAGAGATCACATTAAACCCAAAAATAAGACAATATGACGTGAAAAATAAGCTTTATCCAAAAGGTAGATCGACAATGGGCATGCCAGGAACTAAGGTTACCAAAAAAAGAGATAAAAAATGGAAGCACAGAGGATAATTATTACTGGTGGAGCAACAAGAATTGGTGCTGCTATAGCTAAAAAATTATCAGGTCCAAATAAACAAATTGTAATTCAATACCATAAATCTAAATCAAAAGCTGAAAATCTAAAGAAAAAACTTCAAAATTATGGAACAAAAATTTATTTGGTTAAAGGAGATCTTAGTAAGGAAAAAGATATCATTAAAATTATTAAATTCTCAAAATCAAAAATGAAATTTTTTGACTGTCTAGTGAACAATGCCTCATTATTTGAAAATGATAAATTGGAAAATTTTACCACTAAAAGTTGGGAAAAGCATATTTCTACAAATCTTAAGGCCCCTGCTCTTTTATCAAAAGAGTTTTCAAAAAATATCAGAGGCAAAAATAACAATATTATCAATATAATTGATCAAAGAGTATTTAAGCTTACTCCGTATTTTTTTTCATACACATTAAGTAAAACTGGCCTTTATACTTTTACCAAAACAAGTGCGATGAGTTTATCACCAAACATAAGAGTTAATGGAATAGCACCTGGACCAACAATTAAAAATAAAAGACAATCGGAAAAACATTTTAAAAGTCAATATTTAGCTACACCACTTAAGCAGCAAGTTGATGTCAATGAGATTTGTAATGCAGTTGACTTTTTTATAAAAAACAGTTCTATTACAGGTCAAGTTTTAGCAATTGATAGTGGTCAAAGCTTAAATTGGCAAACACCTGATATAATGAAAGGAAAAGAATGAAAAAAGTAATACTTGTAATACTTGCTATTTTTTTTACAACAAATCTTTTAGCACATTCAACAAATATAAATTTTGACTCTAAGACAAATTGTACTAAAAAAAAATCAATGTTGAATGGTATTGCTAAATTAAAGACTCACAAAGGTGGAGAGATAATAAAATTTAATTCATATACTGGATTTGATCAAAGAACAGTATTAATAGATGGACATCTCAGAAATCCAATTGAGATTACAGGATATTTACAATTACCAAAAGGAACTGATAAAGTTCCGATAGTAATTTATACTCATAGCAGTGGCGGCCCAGGCGATTATGTATGGAATGACTTTGTTTATCACGCAACACAAAATCTTTTAGAAAATGGTATTGGTGTATTATTTATAGATAATTTTTGTCCTAGAGGTGCAAGAGCAACTTGGAGAGATCAGTCTAAAGTTCCTCTAATTAATGGTGCTATTGATGCAATAATGGCACTAAAAGTTTTACAATCACATCCAAGATCTAATGGAAAATTTGGAACCACAGGTCACTCGAGGGGTGGAACTAACTCCTTGTTTTTAGCTGATGTAAAATTTACTTCAAAATTTCTTGAAGGCACGAAAGGTTTTGATGCAATTCTACCAGAAGCAGCTGAATGTAGAATGGCTGGTTTTTTTGCGGAACCAGAATTAACGTCTAACACGACTTTACTTGTAGTACACGGAGGTGCAGATGATTGGACTTTAGCTAAGTTTTGTAAAGAACACGCAGAGAGAATTAAAGCTCCTCCAGGAAAAGTAAAAATTGATATTAAAGATGGTTGGTATCATGTATGGCATGCAGGTAAAAAACCTTGGAGAGAAAAAATGGCGATGACTCTTCATGATTGTCCAGATGTATATGTTGATAATAACGGCATTGTTACTAATCCAATATGGAAAGAATGGCTAATAGATAAATATAAGATTTATCCAAGTGAAGAGGCTTGGTATGAAGCTGCTCAAAATCAACCAAGAAAAACTTTTAAAAAAATTTTTAAAGCTATGAAAAAAGAAAAGTGTCTCTCTAAAGGTGTAACAATAGGTGGAGATAATATGAATGTATATATGCCTCAATTTATCAATTTCTTTAAGGAAAATTTACTCTAAATGAAAAAAAATAATCTCAAAGTTGTAAAAATAGATAAAAACAAAAGCTTATTTAATTATGAGAAAAAAATTCTCATTAATGAGCTTATTCTAGATTTAAAGCTTGGTTATTATGATTTTGAAAAAGAGAAAGCACAAAAAGTAAAATTTAGTTTGGAAATTGATTATCAAGATAAAAAGCCCTCAAACGATAAAGATCTTAGGTCCATTGTGAATTATGCAACTATTGTAAAATTAATAAAAAAACTTATTAAAAAAAAGCACTATAATTTCTTAGAAACTTTAGCTGAAGCAGTCTTTGATGAACTTTTTAAAGATAAGAGGATAGGTAAAATAATGCTTAAAATTGAAAAATTAGAAATTTTAAAACAATGTTCATCTGTTGGTATACAAATTACCAAAAAAAGAAGTCATGATAAGTTCTGAAATTGGTAAAGAAGTAATAAAAAAGGAACTACCTCTAATTCCTAAACTTCCTGGTGTGTACAGAATGTTAAATGATAAAGGGGATATTCTCTATGTGGGTAAAGCAAAAAATTTACCTAACAGACTTAAAAGTTATGTAGCAGAAAAAAATCATATTATAAGAACTGAAAGAATGTTATCTCAAACTAGAAAACTTGAGATAACAACTACATCAAATGAAAGTGAAGCTCTACTTCTTGAAGCGAATTTAATCAAAAAATATAAACCAAAATTTAATATTCTTTTAAGAGATGATAAGTCTTTTCCATTTATTTTTATTGGTAATAAAGATAAATGGCCACAAATAAAAAGACATAGAGGGAAAAAAACGAAAGAAGGTTTTTATTTTGGTCCATTTGCATCTGCTGGATCTGCAAATTGGACTATAAAAATGATACAAAAAATTTTTCACTTAAGAGTTTGTGATGATACAGTTTTTAAAAATAGAGAGCGCCCTTGTATTTTATACCAAATCAAAAGATGTTCTGGTCCATGTGTTGGGTATATAGAAAAAGATGACTATAAAAAAACAGTCGATGATGCGATTGAATTTGTATCTGGTAAATCAAGAAAAATACAAAAAAGTCTCTCAGACCAAATGGAAAAGGCAAGTGATAATTTAGATTTTGAAAAAGCTGTAATCTTAAGAGATAGAATAAAATCTTTGAATATTATTCAATCATCACAAAGAATTAATGAAGCAAATTTAATTGAAGCTGATGTAATCGCTGGTTATAAAGAGTCTGGTAAAACTTGCATTCAGGTTTTCTTTTATCGATCAAAACAAAATTGGGGTAATCAAGCCTTTTTTCCAAAGCATGATCCTGATGAAAAACTAAGTGATATATTAAATTCGTTTGTTTCTCAATTTTACGAAAATAAAAGTGTTCCATCATCAATTATACTATCTGAAGAAATCAAAGAAAAAATTTTAATTGAAAAAACTCTTTCTCAAAAAGAAGAAAAACAAATCGATATATCCATTGCAAAGAAAGGATCAAAGTTAAAAGTAATTAATCAGGCAATTAAAAATGCTAAAGATAGCCTAACTAGAAAACTTTATGAAAGTCAGAATAATAGAGAATTATTTGATGCAGTAGCAAATAAATTTAATCTTGAAACAAATATTAATTTGATAGAAGTTTATGATAATAGTCATATCCAAGGAACCAATAGTGTTGGTGCGTTGATCGCTTATGGAGACGAAGGATTTGTTAAAAAAAGATATAGAAAATTTAACATTAAAATTCAGAAGAATGAACAAGATGACTATGGCATGATGCGTGAAGTACTAAATCGAAGATTTAAAAGAGCTATCCAAGAAAAAGATAATTACCTAACTTTTCCTGATTTAGTCCTTATTGATGGTGGAAAAGGCCAGTACTCTGTTGCAAGAGAAACTCTAAATGAACTGGGGCTTCATGATTTACCAATAGTCGCGATAGCCAAAGGAAAACAAAGAAATAGTGGTAATGAAGTTTTTTTCCATAATGGTAAAGAATTTAAATTTGCAAAAAATGACCCTACTCTCTTTTTTCTTCAAAGAATTAGAGATGAATCTCACAGATTTGCAATAAGTGCTCATAGAGCTAAAAGGAAAAAAGGAATCAGCAAATCATTGCTTGATCAAATTGAAGGAATAGGCTCTGTAAGAAAAAGAGCATTATTAAATCATTTTGGCTCGGCAAGATCTGTTGAATCTGCGAGCCTAGATGAGATCAAATCTGTAGAAGGTGTTGAGGAAAAAGTTGCAAAAAAGATATATAATTTTTTTCACGAATAAAAAGATATGCTAAAAAAAATACCAAACATTCTTACTGTAGGAAGAATTTTAATAGTTCCTTTTTTTGTTTTGGCTTTTTATTTGCCAGGTTTCTATGGAGATTTAACAGCATTAATTTTATTCATAGTCGCTTCGTTCACAGATTTTTTAGATGGAATGTTAGCTAGATTTTTAGGGCAAGAGTCAAAACTGGGTGAATTACTAGATCCAATTGCAGATAAAATAATTATTGCAACTGCTCTTATTCTTTTAGTGATGGATGGAACTATTCGTAACTACGAAGTTATCGCAGCAATAATTATCTTAACTAGAGAAATACTTATTTCTGGTTTAAGAGAATTTTTAGCAAAAGGAAAAATTAAGCTACCTGTTTCTAACTTAGCTAAATTAAAAACAATTTTACAAATGGTTTCAATTGCTCTTTTACTTTCGGGTGAGACTGGAAATAAGATTATAAATTTTCAAGATTATAATGCCCAAACTATTGGTATTATTTTATTATGGCTTTCAGCAGCTTTAACGCTATTTACCGGTTATGAATATATGCGAAAAGGAATTGACCACGCTATATCAGAAGATAATAAAGATTAAGCAGCTTTTTTCTTTTTGACTAAAGCTTGATAGCTTTTATTTAAATCAATAATCATTTCACAAACTTTAAACTGATTTTCAGCAATACAAGAGACTGGAGTAACCTCAGCAGCTGTTCCAGTTAAAAAACATCCCACAAAATTTGAAAGTTCATTTGGACTAATTTTTCTTTCATGAACTTTGATATTCTTTGACTTGGCTATTTCAATTACAGTTCTTCTGGTAATTCCATCTAAAAAAGAGTCTGGTATTGGTGTATGCAATTCATTATTTTTATCTTTAAAAAAAATATTTGCTCCTGTTGCTTCTGCAATATTTCCCTCATGATCAAGCATGAGTGAGTCTGTATAGCCCTGTTTTTCAGCTTCATGCTTTGATAGAGTGCAAATCATGTAAAGACCAGATGCTTTTGTATCCCAAGGAATTGTATTTGGCGCAGGTCTTCTCCAATTTGATATATTCAATTTAATTCCCTCTACTTTCAACTTTGGATCAAAATATGATCCCCACTCCCATGTTGCAATTGCAACATGAATTTTTGTATGTTGTGCAGAAATAGCCATCATTTCACTACCCCTCCAAACTACTGGTCTCACATATCCATTTTCAATTTTTTGTATTGCAATTATTTTTTTCGAAGCATCATTTATTTGCTCCTCACTATAAGGAATATCAATGCCCATCCTTTTTGCAGAATAAAATAGTCTCGAGGTATGTTCCTCTAATTTAAATATTGAGCCATCATAAACTCTCTCACCTTCAAACACACAACTCGCGTAATGTAAACCATGGCTCAGTACATGAACTTTGACATCTGACCAATCAACCAGATCCCCATTGTACCATATTTTTCCTGATCTCTTATCGTAAGGTATCATTTTTTGAAATTTAAAAAAAAAGTTATTAACAAAAAATATCTTTGTATCTATAATATGTCAATATAACTTACCTATAATGAAAGAACTTTTATATCTAAAAGACGATCAATTAAAAGAATTAATTGAAAAATTATTTGTGGGATATAGAGAAACATTTTCAGACTCGAAAAAAATTCTTGAAAAATATTCAATAGGGTTGGCTCATCAAAAGGTAATTCATTTGCTATCAATGTATGAAGGAATTTCAATATCCGAATTACTAAAAAAGTTAAAAGTCACAAAACAGAGCCTAAATAGAGTTTTAAAGGATTTAATTAAATTAGAAATTATTATCTTTAAAAAAGATGAACAGGATACTAGAGTAAAACATATTTATCTTAATCAAAAAGGTAAAAAAATATTTGATGAAATCTTTATTTTACAAAAAAAAAGAATTTATAATGCATTATTAAACTCTAGTTCAGAGGAGGTCATTAGTTTTGAAAATGTATTAAAAAAAATTATAAATGGATAATTTTATAGCACATATATTAGTTGTTGATGATGATAACGGCATTAGATCTTTAGTAAAAAAATATCTTAATGAAAATAATTTTTTAGTCTCAACAGCTGAAAACGCAGAAGAGGCAGAAAAAAAAATTGATATAATTAATTTTGATTTGATTATTTTAGATATCATGATGCCTGGTAAAAGTGGACTGGATTTTATTGAGGAAAACAAAAAAAAACTTGATGCTCCAATAATTCTATTAACTGCAAAGGGAGAGCCCGATGAAAGAATTGAAGGACTGCAAATTGGAGCTGACGATTATCTTCCTAAACCTTTTGAACCAAAAGAACTAATTTTAAGAATTAATAATATATTAAATAAAACAAAAAAGATCGATCAAAAAAGAATTATTGAGTTTAATGATTTAAAAATAGATCTGAATAAACTTATAATAAAAAAAGGTAATAATGAGTATAAGATTAATAATACAGAAAAAGTTATCTTAGAAAAAATGATAAATAATCCTGGTAAAATTTTCGCAAGAGATGATATAGGAATGTTAATTAATTTAGATAAAGAAAGGTCGGTAGATGTTATTATAACAAGATTAAGAAAAAAAATAGAAATTGATCCAAAAAATCCAAAATTCTTACAAACAATTAGAGGAGAAGGATATGTTCTCTGGATTGAATAAATTAATTAAAAATATACTTCCTAAACGATTATTTTATAGAGCATTATTAATAGTTGCTGTTCCTGTATTAGTTTTGCAACTTATAATAACAATAGTATTTTTTGATAGTCTTTGGATTAAAACATCAAAAGGTATGACAAGAGCTCTAGTGAATGAGATAAGTACTTTTTTAGAATTTTATAATGATGAAAAATATAATAATGAAGAAATAGCAAATATTTTTTCTTTATATCAGGATTTAAATTTCGAGTTTGTCGATGATCCAAATTTTAACTTTGAATATAACGAAAGATGGTTTAGCCCGATAGATAGAACTTTAAGACGCGAATTGAAATCAAGATTTAATCAGGATAATTTTTGGTTCGATACTACAAATTATAAAGAGTTAATTGATATTAAAATAAAATATGAAACTGGTTATTTTAAGTTTTTAGTACCTAGAGATAGAATTACAAGTTCATCAGCTAGAATTTTTGCACTATGGATAACTGTTCCTGCGTTAATAATGGTTTTAATCTCTTTAATATTTCTTAAAAATCAAACTAGACCAATTACCAATCTAGCCAGAGCGGCAGAAAAATTTGGCAAAGGTGAGGAAATTGAGGAATTTAAACCATCTGGAGCTTCTGAGATAAGACAAGCAGGTTATGAATTTGATAAAATGCGAAAAAGGATAATTAGACACTTAAATCAAAGATCTGAAATGCTTTCGGGAATAAGTCATGATTTGAGAACACCACTTACAAGAATGAAATTACAAATAGCTTTTATAAAAGATAAAGAATTAGCGGATAAACTTGCAGAAGATATCAATGAAATGGAAAAAATGCTTAATGAATATCTTCAATTCACGAAATCTTCTTTTCAAGAAAAAGATGAAATGTTTAATTTAACTGATCTAATAAATGAAATAACAAAAAAATATGATAATAAAAATTTATCAACAATTTTAATGCCAAGAATTTATTATAACGGAAGAAAAAATTTAATAAAAAGATGTATAAATAACTTAATAGACAATTCAATTAAATATGGGAAAAAAGTTAATTTAGAACTCACAAAAAATAATAACAACATATTCATTAAAGTTGAGGATGATGGCCCTGGTATACCAGAGAGTGAATATGAAAATGTATTTAAACCATTTTATAAAATTAATAAAGGTCGAGCTGACTCTAAGTCAAGTGTAGGATTGGGATTATCAATAGCATCGGATATTATCAGGTCACATGGAGGGAATATAAGATTAGATAAATCAAAAATAAATGGTTTAGAAGTTAGGATTTTTTTGCCTGTTTAAATTTCGTTTTTTTTTTAATTTTTATCTTTTCTATTTTTTTTTCTAAGTTTTCTACTCTTTTTGATAAAACTTCAAATTCATCTTTACTTGTTAATTTTAATTTAAAAACAAGCTCATCTCTTTTTGATTTCAAAATTGTAAATAATTCATTTTTTAAATCTTTTGAAGAAACAATACCTTGCTCGAATAGCCTTGATAATCTATCAATAACAAACTTTGAATTTTTCATATATTTATATAGTAACTTATTATAATTTAAATTTATAATTATTATTTAAAAATGTTCACTAATAATTTTGACCCAGTTGCGATCGAACTTTTTTCTTTAGAAATAAGATGGTATTCTTTAGCATACATTGCTGGAATAATTGTCGGTTGGATTACAAGTAAAAAAATTTTTATAGAAAATAACCAAATTAAAGAAAAATTCGATGATTACATCACTTATGTTATTTTAGGAATTATTTTTGGTGGGAGGCTTGGATATGTATTATTTTATAATTTAGATTATTATTTAAAAAATTTAATAGATATTTTCAAAGTTTGGGAAGGAGGAATGTCTTTTCACGGCGGTATTTTAGGAATTATTTTGGTAACAGTTTGGTTTTCTAAAAAAAACAATCATAATCCATTTAGCTATTTAGATATAGTTGCAATTGTCGCCCCAATTGGAATATTTTTTGGAAGGATTTCTAATTTTATAAACTCTGAATTATATGGCACAGAAACCAATCTTCCTTGGGGAGTTAAATTTATTAAGATTGACGAAATCTATAGACATCCATCTCAATTATATGAGGCAATTTTTGAAGGTTTAATTTTGTTTTTGATTTTACTTTATTTTAGAAAAAAAGGGTTTTTAAATATTCCCGGTAAAATTTCAGGAATTTTTTTAACTTTTTATTCCATATTTAGATTTGTAATTGAATTTTACAGATCTCCAGATGAACAATTGGGTTATTTGATGTTTGGGTTAACTATGGGACAACTAATAAGTATAATTTTTTTAATTAGCGGTATTTTTTTAATATTTATTAAAAATGAAATTAAAACAAAAATTTAATCTTCCATTAGACGAATACATAAATCTCTCTCTTTATGATAAGAAAAATGGATATTACATGAAAAAAAACCCTTTTGGGAAAAAAGGAGATTTTATAACCGCGCCCAATGTTTCAAGATTATTTTCAGAAATGATTGCAATTTGGGTTTTAAGTTTTTGGAAAGCATTAGGGTCACCAAAAAAATTTTGTCTAGTTGAACTTGGCGCTGGAAATGGTGAAATGATGAAAATCCTTATAGAAACTTTTAAAAAATTTCCAAATTTTATTTCATCTAGTGAAATTTTTATTTATGAAAAGAGCCCAGTACTAATCAAGATTCAAAAAAAAAAACTTAAAGGTAATAAAATTAAATGGCTATTGAATTTTGATGATCTTAAAAAAAAACCTACATTATTTATTGCAAATGAATTTTTTGACTCTATTGCGATAAAACAATTTATTAAAATACAAAAATCGTGGTTTGAAAGATTTGTAAATTTAAATGATAAAAAGCACGCTTTCTTTTTTGACAAAAAGTTAAATATGAAAAAATATGAAAAAAAAATTAATTTTAAAATAAGTAAAAAACAAAATTTTATTGAATATTCTGAGATTGGAATTAATTATTTAAGAAAAATTTCAAAAATAATAAAAAAAAATAAAGGTGGAATATTAATTATAGATTATGGATATTTTGAAGAGAAAATGAAAAATACTCTCCAAGCAATATCAAAACATGAATATTCAAATGTTTTAAAAAATATTGGAAACTCGGATATTACACATAATATAAACTTTTATTTATTCAGAAAGATTATCGAGAAAATTGGAAATTTAAGGGAGATGACAACTACTCAACGAAATTTTTTAATAAACATTGGTATAAAACATAGGGCTGAAATAATAACAAAAAATCAAACATTTTTAAAAAAAGCAGACATTTATTATAGGCTCAAAAGACTTATTGATGTTAATGAAATGGGAAATCATTTTAAAGTCATGTTTATAAAAAATAAAAATAATAATTTTAAACTAGGATTTAAAGATTGATACGATCCAAAAAATTAAAAATTTTTAAAGGGATTAGTCATGGTTTCTTTAATAAAAATGGTGGCAAATCAGAAGGTATTTATAAAAGTTTAAATTGTGGTCCAGGATCTAAAGATATAAAAAAAAACATCAAGAAAAACCTTAAGATTGTTAAAAAAAAAATTTGTATCAAATCTAAAAATATTTACTTATTACATCAAATTCATAGTAATAAATTTATTTTTATTAACAAAAATTTTGATCTTAAAAAGAAATTCAAAGCAGATGCTGTAATTACTGATCAAAAAAAATTACCATTAGGTATTTTAACAGCAGATTGTGTACCAATTCTAATTTATGACAATGTTGCTAATATAATTGCAGCTATTCATGCTGGATGGCGAGGTGCATTCAAAGGTATTATTAAAAATGTAATTAATTTTATGTTAAAAAAAGGGTGCAGTATTAAAAATATTCATGCAGCAATTGGCCCATGTATCGCTCAAAAAAATTATAATATTAAGCAAGATTTTGTAAGCAGATTCATGCGAAAGGATAAAAAAAATAAAATTTTCTTTAAAAAAAAAAATAATCAAATTTATTTTAATTTGCCAAAATACGTCAAATCTCAACTTAAAATGAATAAAATCTCAAAAATTGACCATATAAATATTGATACTTTTGATAAAAAAAATAATTTTTTTAGTGCTAGAAGGTCCTCAAAGCTAAAACACGATGATTATGGTAGAAATATTTCAATAATTATGATTAATTAGAGTTTTTCAATGAAATTATTAACAGGAAATAGCAATAAAGCATTGAGCAAGAATATTGCTAAATATCTTAAAACAAAATTAGTTAATTCCAGTATAAGAAAATTTGCAGATGGGGAAATCTATATTGAAATAAACGAAAATATAAGAGGCAATAGTATTTTTATAATTCAATCTATTTCATCGCCTGCAAATGATAACTTAATGGAATTATTGCTTTGCATTGATGCTCTTAAAAGATCATCAGCAAAGAACATAACTGCAGTAATTCCTTATTTTGGATATGCAAGACAGGATAGAAAAGTTGTACCTAGAACATCAATCTCTGCAAAATTAGTTTCAAACTTAATTACCAAAGCAGGTGCTGATAGAGTTGTGACTGTAGATTTGCATGCTGGACAAATTCAAGGTTTTTTTGATATTCCAGTTGATAACCTTTTCGCGACTCCAATATTTGCAAGACATGTAAAAAAAAATATCAAAACTAAAAATATGATTTGTATCGCTCCTGATGTAGGTGGTACTGAAAGGGCTAGAGCACTAGGCAAAATTTTAAACGTTGGTTTAGCTATAGTCGATAAAAGAAGACCTAAACCAGGTCAATCACAAGTTATGAATATAATTGGAGACGTAAAAGGTAAAACTTGTATTATTGTTGATGATATAATTGACTCAGGCGGCACAATAGTAAATGCAGCAAAAGCACTAAAAGAAAGAGGTGCTAAAGATGTTTATGTTTATATTACTCATGGTGTTTTATCTGGAGATGCGGTGAAAAAAATTAAAAATTCAGTCATCAAAAATTTGGTTATTACAGACACTATTGATAATAATGATCGAACAAAAAATGTAAAAAATATAGAAGTTTTGCCAATTTCAGGACTTATGGGAGAAGCGATTAAAAGAATTTCAAACTCAACTTCCGTCTCTGATTTATTCAAATAATTACCTTGATTATTTGTCAACATGCGTTAAAAACCTGAATTTTATGAATTCACTAGAAGCAAGTATAAGAGAAAACAAAACTAAAGGTCAACTAAATGACATCAGGAACAATGATAATGTTCCAGGTATAATTTATGGAGGGAAAGAGGAAAATCAAAAAATTTCTATTTCAAAGAAATTACTTAAAAACCTTATTGAGAAAGAAAATTTTTTATCTAACATAATTTCATTAAATATAAGTGGAAAATCTCAAAATGTTTTACCAAGAGAAGTGAAATATCACATTATAAACGATGAGCCTATACATGTAGATTTTTTAAGAGTTCTTCCAGGGGTAAAAATCAAAATTGAAGTGCCTGTTAATTTTATAAATCAAGAAAAATCTCCTGGGCTTAAGAGAGGTGGAGTTTTAAATATTGTTAGAAGAAAAATAGAATTAAAATGTCCAAGTGAAAAAATACCTGAAAAAATAACATTAGATCTTGATGGTATTGATATTGGATCAAGTTTTAAAATTTCATCAGTAAATTTAGATAAAGATGTAGTCCCAACTATTCAAGGAAGAGACTTTGTAATTGCAACACTTGCTGCTCCTACGGTAATGAAGGAGCCAGAAAAACCAGCCGAAGCTGAAGCTACCGAAGGTGAAGAAGGAGCAGAAAATGCTGAAGCAGCTGCGGCGGATGGAGAAAAACAAACTGCTGATAGTGATAAAAAAGAGGGTGATGATAAAAAAACCGCCGATAAAAAACCAGCAGAAGAAAAAAAATAATCAATTCAAATTGAACAAAAAATCTAATTAAATTATGCTTTTATTTGTAGGATTAGGTAATCCAACACCAAATAGTGAAAATAATAGACACAACGTTGGATTTAAAATAATTGACTCAATAAATAAAAAATTTGGCTTATCAAAGCAAAAACCAAAATTTAAAGGTTTATTAACAACAGGTTCAATTGGAAACAAAAAAGTTTACGCAATTAAGCCTTTAACATTTATGAATAACTCAGGTATTTGTATCAGAGAATTAATAGAGTATTTTAAAATTGATGCAGAAGATGTAATTGTTTTTCATGATGATCTTGATGTAGAATTTGGAAAAATTAAAGCAAAATTTGGGGGATCCAGTGCTGGACATAATGGTATTGCTTCAATAGATAAATTTATAGGTAAAGATTATTCAAGAGTGAGAATAGGCATTGGCAAACCAAAAGGTAGTGTTGAAATTTCAGATTATGTTTTACAAAATTTTGATGAAGATGAATCTATTGGTATAGAAAAAATATCAAAAGATATAACTGACTCAATTTCTATTCTCGTAGAAAAAAAATTAGATTTATTTTCAAGCACTGTAAATAATAAGTAATGAGTTTTAAATGTGGAATAGTTGGTTTGCCTAATGTTGGTAAATCAACATTATTTAACGCACTAACTAATTCTAATAAAGCTCAAGCGGCAAACTTTCCTTTTTGCACTATTGATCCAAATATTGGCGTTGTCTCTGTTCCTGATAATAGATTAGAAAACTTAGGGAAAATATCAAAATCAAAAAAGATAATAAATACCACAATTTCATTTGTTGATATCGCGGGATTAGTTAAAGGTGCTTCCAAGGGAGAGGGCCTTGGAAATAAATTTCTTTCTCATATAAGAGAAGTCGATGCAATTATTCATTTAATCAGATGTTTTGATTCGGATGATATTCAAAATGTTAATCCAAATGTAGACCCTATTAGAGATCTTGAAATAATTGAAACTGAGATGATGTTAGCAGATTTGGAGTCTATTCAAAAAAGATTAGAAAAAAATAATAAAAAAAACGTAAGTGAAGAACAACTTGAAATTTTAAAAATTGCGTTAGATTGTATAAATAGTAACAAAGATTTATCAGTCTTAAAAACTCAATTTAACAAGAAAATACTTAATCAAAGTGGTTTGTTATCATTAAAACCAAAGATTTATGTTTGCAACGTAGATGAGCAAAGTGTAAAAAATGGTAATGATTATACCAGATCTTTTATTGAGAAATATGATATCTCAAATACTCTAATTATCTCTGCAGATATTGAAAATCAAATAAATGAACTAAATAATTCAGAAAGAAAAAATTATATGGATATGATTGGTTTAAAGGAAACAGGTTTAAACATGTTAATTCAACAAGGTTACAAAATTCTTGAACTAGACACCTTTTTTACTTCCGGCCCTGAAGAAACAAGAGCATGGACAATTCAAAAAAATTGCTTGGCTCCTAAAGCGGCAGGTGAAATTCATACTGACTTTGAAAAAGGATTTATTAGAGCTGAAACAGTTTCTTATGAAGATTTCATAGCCAATGAAGGTTGGAACAACTCTAAGATAAATGGAAAAATGAGATTAGAAGGGAAAGAATATATTGTAAAAGATGGTGATGTTTTAAACTTCCGTTTCAATACGTGACCATATTCTTTTCATGCTGAAATATACTAAAGTCGTAAGAATAATTAGATACACAATAGCTTTAAATCCCATTCGGTGTCTTGCCTCTAAATGAGGTTCAGCAGCCCACATTAAAAATGTCGTAACATCTTTAGACATTTGCTCAACTGTTGATACAGTTCCATCAGCATACTCTACTAATCCATCAGATAATTGGTTGGACATTTTAATTTTATTTCCATACATAAATTTATTGTAATAAACTCCTTCATCCAGTGTAATTCCCATAGGTGGATCTTCATAACCTTGTAACAAAGAATAAATGTAATCAACCCCTCCACCTCTCGCTTTAGCTAAGACTGACATATCTGGAGGATAAGCACCACCATTAGCAGCTTGAGCTGCTTTGACGTTTTCGTACGGCATTACAAACTTATCAGATAATTTACCTGGTCTTTTAAACATTTCCCCATCAGCATTAGGTCCATCAGTAACCTCAAAAGAAGCTGCTATGGCTTTTGCTTGATCTTCGGTAAATTCTGGCCCACCTTTTTCTGTAAGATTTCTATAACTTAGATATTTCATTGAGTGACATGAAGAGCAAACTTCAGTGTAAACCTGATAACCTCTTTGAAGAGATCCACGATCAAATTTTCCAAAAAGACCTTTAAAACTCCAATCAGTTTTTAAATATTCTACTTTCTCAGCTGCCAAAGCATTGCATGTAGCCGTTAAAATGAAATATATAAATAAGTTAATTTTTAAAAATTTATTCACTTATTGCTTAAGCTTTCTTTATTTCTTGCGGTAGCTAAATTTGGAGAACCACCAAGAATTGGATCAGTAATACTTAAAGGCACTGGTAAAGTTTTCTCTTTGTATCCTAAAATTGGTAAAATCACTAAAAAATGTAAAAAATAATATGCTGTAGCAATTCTCGCAATTAATAAATAAAGACCTTCAGCAGGCATGGCTCCTACATACCCCAGGATTAAAACATCGGCTACTAAGATCCAGTAAAATTGTCTATATAAAGGTCTAAATACTGCAGATCTAATTTTCGAGGTATCAAGCCAAGGTAATGCAGCTAAAATAAAAATAGCAGATAGCATTGCAACAACTCCTAATAGCTTATCAGGCACTGATCTTAAAATTGCGTAAAATGGTAAAAGATACCATTCTGGAACAATATGTGCTGGAGTAACTAAAGGATTAGCCTCTATATAATTATCTGCATGACCTAGAATATTGGGCGTGTAGAATACAAAGAAAGCAAATACAATCATAAACATCAATAATGCAAAACCATCTTTAATTACAATATAAGGATGAAATGGAACTGTATCCTTAGATGGTTTCTTAATATCGATACCAACTGGATTATTATTTCCTGGCACGTGCAACGCCCAAATATGTAATACAACTAAACCTAAAATTAAAAAAGGTATCAAATAATGAAGAGTAAAAAATCTGGTTAATGTTGGATTGTCTACAGAATATCCTCCCCATAACCATGTTACTATTCCCTCTCCCACTAAAGGTATAGCACTAAATAAATTTGTGATAACTGTAGCACCCCAAAAACTCATTTGCCCCCAAGGTAAAACATAGCCCATAAAAGCTGCAGCCATCATCAATAGATAAATTATTATACCTATAATCCAAATAATTTCCCTTGGTGCTTTATAAGATCCATAAAATAAAGATCTAAAAATATGTATATAAACTGCTAAGAAAAACATCGATGCACCATTTGCATGAATATATCTTATCAACCATCCATAGTTGACATCTCTCATGATGTGCTCAACACTATCAAAAGCCATATCAGCATGAGCAATATAATGCATAGCTAAAACTAAACCTGTAACAATTTGAGTTATTAAACAAAAAGTTAAAATTCCACCAAATGTCCACCAATAATTTAAATTTTTAGGAGTTGGATAATCTGTCAGATGGTTTGCTAACGAAAGTAATGGCAATCTGTCGTTAAACCATTTTCCAAACTTCGACTTAGGTGTATATTCTTCACTCATAAATTTTATCCAATCTTAATTGTATTTGAATTTACAAACTCATACTTCGGTATTTCCATATTTGTAGGTGCAGGACCTTTTCTTATTCTTCCTGATATATCGTAGTGAGAGCCATGACATGGACAAAACCAACCATTATAATCCCCCTTTTGATCTAAAGGAACACACCCAAGATGAGTACAAACTCCTAACATAACGAGCCATTCGGGATTTTTAGCTCGATCTTCATCTTTTTCAGGATGTTTTAAATCATCTAACTTCACGGATCTTGCTTCAGTTATTTCATCTTCGGTTCTTCTTCTGATAAAAACTGGTTTACCTCTCCATAAAACTGTAATTGTCTTTCCTGGGTTAACACTACTTATATCAACCTCTGTACTAGCCAAGGCCTTTACTGATGCATCTGGATTCATTTGATCAATCATAGGCCAGACTGTGGCACCTACCCCTACAGCGCCCATAGCGTAGGTGGCAGTAAATAAGAAATCTCTTCTATTAGTTTTTTTTTCAGACATTGGTTAACTTAATTAAATATACTCAAAATAGATTTTTTCTACTTAAATATATGATTTCATATAATATAAAATACTTAATTTACTACTGAAAGAATGACACATTATTCAACAAATCATGGGCCAAAAATTGCATTATTTGAACCAGATATTCCCCAAAATACTGCTGCAATAATCAGAACCTGCTCTTGTCTAGGTGCAAATTTAGAAATTATAGAACCGTGTGGTTTTTTATTAAGTGATAAGAGATTCAAAAGAGTCGTAATGGATTATTTAGATGAGAAAAAAATCAAATTTTATAAGAGCTCAACAGACTTTTTTGAAGCCAAAAAAAATCAAAGAATTATATTGATGACAACTAAAGCATCAATATCATATACCAAGTTTAAGTTTGATAAAAATGACACAATTTTGTTCGGTAGAGAAAGTGCTGGTGTACCAGAAAACATACATAAGACTATTAAATATAGATTAAAAATACCCATGAAAAATAACATGCGCTCACTAAATATAGCTTCATCAGTTGCTATCATCTTGGCAGAAAGTTTAAAACAAACTAAGTTAATCTAAAATGGATTTAAATATTAAAAAAGATCTAGCGGCAAATTGGTTTAAGATGTTACAGGACTCAATTTGTTATCGTATAAATAAGTTAGAGAAGAATAATAAGAAATTTATTTCAACAACTTGGAAAAGAAATTTAAAAAAAGACGAGGGTGGTGGGGAATATAGAATTTTACAAAATGGAAAAATTTTTGACAAAGTTGGCGTTAATTTTTCAAAAGTTCACGGAAAATTTCCAAAAAAATTTCAAAAAAAAATACCTGGAGCTCATAAGGATCCAAGATTTTGGGCATCCGGAATATCAGTAGTCATGCATATGAGAAACCCTTTAATTCCAGCAATGCATTTTAATACAAGGTTTATCTCTACAACATACGATTGGTTCGGAGGAGGCATGGATGTAACCCCTTCAAAGAAAGATGAAAATGAAAAAAAAGAGTTCCATAAAATCTTAAAAAAAATGTGTGATCAACATGATAGAAAGTACTATCCTAAATACAAAAAATGGTGTGATGAATATTTTTATTTACCAAACAGAAAGGAGGCTAGAGGTATTGGGGGTATATTTTTCGACTATAAAAAAGATAATTTTGAAAAAGACTTTAAATTTGTTAGAGATGTGGGTGTTACTTTTGAAATGATTTTTGAAAATATTATAAAAAAAAAAATAAAAAAGAAATGGACAATACAAGATAAAGAGATGCAATACATAAAAAGAGGTAGATATACGGAATTTAACTTATTGTACGATAGAGGTACAAAATTTGGATTACAAACAGGAGGGAATGTTGATGGCATATTAATGTCATTGCCTCCGTTAGCAAAGTGGAAATAAAAATATGAGTAAAGAACCCATTACGTTAAATGGTTTAAAAAAACTTAAAGATGAACTTGTTTATTTAAAAGAAGAAAAAAGACCACAAATTGTATCTGCAATTTCAGAGGCAAGATCACATGGTGACCTTAAAGAAAACGCAGAATATCATGCTGCTAAAGAAGAACAATCTCACAATGAAGGAAGGATAACAGAAATAAATGACATAATAGCTAGAGCTAATGTTATTGATGTTACGAAATTTAATAATGATGGAAAAGTAATTTTTGGATCTACAGTTTTTTTAGAAAATTTAGATACTAATGAAAAAATTAATTATAAAATTGTTGGAAAAGATGAGGCAGATCTCAAAAATAAATTAATTTATTTTCAATCACCAATAGGAAAAGGGTTAATCGGAAAAAATAAAAATGATTTGGTAGAAATTAAGACTCCCGCTGGTGTTAAAAATTTTGAGATCAAAGACGTAAAATATATTTAATCGTTGATTATATTTTCAACTTGTTTATCAGAAATTTGAAAATTATTTCTTACCCACTCATCTTCAATAATCTTTAGTTTATCACCAAGAACCTTGCCCTCTGACATTTTAAATTTTTTCATTATAATTTCTGCTTTAACTGGCATCATGGGTGCGCTTTTATTTTTATAAATGTCAATTAAATCAATTAAATTGTTTTCATACTTATTGGATTTAAATATTCTAAAATTTAAAATATCGATTACCGCTTCTTTCCCCTTATAATACAAGATTTTGTTTAAATTTTTTTCATCAAATGCCTTTGGAAATATTTTATTTTTATAGAATTCTTGAATGTTTTTAACTCTTTTTTGGTCCTTTTTAGAAATATTAAACTTGTACAAAAAGTAATCCGTATTATCTGTTTCATCAATAATCAATAAAGAAATTAAAAAAATAAAATCTAATTTTGGAAGCATCTTATTAGTATAAGAATTAAGTTTTGTAAAAATTTTAAAATTCCTTAATTGAGGAAATATAATTTCTAAAATTTCTAAGCAAAATTTATCTTTTAATAAATTTTTGATTACATTTGCTTTTAATAATTTCTTTAGCTCATCAATTTGTCTCTCTTTTGATAATTTGGAAATACCATCAAGATTCATTTTTAGAAGTTTGATTATTTTGGGATCATGTTTTTTATTGGAGTAACTCAAAAAAAATCTTACGTATCTTAATATTCTTAGATAATCCTCTTTAATTCTTTTTTCAGGATCTCCAATAAATTTGATTTCTCCATTATTCAAATCCTTTTTCCCATTATATGGATCAAATAAATTACCTTCTGTATCCGAATAAATTGAATTTATTGTAAAATCTCTTCTTGAAGCATCTTTTTTCCAATCTTTTGTGAAAATTACTTTAGCATGTCTTCCATCTGTAGAAATATCTTCTCTCAAAGACGTAATTTCAAACTTATAATTTTCAATTAAGGCAGTAATTGTTCCATGTTCAATACCTGTTTCGTGAAAATTAATTTTATTTCTTTTCAATGCCTCGCAAATCTCTTTGGGCTCTAAGTTGGTAGCTAAATCAATATCATCTACCATTTCATTATTAATTGCTTTTCTAACACAACCTCCTACATATCTGATTTCGCTTGAAGATGAGAAGGAACTAATAGCTTGAAATATTTTTAAAATTGGTGTGTTGGCAGAAATTCCTTTTAAATTTTTACTAATCTTATCTAAATTATTGCTTCTTAAAAATAATATATCTAATAAATTTTTCATATTTGGCTGGGGCGCTAGGATTCGAACCTAGGATGCAGGTACCAAAAACCCGTGCCTTACCGCTTGGCTACGCCCCAATATTAAATTCGTATAACACAAAAAATAAAATTTATATAGTTTTTGAACTGATACACCAGTATTTTTTATAATCTTTAATAAACTTTTTCTGTGCTTTATCACATTGTTTTTTTGAATAATAGTAGGAAACTAATGCAGATCCTGATCCTGTCATTCTAACAAAAATTGGATTTTCTAAATTATTTAAATATGATTTGATTTTTTTCAAACTTGAGTATTTCTCAAAAGCAATCTCTTCCAAAGAATTTTTCATTTTTTTTAGGAAATTTAATTCAAACATCTTTTTACTTGGTTTTTTCAAGATTGCCCTATCAAATTTCTTAACTTGAGAATACATATCTTTTGTTGAACACCCAAAATTAGGTTTTACAATAAGCGTAAATAATCTTCTACAATTTCTAAATCTTTTAATTTTATTTTTTGATGTTAAAATAGAATTTTTCGTATCAAGCCCCAGATTAACATCAGAACCTATAAAGCTTGTAATTTCCCTAATTTGTTCATTATCAACTTTAATTATTTTTTTTTCTACGAAATATTTTAAAATATTTGCGGCATTCATAGATCCTCCACCTAAACCTGCTTTTTGCGGAATATTTTTTGTTATTTTTATGTAAAATTTTTGATTAATTAATTTTTTTTGATCAAGTTTTTTAAGTAACTTTGTAACAGTATTATTTGAGGTAATATTTCTTGAAAACTTTCCGTCAAAAATAATCTTATGTTTTTTTGATTTTATCTTTTTGATTAAAATATGATCATGAAGATTAATAAAAGCAATCAAACTCTCAATTTTGTGTAATTTATTTGATTTACCAATTATATTTAAAGCTAAATTAATTTTGGCATATGATTTAATTTTGCTTAAATTCATCATTAAGAACTTTCAAGACCTTTAAGTAATTTAATTTTTATTTTTTTAACCATATCTTTTTCAATATCTTTCATCCCGAGAGCATTTTTCCAAAAATATCTCGCTTGAATTTTTTGATTAAGTTTCCATAAAATATCTCCATAATGATCATTCACAATTGGATCATCTGGCATAAGTTCTACTGCTCTTATCAGAAATTTTTCAGCTTTTTGATAATCTGCAACTAAATAATAAGCCCAACCTATAGAGTCGATAATATAAGGATCGTCACTTTCTGAAGCATAAGCAACTTCTAACATTTGCAGAGCTTCATCAATTTTATAATCTCTTTCCAACCAAGAGTAAGCTAAATAATTTAAAACATATGCGTCATCAGGATTGATAGATAAAGATTCTAATAGATCTTTATCAGCATTATGATAATCACCCTTTCTTTCATAACTACCCCCACGTCTGTAAAGAATATCCGATTTTATTTCTAAATTATTATCTATATTATTTATTACTTGAGTGTAATATTTAATTGCTGTTTCGTAATCCTTTGAATTTTTGTAAAAATTTGCAATATCATAAATAAATTTGTTATTTGAATGTTTTAATTTATTAAATTCAGAAATCATAAAATTTAAAGATTTTTCTACACTTTTTTCTTTTGCAATAATTTGTGTTTCTTTTTTAATTCGATACCAGTAATAAAAAACATCATTTTTTTTGAAGTTAAAAAGAATTTTTTTTGATTTTATATAATTTTCATTCAAAAAATAATTTTCAGCTGCTAGAGATAAATTATATATAAATTTGGGATTTAAAAAATTTGATAAATATAAATAAAAATTCGAACTTTCAAAATCATCTTGGGAGGAATATAAATTTGAAATTAAAAATAAAAATTCACTGATTATATGGTTGTGATTTTGACAGCTAAATACTTTTTGAAATTGACCAAAATTTTCATTTTTAATCCAATTTTTTCCCTGCGATAGCAACAATGTTGAACTAATATAATTAATGGTAGAGGCAACTTCTTTAGCCTCCTTAAAATTTTTTTTTTGAGTTAAGTAACTTAGATAAAAATATACATATCTTGTATAATCTGCTTCATTTTTATTAATTAAATTTAAAAAATAACTTTTTGTCTTTGGGTCATCCAAGTAACATCTTTGAAATGTCTCAGCAATAAAAGTTAAATTACCGTAATTTTTTGTCTGATCTTTTATTTTTTTATCTCTAAAAACTAGAACGTATTGTTTTAAAGTCTCTAAAATTGCTAAATTAAACCTATCCTGATTTACAAATTTAAAAGCTTCATTTAAATTTTCATATGCTTTATCAATATTATTTTTTTTTAAGTTATCTAAGATAAGTAATAAATATGCTGCTAAAAAATTTGTATTATCTTTGTTCTTATTTATTTTAATAATATTGATTGCTTGTGAAACCTTGTTCTCTAAAACTAAACTTGTAATATAATTTTGCAAGTAAGGACTATGCTGATTCATCAGAACTTTTGAAGAATTAAAAAATTTAAGCGCCTCTGAATTATTTTGATTTTCAGATGCCACTATTCCTGAAAAATAATTGGATAAATCTTTTGAATCAAAATTATCAAAACTTATGCTTTTAGAATACAAATGAGGTTGATAAAGTAATAATAAAATAATAGAAATTTTAATAATTTTATTAAGCATAATTACATTTTATGACTAAAAAAGAATTAAATCAAAATGCCAAATATAAGCAGGAATTAATTGATACTTTTGAGCCAGACTTCACATTTAACAAAAAACCATTAGATAGATTTAATGCTGCCAAAGGTAATGATGCGCAAGAAATACTTAAAAAGGCTGAAAAATTATCTGAATTGAAAAGTAAGATAAATTCAATTGAGAATTGTAATTTAAGAGATAATTCAAAAAACTTAATACTTGGAGATGGTAACGCTAATAGTCCTATAATGATAATTGGTGAAGCTCCAGGTAAAGAAGAAGACGAATCTGGTTTAGCTTATAGGGGTGATGTTGGTCAGCTTTTAAAAAAAATGTTACTAGCAATAAAGATTAAATTAGAAAATGTTTACGTATCTTATTCTGTAAATTTCAGACCTCCTGAAGATAGAAAACCAACTTCACTTGAAATTAAAAGATATTCAATTTTTTTAAAAGAGCATATTTCAATAATAAATCCAAAAATTTTAATATTAATGGGAGGTACTGCGATGGAAGCTGTAACGGGATTAAATAATAAAATTTCAAATGAAAGAGGAAATTGGAAAGAGATAATTTTAGAAAATAAAACTTACCCTATTATGATAACATTTAGTCCCTCATATTTAATTCGATTTCCTGAAAATAAAAAATACTCGTGGGAAGATTTAAAGAAAATAAGGCAAAAAATACAAGATTTAGATATTAAAATTTAATGAAAACAATTGCTGGAGTAGATGAGGTAGGTCGTGGAAGCTTAATAGGTCCTGTCTATGCTGCAGCAGTAATATTAAATAAATCTATAAATAAAAAAATATTAAAGGATTCAAAGAAGCTATCAAAATCAAAAAGAGAAATTTTAGCAAAATATATAAAAAAAAACTCTATATGGGCTATAGGAAAAGCGTCTGTAAAAGAAATCGAAAAAGTCAATATTTTGCAAGCAAGCTTGCTTGCTATGAAAAGAGCTATTATCAAACTTAAAAAAAAGCCAACCCTAGTTCTTATAGATGGGAACAAATTACCAGAAATCAAAAATTATAAGCTAAATTCAGTAATCAAAGGTGATCAAAAAATACCAACTATTTCTGCTGCATCAATTATTGCAAAAGTCACACGTGATAAAAATATTTCAGATTTAAGTAAAAAATTTAAAGGATACAATTGGGATAAAAATTATGGTTATGGAACTAAACAACATTTAAAAGCAATAAAGAGTTTAGGAATTACATCCCACCATAGGAAAACTTTTTCCCCTATTAGCAAAATTAAATAGGTTTCACGTAGAAACACAATATCTTGTTGTCTTTAAAGAAAACTACACAATTACAGTACAAATAATTCAATCCTCAGTTGACCCAAGAATCTTTTTGGAGTCTAATTTATTTTTATAAAATGAATTTTGATTTTAAAAATAAATTAGTTAATGGTGATATTTTAGATGAACTAAAAAAAATTCCTGATGAAACTTTTGATTTAATTTTTGCTGACCCTCCATACAACTTACAACTTAAAAGTGAATTAACAAGACCTGATAGATCTAAGGTTAGTGCTGTAAAAGATAAATGGGATAAATTTGAAAATTTTAAAAAGTACGATGACTTTACTTATTCATGGTTAAGTGAATGTAAAAGAATTTTAAAAAAAAATGGAGCTATCTGGGTAATTGGTAGTTATCACAATATTTTTAGAGTTGGTACAGCTATTCAAAATTTGGGTTTTTGGATTTTAAATGACGTCATTTGGAATAAAAAAAATCCCATGCCAAATTTTAGAGGAACACGTTTTACGAACGCCCATGAAACTTTAATTTGGGCATCTAAGTCCGAAAAATCAAAGTACACTTTTAATTATCAATCCTTAAAGTGTTTAAATGACGATCTTCAGATGAGATCTAACTGGGATTTGCCAATTTGTAATGGTTCTGAAAGACTAAAAAAGAACGGTAAAAAAGTGCATTCTACCCAAAAACCAGAGGCTTTACTTCACCGAATTTTATTAGCAACTTCAAATAAAAACGATTTAATTTTAGATCCTTTTTTAGGATCAGGAACAACGGCAACAGTTGCAAAAAAACTGGGTAGAAATTATTACGGAGTTGAAAAAGAAAAAAACTATTTCAAAGCTGCAGAACAAAGATTACAGAAAACAAAACCTATAGAGGATCATTATTTAGATACACTTAAGAACAATAGATCAAAACCACGAATACCTTTTGGCTCATTAGTTGAATTAGGAATTATTAAACCTGGTACCACTATTTTTGATAATAAGAGGAAAATTAGTGCAAAAATAATGGCTGACGGCAGTATTAAACATGCCCAAACTGAAGGCTCAATTCATAAAGTAGCAGCTACAATTTTAGGTGCTGATAGCTGTAACGGATGGACTTATTGGCATTTTAAACTAGGCAGTTCTTTTGTGCCAATAGATAATTTAAGACAAAAATTCCTTGTTGATAAAAGTTATCTATAAATTTTACCAAGATAGCTTTCTAAAAACATTTTATTTTTAACCAATTTTTTCAAGATAATATTTCTTAAAAATGTAGTTAAAGGATTAGATAAATGGAATGCAAATTGATTAAATTTTGATCTGTTATTAACCATTCTAATTTTACTAACTCTATTTTTAAGATAAATATTTTCTGTTTTGTTTTCAATATTTTTAAATAATTCGTAGGCACTCTCTATTGACTGTGATGCGCCCTGGGCAAATGATGGAGGAAAAGCAAAAAGGGCGTCACCTATAAAATGAACATTATCATTTTTTAATTTTAAAAAATTATTGCTAATAAATACTGGGAATATTTTTAATTGCTTAATTTCATTTAGAAATTCTCTCATCTCTAATGGAATATCATCTAAAATTTTTTTGATAAAATTATCATCATTGAATAACAAATGGTTTTTTTGTTCATTAATTGAAAGGTTATATTTTAATATCGCTATAAAATTTAAATCTCCACTAGGATTTACAGGATAAATTACCTGATGAAAATCAGGACCTAAAAACAACGAAATATTCTTACGATCAATTTTTTGTGAATTAGGTATCGCACCTCTTATAGCCAACATTTTATTAAACCTTGGTTGAGTTTGATTATTTGAGATAAGACTTTTGCTTTTTGAAAAAACTCCATCTGATATTATCAAATAATCACATTCAAAAATTTCATTGTTTTCAAAATCAAGTTTAATTTTTTTATTTTCTTGATCTATCTTCGAAATATTATGATTGGTTTTAATTGACTCCTCTAAACCCATCATTAAAAAATTAACTAGGTCAGACCTTTTCAAAGTTGTATATTTACATTCTTGCGAATTAAATTCTGAAATATCCAAATCACATATCTTATTAGAGCTTTTAATAGAATAGAAATTTATTTTATCTGGATTAAACTTTTTATCATCTTTAAATTTGTCAAATCCAATGTGATTCAAAAGCTTCACACTATTTACTGATAACTGAATTCCATAACCTTCATCTAAATCAATCGCATGGTTTTTTTCAAAAACTGTAATTTGATAATTTGAATTTCTTTTAAATAAATTAGCAATAAATAGTCCTGAAATACCAGCTCCAATAATGCCAATCTTTTTCATTAATTTTTCTCTAAATATTGAACAACTTTTTTTGTAAATGAGGGTAACATATAACTGTCCAACTTTTTTCTATCAAACCAATAAGCTGATGAAAATTTTTGATTATCTTTTGAATATTGAATTTTTATATTCATATTCATGTTAGACATCTTAAAATTCAAATTTTCATTAAAATTTTTAGGATTAGATAATTCTTTCATAGGAAAGATAGATAAATTTTTTAAAAAATTAAATTTAGTATTTTTAATTAATAAATATCTTTGATCTTTTTTGTAAACTTTAAGGATAAAATATTTGTCTTTATTTTTTTTTATGTTTTTAGTTAAAGTAAAATCTTTCTTTCTAAAAGATCTACAATTTTTCCTGATCGGACACTGATTACATATTGGATTATTTGGTTTACATATTAAAGCCCCTAATTCCATTAATGCTTGAGCGTAATCACTAGATCTCAAAGTAGTTCCAAATATAGTTTTTTTTTGAAGAAGATTATCTTTTTGAATTTCTTTTTTTTTTTTTAAATAAAGATATCTTTTTAAAACTCTTTCGATATTTCCATCTAATGGAATATTTGGTTTGTTAAATGCGATAGCCAAGATCGCATTTGCAGTATAATTTCCAACACCAGGTAAAGACAATAAATCCTCAAAATTGTTAGGCAATTTTCCATCAAAATTTTTAATAATAATTTTTGCAGTTTTTTTTAGATTTCTCGCTCTAGAATAATATCCAAGACCTTCCCAAAGTTTTATTAATCTTTTCTCATTTATTTTCGCAAGGGAATCTATAGAGGGTAAATTTTTTATAAATCTATTAAAAAAAGGAATAACAGTGGTAACTTGGGTTTGCTGCAACATAAACTCACTAATTAATGTGTAATATTGTTTTTTTTTTAAAGAAACTTTTTTTCTCCAGGGTAAAGATCTTTTATTTAAATCGTACCATTTAAGAATTTTTTTTGTTATTATCTTTTCTTTCATATGCAATATAAAAATAATACTAAGCAGAGATTTAGTTCCATTCAAGGTTTAAGATCCTTAAAAGACACTTTGCCAAAAAATATAAAAAAAGTTATCAATAAAAGAGGCCAAATTTATTCAGAAACTTTAAATAACTGGAAAAACATAGTTGGAGAAAATCTCTTTAAATTTTGTTACCCAAAATCATTTAAGAATTCAAATAAATTTGGAGTTAGTACCCTTCTAATAATGGTAAAAAGAGGTCATGAGGTTGATTTAGAATATTCAAAAAAAGAAATCATAGATAGGATCAATAATTTTTTTGGAAATACAGTTGTAGAAAAGATTAAATTTACGAGTTTTGAAGAAGAACTTAAAATTTCTAAAGATGATAATATTTTGAAAAAAAACGTGACAAAAAATAATTACCAAAAAAAAATTAATGATGTTAAAAATGAAAAAATTAGAAAATCTCTAATTGAATTAACAAAAGTTTTTAAAAACCAATGAAAAAAATAATAATAATTTTAACTTTATTTTTTATTTCAATTTCAAATATTAATGCTGAAACAAAAAGAATAGTATCTGGAAATCAAGATGCTAAAATAGTAATTATTGCATATGAGTCTTTAACTTGTAGTCATTGTGCAGATTTTCATAAAAATATTTATCCACAACTTAAAAAAGATTATATTGATAAAGGATTAGCAAAAATAGAATTTAGACATTTTCCTTTAGACCTGGCTGCTTTAAATGCATCAAAAGTTGCTCAATGTAATGAAGGTAAAAGTTTAGACATTTTAGAAAGTTTGTATCTAAATCAACAAAAGTGGGTAAAAGGAAACTCTATTGAACAAATAAATGATAGTCTTAAAATTTTTTTGGAAAAAGAGGGCTTTGAAATTAATTATGATGAATGTATTGAAAATAAAAAAATAGAAGACTTTATTTTAAATGATAGAATCGAGGGAACAAAGAAATTTCAGATAAATGCTACTCCTACGATTATTATAAATAACAAAAAGTTTGAAAAAACACTTAATTATAAAAATTTAAAAAAATCTCTAGAAAAACTGATATAAGTTAGTTTATGGAGTTTAAAAAAATTCAACTCAATGGATTCAAATCCTTCGCAGATAGAACCAATTTCTTAATTGAAGATGGGCTAACAGGTATTGTTGGGCCTAATGGTTGTGGAAAATCTAACATAGTGGAATCACTAAGATGGGTTATGGGCGAAACATCTGCTAAAAGTTTGCGAGGTTCTGGGATGGAGGATGTTATCTTTTCAGGAACTTCGAACAAGACATCAAAGAATATTGCTGAAGTCTCAATCACTGTTGAAAATAAAGATAGTCAAGGTCCTGGTCAGTACAAACAAATAGACGAAATAAACATCAGAAGAAAAATCGAAAAAGATAAGGGTTCAAAATTTTATATAAATGACAAAGAGGTAAGAGCAAGAGATGCTCAAATGTTTTTTGCAGATTTATCCACAGGAGCTCATTCACCGTCTTTGATAAGCCAAGGCAGGATTGGAGCACTAGTTACGGCTAAACCAACGGATAGAAGAGCAATTTTAGAGGAGGCCGCAGGTATTTCAGGTTTACATGTTCGAAGACACGAGGCAGAATTAAGATTAAGTGCAGCAGAAAATAATCTTAAGAGAGCCGATGAATTAAGAAGACAACAAGAAAGGCAATTGGCTAATCTAAAAAAACAAGCTGAAGAGGCAACAAAATACAAAAATATATCTGATGAAATTAAGAAGATTGAAGCTGGATTGTATTATTTAAAATTACTTGAAATTGATAAAGAAATAAGAGTTGAAAATGAAATAAATACAGAGGCTGATTTAGAAGTGACTGGTTTTAACGATAAAATAACACAACTAGAAAAAAAAATTAAAATTGAAATTGAGAAAGTTACACCATTAAGAGAGAAAAATATTGAAAATCTCTCTAAAATACAAAGATTAAATTTAGAACTCCAAAGTCTTGATGAAGAAAATACTCGAACTCAAGATGAAATTAAAAATATTAAAAAATCTTTACAGACGTTAGATGAAGATATTTCAAGAGAAAAAGGAATTATTATTGATGCAAATTCGAATGAAAAAAGACTTAAAGAAGAAAAAAATGATCTTATTGAAATTGACTCGAAATATTATGAAACTGAGAAACAATCTAATGAAGATTTAAATCATTCCAAAAAAGAGTTAAAAACTGAAATAGAAAATATTAAGAATCTAATTTCATCAAAACAAAATGATAAAGCAGTAAATGCTCTAGAAATTTTCGAAAAAAGTATAGAAAATTATGCTGAAAATTATAGCAAAAATCAAAATATCAAAAGAGAGTCTATAAAACGAAGTGAAAGAATTAAGATAATAGATAAAGAAATAGAAAGCTGGAAAAATTTATTATCAAATTCCGAAAAAATGGTAAGTCAACTTACAGAAAGAAAAAACAAATTCAATGATCAATTGGAAAAGCTTGACAATCAACCAAAAATACAAGCTGAAAAGAAAGGTCAAATTTCAGAAAATTTAAGAATTTCTGAAAAAGAAAAAAATGAAAATGAAAAAATTATAGATGAAACAGATAATAGAATAGAGGCCTTAAGATCTGAACTTAATGAAATTCAAGAGCAATCAATACAAATAAGAGAGAGAAAAGCTAGCTCTGGTGCAACCATTGAAGGTTTAAAAAAAAGAAAAAGTGACTTGATTGATAGAATAAGTTCAGAGTTAAATTTAAATGAAGAAAATATTTTAGAAAATTCAAATCTTAATGGCATCGAGGAACTACCTGATGCAGTTGATCAAGAAGATTTATTAGATAAGAAAAAGCAAGAAAGAGAAAAATTAGGTTCGGTAAATTTAAAAGCTGATGAAGAAACAAATAAGTATGAAACTGAGATAAAAAAAATGGAGCAAGATCGCTCAGATTTAGTGTCTGCAATAAGCAAATTAAAAGATAGCATTAACGAATTAAATCAAAAAGGAAGGGAAAGACTTTTTGATGCTTTCGAAAAAGTTAATAGAAAATTTAATGAAGTTTATACTAAATTGTTTAATGGAGGAAATGCTAAACTTGAATTGGTAGACTCTGATGATCCACTCGAAGCTGGGCTAGAAATGCTGGTAAGTCCACCTGGTAAAAGACTTCAATCTATTACTCTACTATCTGGTGGAGAGCAGGCTTTAACAGCTTTATCTTTAGTTTTTGCTGTTTTTCTAACCAACCCGTCTCCAATTTGTGTTTTAGATGAAGTTGATGCTCCATTAGATGATGCCAATGTAACAAGATTCTGTAATTTACTTGATGAGCTAACAAAAATAACTAACACTAAATTTATCATTGTGACCCATCATGCTTTAACAATGTCAAAAATGAATAGACTTTATGGTGTGACTATGCCTGAGAAAGGTATAAGCCAGCTTGTTGCTGTTGATTTACAAAAAGCAGAGAGTATGGTTGCATAATAAAATTTTAAAATGTCCAAAGATCACTTTAAAACTCGCTTAGAGATTGCAAAAAAAAAGGCATCAAAAAGAGATTATGATAACAAAAAACACAATCCATCACCAATTGGCAGTGCTTTTAAGCTTAGTACTGAGCTAGTTTCAGCTGTAGCTGTAGGGACAATTATTGGGTTTATTTTAGACAAGACCTTTGGTACTAAACCTTGGTTAATTTTAATTTTTTTTTTTGTAGGTGTGGTTGCCGGTATTACAAACGTGATCAGATCTGCTAAAAATATGCAAAAATAGATAGATATATGGCAGCTAATCCAATGACTCAATTTGAAGTTTATAGAATTGGGCCAGAAATCAAAATAGGAGCTTTTGATATTTCATTTACAAATGCAAGTTTGTTTATGGTAATAAGTTGCGTTGCAATTTTAATTATTTTCAATTTAGGTTCAAAAAGAAATTCTATAATACCAAGTAAAATTCAGCTCTTAGGTGAACTAAGTTATACATTTGTCTCAAAAATGATTAGTGACACTGCAGGATCAAAAGCGAAACCTTACTTTGCATTTATATTTTCATTATTTATGTTTGTTCTTTTCTGTAACATGTTTGGCATGATTCCTTACACCTTTACTGTAACAAGTCATATAATTGTAACTTTTGTTTTAGCAGCTTTTATATTTATAGGAGTAACACTAATTGGTTTTATGAAACATGGTTTTGGTTATCTAAAATTATTTGTTCCAAGTGGAGTACCAGTTGTATTATTGCCTTTAATAGTTATTATTGAAATAATTTCATACTTAAGCAGACCTATCAGTCTATCAGTGAGACTTTTTGCAAATATGATGGCAGGTCATACAATGATGAAAGTTTTCGGAGGCTTTGTTATAAGCCTTGGAATAGTCGGTGGTTGGCTTCCACTGAGTTTTTCAGTTGCATTAACAGGTTTGGAGATCTTAGTTGCTTTTCTTCAAGCATATGTGTTTGCAATTTTAACATGCATCTATTTAAATGATGCATTAAATCTACACCATTAACAAACATAGGAGGATATAATGGAATTAGAAGCAGCAAAAATGATCGGAGCAGGTTTGGCAGCAATAGCATTAGCTGGAGCTGGGGTCGGAATTGGAATAATTTTTGGAAATTATTTATCAGGAGCAATGAGAAATCCTTCTGCGGCACAAAAACAATTTCCTAATTTGCTTTTAGGTTTTGCACTTGCAGAAGCAACAGGTCTATTTGGATTAGTTGTTGCATTAATTATTCTTTTTGCTTTTTAAAGTTAATGATAAAAAAATATATTATCCAGTCAATATTTTTAAACCTCTTTTTTTTAAAAGAGGTTTTTGCAGCTGAAAGTGGGGGTATGCCTCAATTAAATCCTGAGTTTTGGATTTCTCAAATTTTTTGGCTCACGTTAACATTTGGTATTTTATATGTCATTTTGTCAAAACTGATATTGCCTAAAATAAGTGCAAATTTAGAATTGAGAAAATCTCAAATACAAGAAAATATTGAGGCTGCGGAAAAGCAGAGAAAAGAAAGTGAGTCCAAGCTTGAAGAGTATGATAAGATAATTTCAAAAACTAAACTAGAAGCAAAAAATATCTTTAAAGAAACAAGAGAGAAAGCTTTAAAAGATATAAATGCTAAAAGAGATGCATTAGAAAAACAAATAGATGAGGAAATAAAAAAAGTTGAAGAGGAAATTAGTGTTTTAAAAAAAGCTGCTCCAGAAAAAATTAATAAGATAGCAATTGAAACATCCTCGGAAATACTAAAAAACTTAATTGGAGCAGATGTGAATAATAGTAGTATTTCAGCAATAGTTGATGACCTTTCAAAAAAAAATAGTGATAAGTATTATGGCAATTGATTCAACTTTTTGGGTAGCAGTTTCTTTTTTTATTTTTTTTGGCGGACTGATATATTTAAAAATTCCTCAAAAAGTTAATGGAATACTCGTTCAACTAATTACGGACATCAAAAATGAAATAGATGAAAGTGAAAAATTAAGAACCGAGGCAAAAATATTATTAGATAATGCTCAAAAAAAATTGAATACTGCGCAATCAGTAAGTGACGATATTTTATCACAGGCAAAAAAAGACAGTGACAGATTAATTATTGAATTAAATGACAAATTCCACAAATCTTCAGAAATAAAAAAAAATTCAACTGAAAATAAGATTTCTCAAATGAAAGAAGCTGCAATTAAAGAGATTAGAAATGCATCAGTCAAAATTGCTGTGGATTCTGTAAAAAAAATTATTACAACCTCTATAGATAAATCTAAATTAGATGCATTGTTTCAAAAAAATCTGAATGAAACTAAAGAGGAATTAAAAAAAATTAACTCATAATCCTCTTACAATTTTTTTAAAAAACTATAAATTATCATAATGAATTCAATTGTAATTGGGTCTGGTTTTGGAGGCATAGCTGCTGCACTTCGTCTAAAAGCAAAAGGTCATGATGTCACTTTAATTGAAAAACATCCAGATCTTGGAGGAAGAGCTAGAGTATTCAAAAGAAATGGTTTTACATATGATGGTGGACCGACTGTAATTACTGCTCCATATTTAATAAACGAATTATTTGAATTATTTGAGAAAGATCCAAAAGATTACATAGAGCTTAGGCCTTTAAAGATTTGGTATCAATTCATTTTTGAGGACAAAACTAGATTTAATTACTCTGGAGATGAAATAGATATGAAAAAACAAATTGAAAAAATTAGTAAAGAAGATGTAGTTGGTTATGAAAAATTAGTAAATTTTACAAAAAAGATTTTTGATAAAGGTTTTACAGAACTTGCTGATATTCCATTCGACAATCCATTTATAATGATTCAACAATTACCAGCGCTTTTAAAACTTAAAAGTTACAAATCAGTTTATTCATTAGTCTCTTCTTTTATAAAAAATGAAAAATTAAGAAGAATGTTAAGTATGCACCCTTTACTAGTCGGCGGTAATCCATTCACTACAACATCAATTTATGGACTAATTTTATACTTAGAAAAAAAATGGGGGATACATTATTCTATGGGTGGAACTGGAAACATAATTAAAGGGTTTGAAAAGTTAATGAATGAAGTTGGTATAAAAATAATAAAAGGAAATGAAGTGAATAAATTAATTACCAAAAATAATAAAATTGATGGAATACAACTAAATGATCTAACTATAGTTCATTCTCAAAATGTTATTTGTAATGCCGATCCACCTGCAGTTTATGAAAAAATGCTAAACGGAAATGCTAATAATTCATTCTTATTTAAATGGAAAAAAAAAAGAATGGAATATTCAATGGGTTTATTTGTTTATTATTTCGGAACAAAAAAAACATATTCGAATGTGGAACACCACACAATAAAATTTGGCAACAAATATAAAGAACATCTTGACGATATATTTGATAACAAAAAATTAAATAATGATATTAGTTACTATCTTCACAGACCATCAGCCACCGATAAATCAATGGCACCAGAAGGACGTGATTGCTTTTATGTTTTAGTTCCAGTTCCTAATAACCAATCCAAAATAGATTGGAAAATTGAGGGCGAAAAAATGAAAAATTTAGTAATTGATAAAATGGAAAATGATTTAATGCCTAACCTAAGAGATAATATAATTGAAGATTTTTATCTAACACCTGATTATTTTGAAAAAGATCTTAATACAAAATATGGTTCTGGTTTTTCAATACAGCCAAAATTTTCACAATCAGCTTATTTTAGATTTCATAATAAATCTGAGATATATGACGGATTATATTTTGTTGGAGCTGGCACACATCCTGGTGCTGGTGTACCAGGAGTTTTATCATCAGCAAAAGTATTAGATAAAATAATTTAATGACACAAAAAAATTATCTGGCTATCTTTGCTAAATCATTCAATTGGGCAGGTTTTTTTTTACCGAAAAAAATTTACCAAGATTGTGCAAAACTTTATGCTTTTTGCAGAGTTCTAGATGATACAGCTGATGAGAAATCCTCTTTAGCTTCTAAAATTGAAAAATTTAATAAAATAAAATTTTTTTTTAAAAATTCTCTAAAGTTAGATATTAATGATAGACATTCAACTAATGAATATGAAATAATTATTTTAGATATAATTAATCTTGCAGAAAATTATAAAATTAAAAAGATTATAATAGAGGACTTAATAGATGGTGTTGCTTCAGATTTAAAAAAAAAAATACATTTCAGATCAGTAAAAGACTTGTTAATTTATTCATATAGAGTTGCTGGAACAGTTGGCTTGATGATGTCAAAAATATTGAATGTAAATGATAGAAGATCTTTAAAAGGAGCAATAGATTTAGGTATAGCGATGCAGTTAACAAATATTGCTAGAGATGTAATTGAGGACAAAAAAATGAACAGAGAATATATCAAGCCAGATTTTGAAAATATTCAAGCAACTTTAAAACTTGCTGAATTGTTTTATGAAAGTTCATTTAGCTCTATCCAAAAAATCCCATTTAGATATAAATTTTCAATAATTGTTGCTAGAAGAATTTACAGACAGATTGGACGAAAAATTTTACAAAAAGGTAATATGAGAAATTATGAAAAGTCAGGAAAGATATATCTGAATAATTTTGAAAAAATTTATCACTCAATTATTTCTATATTTGATTTAATATTAGTTTATTTGAGAGAAATAGAGACTCATCAAAGAGAAAAGGAGCATGCAATTATTTGCATGGAAGTAGACTTAGATGAAAGAATTTGACTATATAATTATCGGTGGTGGATGTGCAGGTCTATCACTTGCTTATGAACTAGAGACTCATGAAAAATTAAAGGACAAAACTCTAGCAATTATTGAACCTAGACCAAAGTATAAAAGAGACAAAACATGGTCTTTTTGGAAAGTAACATCTCATAACTTTGACGATTGTGTTAAAAAAAGTTGGGAAAATTTTTCAATTAATGTGCCAGGTAAAACTAATTATTTAAAATGTAAAGATTATCCATATCAAAGTATTGATAGCGGTCTGTTTTACGAAAAAATAAATAATAAATTAAAAAAAAATAATAATATTTCTTTCTTTAAAGATATCTCAGAAATCAATAAAAAAAATTCGTTCATTTTTAACAGTGTACCAATCATAAAAAAGAATCATTTAAATCTTTGGCAACATTTTTGTGGTGTTGAAATTAAAACTAAAGATAATTTTTTTGATGAAGGAATTTTCAATCTAATGGATTTTGATTGTGAACAAAGAGAAAGTGTCCATTTTTTCTACACTCTTCCTTATTCAAAAAATAAAGCCTTAGTTGAAACAACTTGGTTATCAAAAATTAATGATGCCTCCCAAAAAGATTATGACATTCAAATTAAAGATTACATTGAAAAACATCTAAAGTTAAAAAATTATGAAATAACTTATAAAGAAGAAGGTGCAATACCCCTTTTCCACCCTTTAAATGAAAAAGAAAAAAATAAAATAAATATTGGGACTGCTGGTGGAATGACAAGATTAAGCACTGGCTACACTTTTCTAAATATTCAAGAACATAGTAAGTTTATAAGAAAAAATTTTGAAAATATTTCAAATTGTAAAAAGTTTGAAATTAGCAAGAAATATCAATTTTTAGATGATATTTTCTTACGAGTTCTAAACAATCATCCTGAAAAAATGTCCGATATATTCTTTGAGATGTTTAAGGCTTCACCAAAGACTGTTATAAAATTTCTATCAAATAAAAGTAATTTTTTTGAGGATTTTAAAATAATTTTAAAAATGCCTAAACAAACTTTTATTAAAGCATTATTTTATTAACAAATGAATAATCAAATTAAAAAAATAAATTTTAATCACTCTTTTATTTTCTTTTTAATTTGCAATATTTTTTCATTAATAACTTTTTTAAAAAAAGATTTATCAATATCTCCATTAATTTGTTTATTATTAATTTTAAGTATTGGTGTATCTCATGGTTCACTTGATAATTTTAAAGGGAAAAAGCTTTTTGAAATATTTAAAATAAACAATTTCTCTATTTTTTACATATCCTATATTTCATTAGCTATCTTAATAATTATTTTTTGGGTTATATTTCCATCAACATCTCTAGCAATTTTTTTGATCATTGCATCATATCATTTTGGTAAAGAAGATACTCTTTTTTTAATAAACAAAGGCACATTTTATGATCCATTATTATTTTTCTTAAAAGGTTCTTTAATTATTTTAGCTCCAATGTATTTTCATTTTGATGAAACAATCAATATTTTTAAATTTTTATTAGTTGAAAATGAAACTTTTTATAATTTTTTAAATTTTGTGGAAACAAATAAAATTTTACTTTCTGGTATAATTCTTAGCACGCTGGCTAATATTTTACTATTTGTGAGAAATTTCGAATTAAAAAAAATTACTATTTTTTTAGACTACTTTTCAATATTAATAATTAACTATTATTTTTCTCCACTTATTGCTTTCACATTGTACTTCTGTTTTTTGCATTCCATAAGACATAGTATTACTTTAATGTTTGAACTGAATAGAGATGACTTAAGTGTAGGACTCAAAATTTTTTTAAAAAAAGCTTTACCATTAACAATTCTAACAGCTATTTTTTGTTTAGTTAGTCTTTATTTATTAAATAATTCTTATAGTTTTGATAGTTCAATTCTTAAAATAATATTTATAGGTTTGGCGTCTTTGACCTTTCCACATATATTGCTGGAATATCTTTTAGAAAAAAATGAAAAATAAAGAAATTAAAATATTATTATCTGCACCAAGAGGTTTTTGTGCTGGAGTTGAAAGAGCTATTGAAATAGTTGAAAAATCAATTCAAAAATTTGGAGCTCCTGTTTATGTGAGACATGAAATAGTACATAATAAGTACGTAGTCGATGATTTAAAAAATAAAGGAGCTATCTTTGTTGAGGAGCTTGAAGAGATAGAAGATAAATCAAGACCAGTGATTTTTTCAGCTCACGGTGTCCCAAAAAAAATACCAGAAGACGCAAAAAATTATAATATGACATATATTGATGCTACTTGCCCCTTAGTTTCTAAAGTGCATAGAGAAGCAGAGAATCTTCACAAGGCTGGTTACCATTTAATTTTAATAGGTCACCAAAATCATCCGGAAGTCGTTGGCACGATGGGGCAATTACCCAATGGATCCATTGATCTCATTCAAAATGAAGATGAGGCAAGAAAATACAAAACCAAAAATCTGGATAAAATTTCTTATGTAACTCAAACAACTTTATCCGTTGACGATACAAGAGAAATTGTCAAAATTTTAAAAGAAAGGTTTCCAAATATAAAAGAACCAATGAAAGAAGATATTTGTTATGCAACAACAAACAGACAAATGGCAGTAAAAAATATTGCAAAAAAATGTGACTTATTTTTTGTAATTGGTAGTAGAAATTCATCTAATTCAGTCAGACTTGTTGAAGTTGCTAAGAAATCTGGATGTTTAAATTCTCTACTGATCCACTCTCAAAGTGAAATCCCATATGAACTAATTGAAAAATCAAAAACTATTGGAATTTCTTCTGGTGCATCAGCTCCGGAAATTTTAGTAAACAATTTCATAAATAATTTAAAAAAAAGATTTACAGTCAGTATAGATGAAGTAGAAGCAATTAAGGAAAATGTTGTTTTTAGAATCCCCAAAAAATTAAATTAAATGGCTGTCTATACAAAAATAAATAAAAATAATCTTTCAGAAATAAATAAAAGATTTAATAGTAAAAAATTTACTAGTTTTAAAGGTATTAAACAAGGCATAGAAAATACAAATTATTTGATTAGGACAAAAAATGAAAAATTTATTTTAACTATTTTTGAAAAAAGAGTTTTACAAAAAGAAATACCTTTTTTCATGAAATTAATGGATCAATTAAACAATTTAAGTTTTAATTGTCCAAAACCTTTAAAAAACTCAAAGGGGAATTATATATTTAAATTAAAAAATAAGACTGCATGTATTGTCTCTTTTCTTAAAGGAAAAGATAAAAAAACTCTAACTTTAAAAAATTGCTATGACATTGGAAAAATGGTTGCTGCTATGCACTCCTCAACTAAAAAGATAAAACTTTATAGAAAAAACTCAATGGGAGTTAATAATTTAAATTCTTTATTTAATAGCATTAAATTTAAATCAAAAAAATTTATAAATATTGAAAAGTTTTTAAAGGTAAATTTCTTAGACATTAAAAAGAAATGGCCAAAAAAATTACCTTCTGGAATAATTCATGGAGATCTTTTTATAGATAATATTTTTTTTAAAAATAACAAACTGTCAGGTTTAATCGATTTTTATTTTGCAGCTAATGATTTCTATATGTACGAGATTGCAATATGCGTAAATGCCTTGTGTTTCGATAGAAATAAAACAAAATTTAGTATTAATAAAAATAAAATTAAAAGTTTTATTAAAGGATATGAAAGTTTAAAAAAAATCTCACAAAAAGAAAAAAAATCATTAAATATCTTATGTCGGGGAGCTGCAATGAGATACTTTCTGACTAGACTCTATGATTATACAAATACCCCAAAGACAGCTTTGATAAAAATTAAAGATCCAAGAGAATATTATCAAAAATTAGTAATACATAATAATTTAAAAGATTATAAAGATTATTTAAATTAATGATTAAAATATATACAGACGGTTCATGTATTGGAAATCCAGGCAATGGTGGTTGGGCAGCAATAATATTAAATGATGGGGAAAAAACTGAAATCAAAGGAAGTAAAAAAGATACGACAAATAATCAGATGGAATTATTAGCACCTATAGAGGCACTTAAAAAAATTCCAAAAGGAAGCAAAGTTCAAATTTTTACTGACTCTAAATATGTTAAGTCTGGAATAACAGAGTGGATACACAATTGGAAAAAAAATGGATGGAAAACTGCAAACAAAAAAGAAGTAAGCAATAAAGCGCTTTGGACAGAATTAGATCTACTAAATAATGAGTTTGAAATAAGTTGGAACTGGGTAAAAGCCCATTCAACGGATGAATTAAATAATGAAGTAGATTTACTCGCTAAAGATGCTGCCAACTTATGATTGAGGTATCTGGCAACAAAACTGCCCTACCTAGATTAAGTTATTTAATAGGTTCTCTGCTGAAGTTAAACCACATTCTTTAGTTTCTTTTTCAACATGGATATTTACAACTGTGAAATTTTCAATCACCATTAAATAACGATTTGATCTAATTCCCATTCCTTTTGCATTACGATCAACTTCTGCTCCAATCGCTTTAGTAAATAACAAATATGGATCAGATAACATTTTAATCTTATCTCCAGTATTATTAATCTCTCCCCAGCCATTCATTACGTAAGGATCATTTACTGATAAACAAAATATATTTTCTATTCCTTTAGCTTTAATTTTGTCTGCATTTGCTACAAAACCTGGTAAGTGAAGTTTGGAGCAAGTTGATGTAAATGCCCCAGGTAAACCAAACAAAACAACTTTACCATTACCAATGGTTTCTCTTAATTTGTTTTTTTGAGGTTCTCCATCAATGAGTTGAAAAATCTCTGTATCTGGTAGTTGATCTTTTATTTTAAGTTTCATATCGAATTCATTACATATTTTTTAACTTTTTCAATATCATTTGAAAGAAGTTCAAATTTTTCTTTTCTGTCATTAACATATTTAAGACTTTCTGGTAAATTTTCAGTTTTTGAAATTGCATCTTCTATTGCTTTTGGAAATTTACATGGATGTGCAGTTGATAATACAACACAATTTTTTTCCAATCCTAATTTTCTAACAGCACCAATGCCCACTGCAGTATGGGGATCCACTACCATCTGATGTTCGTCATTGATAGTTTTTATCATTTCAACAGTTTCGTTTTCATTAAGCATTTCAGATATAAAATTCTTTTTAATTTTATCTAAATCATTTTTATCAATTTTATATGTATTATTTTTTATTTCAGCCATTACATCTTTTGTAACTTCTGAGTTACAATCTTTTATGTCGTATAAAAGCCTTTCAAAATTACTTGCTATTTGTATATCCATACTTGGAGTATTTGTTTCCTCAACTTTCTTTTGACTGTAATCACCACCAGATATGGCTCTGTGCAGTATGTCATTTTTATTAGTAGCTACTATTAATTTATTGATTGGAAGACCTAGTTTTTTTGCTAAGTAGCCAGCATAAATATCACCAAAGTTTCCTGTTGGAACAGAAAAAGAAAGTGGTTGGCCGTTTCCAACTTTAAAGTAAGCATAAAAGTAATAAACCGATTGAGCAACAATTCTTGCCCAATTAATTGAGTTTACACCCGACATATTAATTGCTTTAGAAAATTTTTCGTCATTAAACATTGCTTTTACTAAATTTTGACAATCATCAAAGTTACCCTCAACTGCAATGTTGAATACGTTACTCTCTTCGTGAATTGTCATAAGTCTTCTTTGTACCGGTGAAATTTTATTATTAGGGTGCAATACAAAAACATTTAAATTATTTTTTCCTTTTAAAGCATCTATAGCAGCTGCACCGGTGTCACCTGAAGTTGCAACAATTATATTTATTTTTTTTTGATCACGTCCTAAATGATATTGATAAAAATTACCTATTAATTGCATTGCAATATCCTTAAATGCAAGAGTGGGGCCATGAAATAGTTCTAGAACTTTTAAATTTCCCAGATCTGAAATTTTTACAACATCATCACATCTGAAATTTGAGTATGATTTTGAAATCAAAGAGATTAGGTCATCTTTAGACATGAAATCTCCTATGAATGGATAAATTATTTCAGCCGCTAAATCATTGTAACTAAGGTTTTTAAAATTTTCTAATTCCTCTTTTTTAAATGGTTTAATTGATTGAGGCACAAATAGCCCCCCATCATCTGCCAAACCTTTGAGGAAAACATCTTTAAAAGTAAAGTTTTTCTGATTATTTCTTGTACTAATATAATTCATTTAATAATTCTTTTTTCTAAAATATAGATATAGCAAAAGAATTGAAATCGCTAATGAAAACCATGTCATTGCGTATTTTTTATGATTATTTGAAATATTGGCAGTAATTTTTTTTGGCTTAGGAAATTGATAGTTTCCATCCAAGTAAATTATGTATTTCGAAAATTTTTTACCAGTAAATTTTAAGATATCTTCTCTGTTTAAGCTAAACCAGTAATTTTTTTTAATATCATTATCTGGTTTAAAAATATTTTTTCTTCCCTGAGTTTTGAGAGTTCCTATTATGTTATTTTGATCAAATATATTTATTTCTGGAGTATCTTTTTTTTCAAACGGTATCCAGCCTCGATTAATTAAATAATTTTCATTATCAATTAAAATTGGATTAATAACTTCAAATCCTGGAGTGCCAGAATCGTTCAAATTATATAAATATATTTGTTTTTCAAAATCAATAGTGCCCGATGTTTTGATCTTTAGAAAATTTTCTTTATTAGATTGAGAAAGTTCAACTGGAGGATTTTTTAATGAATTTTCGATTTCTAAGATAAGGTTATTTTTCCAATTTAATCGAATTATTTGCCAAGTACCTAATGCAATAAAAACAAATATAAAAAAAATTATAAAAACAGAAAATAAAAACTTATGTTTCAAAGACTGAAATTAACTTCCCCAAATATATATAGCTGCAAACAAAAATAACCATACAACATCGACAAAATGCCAATACCAGGCCGCAGCTTCAAAACCAAAATGATGATCTTTATTAAAATGGCCTAATTTTCCTCTCCACAAGCACACTGCTAAAAAAATTGTTCCTACAATCACATGAAAGCCATGGAAACCCGTAGCCATATAAAAAACCGAACCATATATATGATCGGAAAATGCAAATGTTGCGTGATGATATTCATACGCTTGCAGTGCTGTAAAACATACTCCAAGAATTACTGTTAAAATCAAACCATTGATAAACCCTTTTCTATCGTCTTCAAGAAGAGCATGATGTGACCAAGTCACAGTAGTACCTGACAACAATAACACTAATGTGTTAATAAGTGGAATATCCCAAGGATCAAAAGTTTCAATGTCTTTTGGCGGCCATACATTTCCCACAAATTCATTAGGAAAAAGACTTACATCAAAATAAGCCCAAAACCATGCAACAAAAAACATTACCTCTGAAGCAATAAATAATGTCATTCCATAACGATGATGGATTTGAACAACGGGAGTGTGATGACCTTGATGCTCGGCTTCAATTACGACATCTCTAAACCACATATACGCACCATAAATTAATAGAGCCAGACCTAAATACATTCCCCATGATACATCCGAGTGCATATAATAAACTGCTCCCAAAGCTAATACTAAACATGAGAAAGAAACATATATTGGCCAAGGACTTGGGTCTACTAGGTGGTAATCGTGTTTTTTTTCAGCTGACATTTTTTTGGATTATGATTGTTTATAGTAATCTGTCGAGAAAAAAGTATACGACATAGTTACATCCTGTAGGTTTTTCACTGTTGGATCATTCACCATTTCAGGATCTAAATAAAAAGTCATTACATATGTAGCTTTTTCACCAGCTTTGAGTTCTTGTTTTTCAAAACAAAAACATCCCAATTTGCTATAATATTTTCCAAAACTTGCAGGTGAAACATTAAAGCTTGCCACTCCCGCGGTAGGCTCTTCACTATAATTTGTTACCTCAAATTCTATTTTACTAACTTGGCCAACTTTTACATCAATTACATTTGATTTAACCTTAAAGTCCCATGGTAGATTATTTACGTTAGTATCAAATCTTACACTCACCACTTTGTCTAAAACTATTTTCGGAGCATTGTTTGATACTTGTGTAGTTCCTCCAAAACCAGTCACTCTACAAAAAAGATCATACAATGGCACTGCTGCATAGGATAAACCTAACATTAAAACAAAAATTCCTGCTAATAATAATGGTGTTAATTTTTTTTTTTCAATCATATTGCTCTATCAAATACACCAGTGTTATATAAAGTAAAAAAGAAAAGAAAAATCATAAAAGCAATTATTGCCAAAGCAGTTAAAATATTTTTTCTTTTAGTTTTTTTATCTGGAATTATCATAAAATTTTATCAATCAAAAATAAGACAAAAACTAAAAATAAATAAAGTATTGAATATCCAAAAATAGATTTTGCTTTTTTCGGGTTAAACTTATTTCTTTTAAAATTATATAGTTCATAGCATAAAAGATTATAATAAAAAGTCAGTAATAAAGATGGAATTAAAAAAACTAATCCTACAAAGTCTATTAAAAATGGAAAAATAATTACTGGCAACATCAATAAAGAGTAAACAAATATATTTAATTTTGTACTCTCTACTCCATTAGTTAATGGGAGCATTGGTATATTTGCTTTTTTGTAATCATCAGATTTGTACAAGCTTAAAGCCCAAAAATGAGATGGTGTCCAAAAAAATATAATTAAAAAGAAAGCCAATGGTTCAATCGAAAGTGAGCCAGTTGCAATTGTCCATCCAATCACGGGCGGGAATGCTCCAGCGGCTCCACCGATAACAATATTTTGTGGCGTTCTTCTCTTCAACCAGACTGTATAAACAAAAACATAAAATAAAATAGTTAAAAGTAATATTGCTGCTGAAATTCTATTTGTAAAATAATCTAATGCTACTACTGAAACAATTGATAAAGTAACTCCAAATATAAAAGCTTGATTTCTATTAACTTTACCTGTTGGAATAGGTCTCAAACAAGTTCTGGTCATCAATGCATCAAGATCAGACTCATACCACATATTCAAAGCGCCAGCTGCGCCTGCTCCTAATGAAACTAATAATATTCCAATAATTGCATCCTTTGTTGAAACAAGACTTGGTGCGGTCAACAAACCAACTGCACATGTAAAAATCACCAAAGACATGACTCTAGGTTTCATCAATTTAAACAATTCAGAAAAATTAAATAAATCCTCTTGTGATAAACTTCTTTTTTTTGACTTTGAACTATCCATTAATTTTTTTAACTTTTATTTTAGCTACTTGATTTTTCTGTTTCTTGATCATCAACAAACTTTGGCAACTCCTCAAATGTATGGAAATTTGGCGGAGATGGTACTGTCCATTCTAAAGTTGTAGCTCCTTCTCCCCAAGGATTTTTTGCGGCTGCTTTCTTCTTTGCAAAAGCATAAATAAGATTAGCAAAAAATACTACCAATCCAGCAACAGCAACATAAGAACCTATTGAAGAAATATAATTCCATCCAGCAAATGCATCTGGATAATCTGCATATCTTCTTGGCATTCCGGCTAAACCTAAGAAATGTTGAGGGAAGAAAATTAAGTTAACACCAATAAATGTTAACCAAAAATGTAATTGCCCCATCCATTCAGAATATTCATAACCAGACATTTTTGAGAACCAATAATAGAAACCAGCAAAAATTGCAAAAACTGCACCTAATGACAACACATAATGGAAGTGAGCTACAACATAATAAGTATCATGCATAGCAGTATCCACACCTGCGTTTGCTAAAACTACTCCTGTCACACCTCCAACAGTAAACATGAAAATAAAACCCAGAGCCCACATCATAGGAGTTTTAAATGAAATCGATCCACCCCACATAGTTGCTATCCATGAAAAAATTTTAATACCTGTTGGTACTGCAATTATCATTGTTGCTGCCAAAAAGTATGCTTTAGTGTCTGTACTTAGTCCAACTGTGTACATATGGTGAGCCCAGACAACAAAACCTACTATTCCTATCGCAACCATTGCGTATGCCATACCTAGATAACCAAAAACTGGTTTTCTTGAAAATGTCGATACAATATGGCTGATCATTCCAAAGCCTGGTAAAATCAAAATGTAAACTTCTGGATGACCAAAAAACCAAAATAAATGTTGAAACAGAACTGGGTCTCCTCCAGTCTGCGCTTCGAAAAAGGCGGTTCCAAAATTTCTGTCTGTTAACAACATTGTGATCGCTCCAGCTAAAACTGGTAAAGATAATAATAATAAGAAAGCTGTTACTAAGATTGACCAAGCAAATAAAGGCATCTTATGCAATGTCATACCTGGAGTTCTCATATTTAGAATCGTTGTAATAAAATTAACTGCTCCCAAAATTGATGAAGCACCTGCTAAATGTAAACTTAAAATAGCTAAATCCATTGCTGGTCCTGGCTGACCTGCTTTAGATGATAAAGGTGGATAAATCGTCCAACCACCACCAACTCCTGTTTGTCCTGGAGGGCCGTCAGCAAAAATTGATAAAATTAATAAAGTTAATGAAACTGGTAATAACCAAAAAGAAATATTATTCATTCTGGGAAATGCCATATCGGGAGCACCAATCATAATCGGCACAAACCAATTACCAAAACCACCAATCATAGCTGGCATAACCATAAAAAAAATCATGATTAAACCATGACCAGTTACCAATACATTATACAAGTGATAATTCCCACCTAAAATACCATCACCTGGATGCATTAATTCCATCCTCATTAAAACAGAAAATGCTGTACCTATAACTCCTGCAACTATTGCAAAAATTAAATACATTGTACCTATGTCTTTATGATTTGTAGAGTACGCCCAACGCTTCCAACCTGTCGGTGTATGATGATCGTCGTGTGCTGCTGTTTGTGTATACATGTTTATTTACTCGCTACTTTTAATTTATCATCTTCAATCTCTTCTTTTGCAAATTTTACTCGCGCCTCAGATAACCATTCTTGATATTCTTCTTCACTCACAACTTTTACCGCAATTGGCATAAAAGCATGTTTTATACCACAAAGTTCTGAACATTGACCATAATAAGTTCCAACTTTTTCTGCCTTGAACCATGTTTCATTTATTCTCCCAGGAACTGCATCTCTTTTAACTCCAAATGAAGGTAAAGCCCACGCATGTAAAACATCGTTAGCTGTAATTAAAACCTTTACCACTTTTCCAACTGGAACTACAACTTCGTTATCTACTGCAAGCAATCGTGGTTGATTTGCTTTTAAATCTTTTTCTTCAATCATATATGAGTCAAAAACCAAATTTTCATCAGGATACTCATATCCCCAGTACCATTGGTAACCTATCGCTTTTATTGTCAAATCCGCTTTTGGTATTGCATCTTGTTTATATAAAATCTTAAAGGATGGAACTGCCATCACAATCAAAATTAAACATGGAATTAAAGTCCATAAAACTTCAACTGTTACATTGTGTGTTCTTTTTGAAGGATTAGGATTTGCTGAAGCTCTAAACCTCACACAAGCATAAAGCATTAAAAATAAAACAAATACACTTATTGCAATTATTATCGGTAGCAAAAGATTATCATGAAATGCCACTATATCTCTCATAGACTCTGATGCTGCTTTTTGAAACCCTAATTGCCAATCAACCGGCTGATTAGCAAAAGCATTTTGCGACATGAAAACTAGAGAAAATATGTAAAAAATTTTTTTCATTTTTAATAGCTATATAAAGCCCTTTTATAAAAATTACACTTTAGTTTTCGCGACAATTTATCAATTAATCACATAATTTATGATCGAAATAGCTGATATCACTGCTGTTTCTGATCGTAAAATGTTCTCATTAATTTTTATAGACTGAACACCTTTAAAAGAGAGAATCTCCTCCCTTTCAGTCTCTGAAAAATCACCCTCTGGACCTATTATAATACAAATAGGCTTATTTGTTAACTTTGATTTATCAATTTTTTTATTATCTGAATTTAAATCAGTAAAAATTAAATCCATTGAATTTGAGTTTAAAAAATTTTTTAAATTCTGAACTATTTCTATTTCCGGCACATTTAGACGATTTGATTGTTCACTTGCTTCAATAACTATTTTTTCTAATCTTTCATTATTAATTTTCCTAACAACTGTTCTATCAAAAATAATGGGTAAGAATTTTGTTACTCCTAATTCTGTTGCTTTTTGAATCATAAAATTTTGGTAGTTTGATTTAATTGGAGAGAATGCTAACCACAATTCTTTTGAACTTTCTTTTTTTCTCAATTGTTTAATTGTTTTAAATTCAACAATCCCTTTAGATATTTTCAAAACTTTTGCTTCCCATTCACCATTTTGATTAAATATTGAAAAAACTTCACTTTCTTTAATACGCATAACTTTAACCAAATAATGTGATTGAGACTTATCTAATCTATCGATCCTATCTGCGGATAATATGTTTGAAAAAAATAATCTAATATTGCTCATTTGTGTTAAGTTAGTTTATGAAAAATGTTAAAGCAATAATTTTTGATGCTTATGGAACATTGTTTGATGTCAATTCTGCTGCTGAAAAATGCAAAGATAAAATTGGAGATAAATGGGAGCCTTTCGCAAATTTTTGGAGAACCACCCAGTTAGAATATACTTGGCTACGTAGTTTAATGGGAAGACATAAAGATTTTTGGCAAGTTACTGTGGATAGCTTAGATAAATCTATGAAAGCTTTTAATATAGACTCTTCAATGAAAAATGAATTACTCAATTTATATAAAATCTTATCACCCTACAAAGAAGTTTCAGAAACTTTAAAAGCCCTAAAAGAAAAAAAATTTAAATTAGCTATTCTTTCAAATGGAACTCCATCACTATTAAATGAATTAGTTAAAAGTAATAATCTAAATAATTTATTTGATGATATCTTTTCTATTGAAGAAGTTGGAGTTTATAAACCAAATTCGAAAGTTTATGACATGCCCATAAAAAAATATAAAATTGAAAAAAATAATGTCGCCTTCTTAAGTGCAAACACTTGGGATGTATCTGGTGGTGGAAATTATGGCTACCAAGCTATTTGGGTGAATAGAAATAATAATATCTTTGATAACTTAGATTTTAAACCGAAATTAGAAATCAAAAATTTATCTGGATTATTAAGTGAATTATAATATATAAATATTCCTAGGAGACATAACTTAAACCAAAAAGGAAAAATATGAATAAAAAAAAAGATGTGTCTTTTGAAATTTATTTAGACTCGGAAAAAATGCTAGAACAAATTACTAATAAATATGATCTACCCGATAAATCTAAAGCTTTAAGATGTTTGTTAGATTATGTAGAGGAAAAAGAATCTGACTGGGATGATATGTTCGCTACAGTCCGATGTAATAGATGTGGATAGTGATTATGATTAAAATTTTTGACTTAATAGGAAGAGTTTTTATCTCAGGTGTTTTTCTGTTAAGTGGTTTCAATAAAATTGGAAATTACGAGGGAACAATTGGCTGGATGGAAAGTTTTGGACTTCCAGGTTTTTTATTAATACCTGCAATCATATTAGAAATACTTGCGCCGATATTAATCATAATTGGTTATCAAACTAGAATTGCCGCTGGGGCTTTAAGTTTATTTTGTCTAGCTACAGCTATTATTTTCCACACAGATTTTTCAGACCAAATGCAATTTATTGCTTTTATGAAAAATCTTGCATTAGCAGGTGGTTTTTTATTTCTAGTAGTGAACGGTGCAAAAGGTTATTGCCTAGATAAAAAGTAATCTTGAACTAAACATTAAAATTATTATTTAAGTTCTATGAAAAATATTGAGGTAAAACAAATTATAGATCCTATCCCCGCTTCTGATGGCGCCGGAGTAAAATTAAAAAGAAGTATAGGAGTTGAACCTAATTACTTTGATCCATTTTTAATGCTAGATGAATTCGGTTCTGAAAACAGCGAGGATTATATTGCAGGTTTTCCTCCTCATCCCCATAGGGGTATTGAAACTGTTACCTATATGCTTGCGGGAGATTTTGAACACAAAGATAGTACTGGTGGTGAGGGAAGGATGACTGCAGGTGATGTCCAGTGGATGAAAACTGGAAGTGGAATTATTCACTCTGAAATGCCTGCAATGAAGGAGGGAAAACTTCATGGATTTCAATTGTGGATCAATATGCCAGCAAAATTAAAAATGAGTAAACCTGAATACATTTATATTGATGCAGATAAAATGAATGTGCATCAAGATCAAGATAAACAAGTAAAAGTTATAGCTGGAAAATTTGAAAAAGCAGAAGGTCCTGTAAAGGGACACAATGTTGAACCGACTTATTTTGATGTAGAGCTGAAAAAAGAAAAAGAATTTAATTACAGACTACCCTCTACTCATAATACATTTATATATTTAATTAATGGTGAAATAAAAATAGGTAAAAAAAACCATGATAAGGTCAAGGATAGTACTTTAATTTTACTTTCTAAAGGTGAAGACTTAAAAGTTTCAGCACAGACTGATGCAAAATTTTTAGTTATTTCAGGAAAACCTATTAATGAAGAAATAGCAAGAGGTGGCCCTTTTGTAATGAATACGAAAGCAGAGATCTTGCAAGCTGTTCAAGATTATCATAATGGTACATTTGTAAAATGAAAGCAGTAATAATAACAAAAAATGGTGGACCAGAAGTTTTAGAACTAAAGGATGTTGAATTAGGTGAACCAAAATCTGGTGAAGTTTTAATTAAGAATGAAGCTATCGGTTTAAATTATATTGATACTTATCATAGGTCAGGCCTCTACCCTGTTGAACTACCGTCGAATATTGGAATTGAAGGAGCTGGCATAATTGAAAAAATCGGCACAAATGTAAATGATTTTAAAGTTGGTGATAAAGTAGCATACGCATCAATGCCTATTGGCTCATATGCAACACATAGAATTTTTCCAACAAAAAAATTAGTTAAAGTGCCTAATGAAATAAAATTGGAAAATGTTGTTACGTTAATGACAAAAGGTTTCACAGTTTTTTATCTTCTTCATAAAACATATCCAGTCAAATCAGGTGAAACTATATTGTTTCATGCTGCAGCTGGTGGAGTTGGGCAAATATTTTGTCAGTGGGCAAAAAGTTTAGGATGTACTGTAATTGGAACTGTAGGTTCTGATGAAAAAATCGATATAGCTAAAGTAAATGGTTGTGAACATGTAATTAATTATTCAAAAGAAAATTTTGCAGATAAAGTTAAAGAAATTACTAATGGAGTTGGTGTTCCTGTAGTCTATGACGGTGTAGGAAAAAAAACATTTGATGGTTCGATTGAATGCTTAAAAACTAGGGGGATGATGGTTTCTTTTGGAAATGCTTCAGGTCCTCTAGATCCTTGTAATGTTACAAAATCTTTAGCACCAAAAGGTTTATATTTAACTAGACCAAGTATTGCTCATTATACTTCAACTAGAGAAGAGCTGGATGAGGCTGCAAAAAAAGTATTTGAAATGTTTTTAAGTAAAAAATTTAAATTAGATATTTATAAAAAATATCCTTTGAGTGAAATTGTTAAAGCTCATCAAGATTTAGAGGGAAGAAAAATTTTAGGCCCTGCTGTAATTATTCCTTAATCGACCTTAACATCCATATCTGACATATGTAATCTTAAAGCATTTGTTGAAACATGAATTTCTCTTATAAAAAAAATTATTGAAATCATCATTGATAAACAACAAGATCCAAAAATTAATCTTGCTATAAAAACCTCGTTCAAATAAAGACCCAAAACTGTGAGCATATTAAATAAAAAACCAAATGCCCCAAACATAATAGACCATCTTAGTAAAGTAATTCTTCCACTTAAATTTATAAACTGCTTTTTCCATTCAGGGGGAACATGTTTTTCATACACATGCTCATCATGGAGTTCTCTAATTAAAGCACTTAAAGAATGAAATCTGTTACTATACACACCCATTATTAGAGGAATTGCAGGAAACATTAATGCTGTTACTGTATAATCAATATTCATACGAATCAGTTTGATTATCAATGTTGCCTTTGTTATTTACAAGTAAATTTTATGTATCAAATAAAGTTATTCCTAGATCTTACTAGACTTAAAAAACCAATAGGTTACATGTTGCTATTCTGGCCATGTGCTTGGGGTTTAACTTTGGCTTATGATTTATCAAAAGATTTAAAATTATATTTCTTTTATTTGTTTTTATTCTTATCAGGCTCCATTTTAATGAGATCTGCCGGATGTATTATAAATGATATAGCAGATAAAGAGTTTGATAAAAAAGTAGTAAGAACAAAAAATAGACCAATCGCATCTGGAAAAATATCAGTCAGTCTTGGTCTTACTTATGCTATGATTTTATGTTTGCTTGCCCTTTTTGTTTTAATAAATTTTAATTATTTAACAATAATTTTGGCTTTCTGTTCAATGCCATTGGCATTCACATATCCATTTATGAAGAGATTCACTTATTGGCCACAATTATTTTTAGGAATAACATTTAATTATGGTTTAATTCTTGGTTGGACTTCAATTAGTAACTCTATAAATTTAGTGCCATTAATTTTATATTTTGGAGCCATATTTTGGACACTTGGATACGACACTATTTATGGGTATCAAGATATTACTGATGACGAAATTATAGGAGTTAAATCTACGTCTATAAAATTTAAAGATAATCCAAAAAAATTTTTATTTACATGTTATTTGATTACTATTTTAAGCTTTTTTTTTGTTGGAATGTATATGAATTTTAATCTTTCATTATATGTTGGCCTTGTTGCTATAATTAGTCATTTAATTTTTTTTCAAATAAACACTTTTGACTTCAAGAATAAAAAAAAATGTTTTGAAATTTTTAAAAGCAATAATTCACTAGGCTTAATAATATTAATTTTTATCGCACTAGGGAAAATTAATTTATGAAATCTAAATTAATTATAAAAAGATTATATAATGATTACTCAAAAACTTTTTTAAAAAGTATCATTTTAGCAGGTATTTTTTCTATTTTCGTTGCAGCAAGCACATCTGCTATTGCTTGGCTTTTAGATCCAGCTATTAAAAAAATATTTATTGAGAAAGATGAGACATTAATTTTTCTAATTCCTGGATTTATAATTTTTACTTTTGCAGCCAAAGGTATCTCTCTTTATTACGCAAAAAAAACAATGATACATGTTGGTGAGGAAATAAAAAAACTCTTACAATTTGATATGATTTCTTCATTAATAAATGCCGATACAAAGCTCATTGATAAGAAGCACTCAGGTAAATTTATATCTAATCTTACATTTGATGTTACTCATATCACTAATATGTTAAGTGATGCAATTTTAGCTCTTTTTAAAGATAGTCTTACTCTAATTGGCCTCTTGATTGTAATGTTTTATCAGAACTGGAAATTATCACTTATATCAATTGTTATGATACCATTAGCGAGTATAGCGGCGAAATCTCTTGGAAAAAGAATTGGTAAAGTGGCGACTCAAGCTCAAGAAAGGTCAGGTTTTTTAAATTCTTATTTAATTGAGTTATTTAAAAATCATAAAATTATAAAAATTTTTCAGAAAGAAAGTTATGAAATAAATAGATCTAAAGATCATTTACAAAATTTAAAAGACAAAAATGAAAAAATAAGAACAGTTTACGTAAGAGTTTCACCTATAATGGAGACTTTAACTGGCATCATGATTGCAATCCTTATTTTTTATTCTGGTAAACTGATAATTAAAGACGAAATAAACATAAATAATTTTTTTTCATTTCTTGCCGCAATGATGCTCGCTTACCAACCTGTAAGATCTTTGGCCACTCTAAATATGGCTTTAAATCAAGGACTATCTGCTGCTCGAAGAATATTGCCAATTATAGATAACATAAATGAAATAAAAGATAATAAAGACTCGACTGACTTTAAGATTAAAAATGCGACTATAAAATTTAACGATGTTTCTTTTAAATATGAAGAAGAAAATTCTAATGTTGTTTTAAATAAGATCAATCTTGAAATTAAAGGTGGAAAGATGTCTGCCCTAGTTGGACACAGTGGTTCAGGAAAATCAACCATATTAAATTTGATACCAAGATTTTATAATGTAAAATCAGGAGATATAGAAATTGACGATCAATCAATTTATGATTTAAAAATTCAATCTTTAAGAAATCAAATATCCTTAGTAAGTCAAGATACTACTTTATTCGATGACACAATTAGAAACAACATTGCATACGCCAATATGAATGCTACAGAAGAAGAAATTAGAGAAGCCACTAAACTTTCATATTGTGAGGAATTTATAAATCAACTTCCGAATAAATATGAAACTATTATTGGTGAAAATGGTGTGAGACTATCGGGTGGAGAAAAACAAAGAATATCAATTGCAAGAGCAATGCTCAAAAAAAGCCCTATAATACTACTTGATGAAGCCACTTCTTCTCTTGATGCAGAAACAGAAGAAAAAATTCAGAATGCAATTAATATTTTAATTAAAAATAAGACCACGTTAGTAATTGCTCATAGATTATCAACAATACTTAATTCGGATAAGATATTTGTTGTGGAAAAAGGAAAAATAATCACATCAGGTCGACATGAAGAACTTTTAAAAAGTTCAACTCAATATAAAAGTTTTTATGAAAAACAAATCAGAAAAGGATAATGTTTTTTCTTTACCAAATTATAATTTCACTAATCGTCTTATTTTCACCAATTATAATTCTATTTAGAATATTTAAAAACAAAGAAGATAAAAAAAGATTTATAGAAAAATTTTGTATTTTTGGAAAAAAAAGAAAAAAAGGAAATATTATCTGGATTCATGCTGCTAGCGTAGGTGAATTCATGAGCATTGTTCCGCTTATTCATGAACTAGAAAAAAATAAAGAAATTAATCATATTTTGATTACCACATCCACTCTAAGTTCTTCCAAAATCTTTAAAAATTTTGTTTTTAAAAAAACAATTCATCAGTTTTTCCCAATTGATTTTTTTTATTTTACAAAAAAATTTATTAAATATTGGAAGCCAAAAATTGCAATTTTTATTGACTCTGAGATATGGCCATCTATGTACAAAGAACTTAAAAAATTCTCTGTTCCTTTGCTCCTACTAAACGCAAGAATTACTCCTAAATCTTCATCGAGATGGAGGTTATTTCATAATTTTGCAAGAGATATTTTTAATAATATTGATATTGCATATCCACAGAATAAAGAAACTAAAAAATTCTTAAAAGATTTAAAAGTAAAAAATATTAATGAAATTGGTAATATTAAGTTTAGTGAGTCTCATAGTAAGCACGATTTAAAATTTCAAAAATCTTTTTTAAAACAAATTAATAAAAGACTTATTTTGTGTGCTTCAAGCACCCATTATGGTGAAGAAAGTATAATTGCAAAAGCTCATTTAACCCTTAAAAATAAAAATAAAAATTTATTAACAATCATTATTCCCAGACACGTTGATAGAGCTGAAGAAATAATTAATGAACTTGAATCTTTTAGACTAAATATAATTAAGAGATCATCAAATAAAAAAATTAATCAAAATACAGATATTTATTTGGTCGATTCGTATGGTGAAACTAAGAAATTTTTTAAAATTTCTAAAATTGCGTTTATTGGTGGTTCATTAGTTAATCATGGAGGTCAGAATCCTATAGAACCAATAAGATTTGGTCTTGACATATTACATGGTCCTTATGTTCAAAATTTTAAAGATATTTATAGACTGTTTAATAAAAAGAAAATTGCTTATAAAATAAGTAATCTCAATAAATTTGTGAGCATATCAAACAAACTTTTGACAAATAAAAAGAATAAAAGATTAGATTTAAATATAATGGGTAAATCAATCTTAAAAAAAACTGTTAAAGAAGTTAATAAAGTATTTAGTAATGAAATTAAAAAAACCTAATTTTTGGGATTACCCAAAGCCAAATTTTATATCTAATATTTTATATCCTGCATCAAAAATTACAGAAGTTTTATCGAATATAAGTTTTAAAAAAAAATTTACATATAACAATATTAAAACAATATGTATTGGAAATATTTATTTAGGTGGAACAGGAAAAACCTCATTAGCAATCGAAATTAAAAGAATATTTGATGAAAATAATATTAAAAGTTGCTTCATAAAAAAAGAATATAACGACCAAATAGATGAACAAAGATTATTGGAAAAATTTGGAAGAACTTTTGTTAATAAATCTAGATTAAAAGCTTTACAAAATGCGGTAAAAGAAAAATATCAAGTTGCAATTTTTGATGATGGTCTTCAAGATAAAGAAATTTCATATGATTTATCATTTGTATGTTTTAATCAAAAAAATCTTTTGGGTAATGGACGAATGATACCAGCAGGCCCATTAAGAGAGAATTTAACTAAATTAATTAAGTATGAAAATATATTCTTGAATGGAAATAATGAAGATTGCGAGCATTTAAAGAATAAAATGAATCTAAAATTAACAAATCTTAATTTTTATTGTTCTGCTTATAAACCACTAAATTTGGATCAATTCAATGTAAATGAAAAATATATTGTCTTTTCAGGAATTGGTAATCACGATACCTTTGTAGATATGTTAAATAAATATAAATTTAATATCATTCAAGAAATACAGTATCCGGATCATTATGAATATTCAAAAAATGATATTAAAAAGATATTAGAAAAATCAACACTTAATAGCGCGAGAATATTAACAACAGAAAAAGATTATTTAAGACTTGATGAAAATTTAAAAAAAAATATTGAATTTATAAAAATTCGATTAAAAATACAAAATATCGATGGAATAAAAAAAAAGTTACTCTTTCTATTAAGTAATGAAAATAATTAAATTTTTAAAATATATTGTAGAATTTTTTATTATATCAATTCTTTTGAGTTTATTCAAAATTTTAGGAATTAAAATATCTAGAACTATTTCTCAAAAAATATTTAATATTTTTGGTCCCTTTTTTAGATCAAAAAAAATAATAAAAAAAAATTTAAAATTGGTATTTCCTAATATTTCCGATCAAGAAATACAAAAATATATGAATGATATGTGGAGTTATTATGGAAAAATCTTTGTTGAATATCTATTCTTAAAAAATTTCAGAAAAGGAAAATTAAGCAAAAATATTGAAATTGAAGGTCAAAATATTTTTAATGGAATTAAATCTAATAATGAAAATGTAATTTTTATATCAGGACATTTTGATAATTTTGAATTAATGGCTATGACTATTGAAAAAGCTGGAATTAATCTTGCAGCTATTTATAGACCTTTAAACAATATTTTTCTAAACAAAATAATGGAAAATTTAAGAAAAAAATATATTTGTAAAAATCAAGTTAAAAAAGGAAGATCAAGCGTTCGTAATTTATTAAAGTTATTTAACGACGGAAGTTCAATTGCTTTAATGATAGACCAAAGAGTAAGCGAAGGTATAAAATGTAATTTTTTCAATAAAGATGCTTTAACTACTACAATCCCAGCTCAATTTGTTAAAAAATTCAATTGCAAAATTATTCCAATCAATATCGAAAGAAAAGAAAATGATAAGTTTAAGATCACTGTTTTTGAGCCCATAAAATTTGATAAACCAAATGATATCGAGACTATTACAAAAACTTTAAATTTATGGTTAGAAAAAATTATAGTGAATAACCCCTCAAAGTGGATTTGGTCACATGATAGATGGAAATAATTATGTTTTTTCTCTTTTTTTTGAAGCTTCAACATAAGAGTAGTATGGCTCTTGAAGCTCGACATTCCAATATTGTAAGTCGTTTAATTTAATGGGTTTGCCAGAAATTGCACAAATAACATGATCTCCATTTTCTAAAATTTGGAAATTATTTGGTAAATACTTTATTTTGGCTAATTTTTTATACATTTTTAGTTTATATATCTATACATGAATATAGGGATAATAGGAAGCGGGGGAAGAGAACACGCTATATGTTCAAATTTAAATAATTCTGAAAAAATTAACAAAATTTATTGTATCCCTGGTAATGCTGGAACAGATGAAATAGCAACCAATATAGATATCAACTTAAATGATTTTGAAAAAATAAATCAATTAGTTTTAGAAAAAAATATTGATCTTTTAATTGTGGGCCCAGAGCAACCATTAGTGGATGGGATTGTTGATTTCTTTGAAAATTTAGGAGTAAAAATATTTGGTCCAAATAAAGCTGCTTCGCAACTTGAGGGATCAAAAATTTTTACAAAAAAGATTTGTCAAAAATATAATATTCCTACAGCAAACTTTGGCATATTTAACAATAAAGATGAGTCAAATAAATTTTTAATTAGCGCAAATTATCCACTAGTTATAAAAGCAGATGGATTGGCTGCTGGAAAAGGGGTTTATATTTGTGAAAATATAGAGATGGCTTATACAGCTGTAAATGAAATATTTGGTGGAAAGTTTGGAGAAACAAAAAATTTACTTGTCGAAGAATTCTTAACGGGCGAAGAAATGAGTTATTTTGTAATCTCCGATGGAAATTCTTTTAAAACTTTCGAAACTGCTCAAGATCATAAAAGAGTTTTTGAGGGCGATAAAGGTAAGAATACTGGTGGAATGGGAGCGTATTCACCATCAAGACTCATTAATAATGTTTTGAATGAAAAAATAATAAAAAAGATTATTGAGCCAACATTTGCTGCCTTAAAAGACCTTGAAATCGAATACAAAGGTTTTCTTTACGCTGGACTGATGATTAAAAATGATGAACCTTTTTTAATTGAATATAACGTAAGAATGGGAGATCCAGAATGTCAGACTATTTTACCAAAATTGAATACTGATTTAGCTGATATATTTTTATCATGCTGTAATAAAAAATTAAATGAAATAGATATTGAATGGGGAAAAAAAAAGAGCATGTGTATAGTTTTATGCTCTAAAGGGTATCCAGAAACTTTTGAAAAAAATATAATAATTCAAAACTTTGAAAAAATTAATTTAGATAATGAAAACTTATGTTTTCATGCTGGTACAACTAAAAAAAATAAAGAAATTATGTCTAATGGTGGAAGAGTTTTAAATTTTGTAACATTGTCTGAAAATTTTCTAGATGCAAGAAACAAAATAATAAAAAATATAAATTTGTTAAATTGGAAAAATGGTCATTTTCGAAAAGATATAGGGTATAAAGTGATAGACCAATGAGAATAATTGGTGGAAAATTTAAAGGAAAAAAAATCTATGAGCCAAGTGACAAAAATACTAGACCGCTCAAGGATATGGTAAAAGAATCAATTTTTAACATTTTACATCATTCGAAAAAAGCTCAAATTAATATCGAAAAATCCAATATACTTGATTTATTTTCTGGAATTGGATCTTTTGGGTTAGATGCTATTTCAAGAGGTGCAAGTCATGTAACATTTGTTGAAAACTACAATAATGTAATTCCAATACTTAAAAAGAACATTGATAATTTAAATTTTAATAAAAATTGCTCAGTATTAAATATTGATATTTTTAAAGATTTAGAATTCAAAAATTTTAAAAAAAATTTTGACTTAATTTTTTTAGATCCTCCATTTAAAGAAAAAAGTATAAATAATATTATTGAAAAAATTTTCAAATCAAAAATTTTAAAAAAAAAGGGTATAATTATAATCCATAGACATAATAAAGAATGCGATATATTTTTAAATGAATTCAAAATTGCAGAGCAAAAAAAATATGGAAATTCAAAAATAATCTTTGGTTACTTTACTTTATAAAAAAATTTTTTGTCTCTCTTTTAATCAATTCAACTGAAGGTTGGTCGAATGGATTTACATTAAGTGCTCGACCAAGAAGAATTGTTTCTAAAATAAAAAAACAAAATAATTCTCCCAATGTTTTCTCATCTTTCATATACACTTCAAAACTTCTAAAAGGTAATTTCTTTCTTAAAAATACATTTTCAGTAGCTTTTTTCTGAGCAAAAATTATATCACTTATTTTTTGGTTTTTAAGAAATTTATCAGTCGAAAATGAATTATGATGCTTCAATCTATCAGAAAATTTTTCTTTACAATAAAAAAAAGTATAAAAATTATTTTTCATACCATCTAAATATAATTGTATCAGGGAATGGTTATCTCTTGGCATACTTGATATAACAGGAAGAATTCCTTTTCCTTTTTTTCCTAGGCTTTCGGCTACTAATTGTTGATACCACTTAAATAAGTAATCTGAAGTCTCATCATAATTAATGATTATTGAATTAAATTTTTTTTTTTTTACTAAATTCAAAATTGCATCAACATTACTAACTAGTGAATTCAAAAAATTATTATTTTTTATTATATTATCTAATTGTCTAAACTTTTTAACATCTAGGCCCATCAACTTTGCAGGTATCATTCCGACTTCAGAAAGAACTGAATAGCGCCCTCCTATATAATTTTTATGATGAATTATTTCAGCTTTTAATTCATTTGCTAAATTTAGGAGATAACTTGGCTTTTTTTTATCAGTTATAAAAATATTATTTTGTTTTTTTTTTATTAATAAATTTGCATTTACCATTGTCTCAACAGTGTTACCTGACTTTGAGATGACTAAATTGGTCAAATTAGCTTCACTAGACTTAGATCTTTTTGAGCTAAGATCATTTATAAAAATAAATTTTTTCTTAATAGCTTTATTTAAAAAATTATAAATAGCTTGAGATCCTAAAATCGATCCACCCATACCAATGATTCTAACATTCCCTTTTTTTTTAAATTTTATAATTTTTTTAAGATTGTCTACATCATTATAATTTTTGCTTAATGATCTTATTAAATCGTTATCTTTTTTTAAGATATCTTTTAATTTATTTTTAGTTGACTGTTTTATTTCAGCTTTTTGAAAATTTCTAAATTTTATAGATTTACTAAACATTTTAATCTTTTATTTTTTCCAAAATAGATTTTTCAAGCGAACTTCCTTTTTTATTTGTATAAGTATTTGAAGTTTGTGGATTTTTTTTAAGAATTTGTTCAACATCGATTTCATTTTTTGATTTAGTTTGCTCTTCATCATCTTTTGGAACTGGAAGTTTTGAGTAATCTGGAGGTAATACTAGTGGGTTTTTTTTATCAATTAAGAATTCTTCTGCACTTCTTCCTTTTTTTGAACCTTCAAGACCTTCTCTAAGCGTCTGACATCCTGTTAAAAGGAAGACTAAAATCGTAAAAATTAAAGTTTTTTTAAAAAAATTATTCATTAGTTTCTTTTTGTATAAAAACTTCATCAAAAATAAGGCAAACAACACCGATTGATATGAATACGTCTGCAAAATTGAAAACAAACCAATGAAAATCATTAAAATGAATATCTATAAAATCAGGTACAGATTTGTAGAGTACTCTATCTAAGAAGTTGCCTAATGCGCCTCCAATTATCATTGTATAAGAGAATCTTTTTAAATTTTGAGAATTCATTAAAAGAAATAAAAGGATAATTATTACAATCAAAATTAAGACACTTATAAATGTATATATCAATCCATTTTTAGAGGAGAATAATCCAAATGCGATGCCTTCATTCCAAATTAAATCAATATTTAAATATTTAGACTCAAATAATTCAGTGGATAAGTTTTTTTCATTTTGAAAAATAACATACATTTTTGAAAACCTATCAAGTGCAAAAATGCTAATAATTATTAAAAAATTTGTAACAAAATTTTTATTTAGATATTTAAACATCACTAAGAGTGTCTCTCACATGGATCAACACTAATTTTCCAGCAGACGGGACACTTGTTACCTGTTGCTTTTTTAGTTTTCACCAAAATATCAGTTTGTTTATCAAAATTAATATCAGTTTTTGAAACAATGCAAAGTTCAGAGAAATCTATATCTTTTACTGTCTCCTTATATTTTTCATTAAGTTTGATATTAAGATCCGCCTCCAAACTTGATCCAATTTCTTTGCTCGCTCTTTTTGCCTCAATACTAATGTTACACACATCTCTAATTTTCACTAATTGAGACCATTTTTCTTCAAGTTTTTGATTTTTAAATATATCCGGAAATTTCAAAAACTTTTCTAAATGGATGCTTTTGCTTTTCGCAGATACCAATTGATAGATTTCCTCAGTTGTAAATGACAAAATTGGAGCAAACCATCTAAGCAAAGACTTTAACAAGACATTCAAAATTGTAACACTTGACTTTCTTTTATCTGAATTAATTGGATCACAATATAAAGCGTCTTTCCTAATATCAAAATAAAATGCCGATAAATCCACAGTACAAAAATTTAATAATTCTTTATAAAGATTGTGAAAGTCATATTTTTGAAAACAATTTTCAAATTTTTTATTTAAAGAATATACCTTGCTCAACATAAACCTCTCTAGTTCTGGTAAACTTTCAATGTCTAATTCATTTAAATTCACATCTTCAAATTTATCATTCATATTTCCTAATAAATATCTAAACGTGTTTCTTATTTTACGATAAGACTCTGAATGCTGATCTAGTATAGAATAATCTATTCTCAAATCTTCAGCATAATTTGATGCTGCTACCCAAATTCTTAAAATATCAGCACCATATTTTTTTAAAATATCCTCTGGTGCAATTACATTTCCGAGAGATTTAGACATTTTAAGACCTTTACCGTCTACTACAAATCCGTGAGATAATATTGACTCAAATGGGGCTTTGCCTCTTGTTCCACAAGACTCTAACAAAGAAGAGTGAAACCAGCCTCTATGTTGATCCGAGCCCTCTAAATACATCGATGCGGGCCATTTAAGATCTTCTCTTTTCTCCAAAACAAAAGAGTGTGTTGATCCACTATCAAACCAAACTTCAACAATATCACTAAGTTTATCAAAATCTTTTGCATTATATTTACCACCTAAAAATTTTTGAGGATCATCAGAAAACCAGCAATCCGAACCTTCTTTTTCATAAATATTTGCAATATTTTCAAATACTTCATCGTCTATCAAAATTTCATTAGACTTTTTATTTACAAATATAGGGAGTGGCACACCCCAGACTCTTTGTCTTGATACACACCAATCTGGTCTTGTCTCAATCATTGATTTCAACCTTTCTTTGCCTTTACTTGGGTAAAAAGTTGTATCATCAATTGCCTTTAAAGCTTTACTTCTTAGTTTATGGCTTTCCATAGAAATAAACCATTGGGGTGTTGCTCTATGAACTAAAGGTGCTTTTGATCTCCAAGAATGAGGGTATGAATGAACCAATTCACCATTTGATAAAAGATTATTTTGCTCTTTCAATTTTTCAATAACAATTGGATTAGCTTTAAAAATATGCAAACCTTCAAACAAAGAAACATTTTTTGTATACTTTCCATCATCATCAACTGTCTCAATAGCTTTTATTCCATTGTTTAAACAAAGATTAAAATCATCAGGTCCATGACTTGGCGCACAATGAACAATGCCTGTTCCTTGCTCTGTAGTAACAAAACGAGCATCTAACATTGGAATATCATAGTCATAACCTAAATCAAAAAATGGATGCTGGCAGATAGTATCTTTTAAATCTTTCCCTTTAAATTTTTTTAAATTCTTAAATTCTTTTATCTGACAGTCTTTTAAAACTGAATCTAATAATGCCTCTGCAACAATGATCTTTTTATTTTTAAAATTTCCATTATCACTTATTTGAATTATCAAATAATCTAAGCTTTCATTATAAGCTAAAGCTTTATTTGCTGGTATTGTCCATGGAGTGGTTGTCCAAATAACAATAACACAATCGTTAAGCTCCTTTATTTTTGACGATTTTACTGGAAAGCAAGCATAGATCGTATCAGATTTATGATTTTGATATTCAACTTCAGCATCAGCCAAGGCAGTTTTTTCTACTGTTGACCATAAAACTGGTTTAAATCCTCTATAAAGACTTCCCTCTTTTAAAAATTTTGCTAGCTCTCTTACAATTTGTGCCTCTGCATCATAACTCATTGTTGAATAGTAATTTTCCCAATCACCAACTACACCTAATCTTTTAAATTGGTCTTTATGAACATCTATCCATTTTTCTGCAAAAGTTCGACATTCTTTTCTAAATTCTACAATTGGAACATCATTTTTATTCTTTTTATCTTTTTTATATTTTTCCTCTATTTTCCATTCGATTGGTAAGCCATGACAATCCCATCCTGGCACATAAACAGAATCTTTTCCGTCCATTTGATGAAACTTCACAATGATATCTTTTAATATTTTGTTTAAAGCAGTACCCATATGTATATTTCCATTTGCATATGGCGGACCATCGTGCAGAATAAATTTTTCTTCTCCTTTTCTTGAATTTCTTAATTCTTTATAAAGATCAATTTTTTTCCAAAGTTCTAATATTTTTGGCTCTCTAATTGGTAAATTAGCTTTCATTGAAAATGCTGTTTTAGGTAAGTTAATTTGACTTTTACTCATTTTGTTTTTTTTGCAATTAAAAGATCAACATTAATTTGTCTTTTTAACTGATCTACATTTTTGAATTTTTTTTCAGCTCTTATAAATTTTAAAAATTCAATTCTTAAGTACTTATTATATAAATTTCCAGAAAAATTAAATAAATGAACTTCTAATAATATTTTTTTTCCATTAAATGTTGGCCTATATCCTAAATTAGCTATTCCTTTAATATATTTTGAATTTTTCATTTTCTTTGCTTTAACGGCATAAACACCTGGTTTTGCCAAAACATAATCTTTAATGTCTATATTAGCTGTTGGAAAACCAATTTTTTTTCCTAGCTGTCTACCTTTTTGAACTTTTCCATCAATAGACCAATTTCTTTTCAAAAGTTTATTTACATTATTAAGTTTTCCACTCTGCAAATATTTTCTTATTAAAGAGGACGAAATAATTTGTTTTTTAATTGATAAAGGTTGTGGTTTGATTATCTTATATTTACACAATTTTTCATACTTTATTAATTGTTTTACGTTCCCTTCTCTTTTATTTCCAAACCTAAAATTATTACTTACAAAAATAAATTTTGGATTTAATTTTTTACCTAAAGTTTCTTTAATAAATGAAATCGATTTTGTTTTTGAAAATTTACGATTGAATTTTTTAATAATAACAAAATCAACATTAAGCTTACTTAAATTTTCAATTTTTTGATTTAAATTTGATAATCTAAAGTTTTTTAAATTTAAGTTAAAAAACATTTTCGGCATTGGCTCAAAAGTTAAAACACCAATTTTTGATGAATATCTTTTTTTATACTTTTTTGCGAGACTAAATAATTTTTGATGTCCCAGATGAAGTCCATCAAAATTGCCAATTAAAATTATTGAGTTTTTATGATTTTTTTTAATATTAAAATTATTATATAATTTCATTTTCACCATTTTAATTCAGATTGAATATAATTACAGATTGTTTCATAAGATTTGGCTATGACCTCAATTCCCTTTTCTTTAATTTCATTTTTATGAATTCCATTTGAAATGATTAAGGAGTCATAATTCAAAAGATTTGCTCCCTTGATATCAGTATTTAAATTATCACCGACTGAAAGAATTTTTTTACCTTTATTATTAATAGATAAATTGTAAACCTCAGGATAAGGTTTGCCAAAGTAAACTACTTTTCCACCCATTTTTTCAAAAACCATAGCAACCGATCCTGCACAAAGTTCTCTTTTATTGCCCCTATCCACAATTAAGTCTGGATTTGTACAAACCATTTTTTTTTCTAAATTTTTTTCGAATAAGTCTTTGTAATAATTTAGATTATTGTCAAATTCTTCAAATAAACCAGTACACAATATATATTCACTATCATTAATATCATCTGACTTCATTTTAACAAAATCATTAAATAAATCGAAATCTCTTGGTGGACCTACATGAAAAAATTTTTGAGCTGATAAATTTTTTTTAAGATAATTTAATGAAGCTTGTCCAGATGTAAAAACATGATCTCTAATTTCTTTATCCATGCCCATTTTTTCTAAAAAAGATTTAACTACATCATTAGGTCTTGGTGCATTTGTTAAAAGAATATACTCTTTACCTTTTTTAGATATTTCTTTTAAAACTTTTATAGCTTCCTTGTGAAGGTTTATCCCATCATGAATCACACCCCATAAATCTATGTAAAATAGCTGATAGTTATCAACTATTGAGCAGAAACCGTCTTTATCTAAATTTTTAGTCATCAAAATAATCTATAACCCAAAAAATCCTTAATTTCCTACCTTTTTTCACAAAACTTATTATCAAGAATGTCTTGAAATAGTATTACCAATCTCTATATGAACTTCATATTTATAAAGGAGTATATATGAAATTCAAACCGTTACATGACCGGGTTTTAATAGAAGTCTTAGATAGCAGTGAAAAAACTGCAGGTGGAATAATCATACCAGATACAGCTCAAGAAAAACCTCAAGAGGGCAAAGTTGTTGCTGTTGGTGGTGGTGCAAAAACTGAAGATGGGAAAAAAATTCCAATGGATGTTAAAGTTGGAGACAAAGTTTTGTTTGGCAAATGGTCAGGAACTGAAGTTAAAATTGATGGCAAAGAATACAGCATAATGAAAGAGTCAGACATTATGGGTATTTCAAGTAAATAATATAAGTTAAAGGAGAAAGTATAATGGCAAAAGTTGTTAAATTTGATGCTGAAGCAAGATCAGCAATGATTAGAGGAGTAAATATCTTGGCTGATACTGTCAAAGTCACGTTGGGTCCGAAAGGTAGAAATGTTGTAATGGATAAATCTTATGGAGCTCCTAGAATAACGAAAGATGGTGTTTCAGTTGCAAAAGAAATTGACCTAGAGGATAAATTTGAAAATATGGGTGCACAAATGGTTAAAGAAGTTGCAAGTAAAACAAATGATGAAGCTGGTGACGGTACTACAACTGCAACTATTTTAGCGCAAGCTATCGTAAAAGAAGGTGTAAAATATGTTACAGCCGGTATGAACCCTATGGATGTTAAAAGAGGAATTGATGCAGCTGTAGAAGTTGTAAAACAAAACTTAGTCTCTTCTGCAAAAAAAGTAAAAGATAGTGATGAAATTGCTCAAGTAGGGACAATTTCGGCTAATGGCGATAAAGAAATCGGAAGTATGATTTCAAAAGCAATGCAAAAAGTCGGTAATGAAGGTGTTATCACTGTCGAAGAAAATAAAGGGATTGAAACTGAGTTAGATGTTGTTGAAGGTATGCAATTTGATAGAGGGTATTTATCTCCATACTTTATTACAAACAGTGATAAAATGACGACTGAATTAGATAATCCTTTTATTCTTTTACATGAAAAAAAATTAACAAATTTACAGCCCATGGTTCCACTTTTAGAAGCAGTGGTCCAGGCGGGAAGACCATTGATGATTATCTCTGAGGATGTTGAAGGTGAAGCTCTGGCAACCTTAGTTGTTAACAAATTAAGAGGTGGTTTAAAAGTTGTAGCAGTAAAAGCTCCAGGATTTGGTGATAGAAGAAAAGCTATGCTAGAAGATATTGCAATATTAACAGGTGGAAGTGTAATTTCTGAGGATTTAGGAATTAAACTTGAAAATGTTAAGTTAGATGATCTTGGTTCATGTAAAAAAGTTAAAGTCGATAAGGATAATAGTACTATTGTAAATGGTAGTGGTAAAAAATCTGATATCGAAGCAAGATGTTCGTCAATTAAACAACAAATTGATGAAACTACTTCTGATTATGACAAAGAAAAACTCCAAGAAAGATTAGCTAAATTAGCAGGCGGTGTTGCTGTAATTAAAGTTGGAGGAGCTACTGAGGTAGAGGTTAAGGAGAGAAAAGACAGAGTTGAGGATGCGCTCAATGCAACAAGAGCTGCCGTTGAAGAAGGTATAGTAACAGGTGGTGGATGTGCTTTGTTATATGCTGCTCAAGAACTTGATAAGGTCAAAGCTAAAGGTGAAGATCAAAAAGCCGGTGTTGATTTAGTTAGAAGAGCACTAGAGGCTCCTATTAGACAAATCACTAAAAATGCTGGAGTAGATGGCTCGGTTGTAGTTGGTAAATTATTAGAGCAGAATAAGAAAACTCACGGCTACGATGCACAAAACGAGGAATATTGTGACATGTTTGCTAAAGGTATTATTGATCCAGTGAAAGTTGTTAGAACTGCGCTTCAAGATGCAGCTTCAATATCTGGATTGTTAGTAACAACAGAAGCAATGATAGCTGACAAGCCAGAGGAAAAAGATGCAGCTCCTGCAGGTATGCCTGGAGGAATGGGCGGCATGGGCGGCATGGGAGGAATGGGTGGTATGGGAATGTAATCCCCATTATTTTCAAACAAAAAATTCAAAAGGGCAGTTTTTTACTGCCCTTTTTTTTTATAAAAACTATAATAATTCTTATGTCTAAAAGATATAGCGGTAAATCTTTCAAAGATTCAAGCGTTATGAAAAAGCCAAAATTTTCTTTTAAAGAAAAAAGAGAAATTAAGAGGTTAAAAAAGAAAAAAAAATAAAATTTATGTTTATCTCAGACAAATTATGTTTTGTTGAATTTGGGAAAACTGGGTGCTCATTCATAAGAGAGGTTTTAAAAGAAAACATTAAATCTGGTCAATTAACCAAAATACATGATCCAATAACATCTGATGTTCTTAATTCAAATCGATTAAAAATTGGTTCAATTCGAAACCCTTATGATTGGTATATTTCTTTGTGGTCTTTTGGTTGTAGTATGAAAAAAAAAGATCCTCTATACTCTAATCTCACTTCATTAAGATTGAATCCAAAAAGACTTGGAAACATCAAAAATAACAAAATAAGAAAGATATTTTTTTTTGTTGATCAATTTAAGAAAAACTTAAAATTCAATAAAAATTTATATTCGGACTCACTAGATATTGATAATTTTAAAAAATGGATACAAATTTTGTTAGATAGTAAAAATAAAAACTTTATTAGTGAACATTACTCTATTTCTAACACTAATAAGTTCATTGGTTATATGACTTATCACTACCTCATTAAATTTACAGATCATAAATTTCATCATAAATTTTTTAATTCAAATTTAAAAAACATAGATGATATTAAAAGTTTTTATCATAATTACTCGTATATTGATTATTTTATAAGATTTGAAGATTTAAAAAATTCAATAATAAATTTATTTAAAAACAATAAAATAATTTTTAATGAAAAAGAATTAAGTTATAAAAAACCAGTGAATAAATCTCATAGATTGCCTAAAATTGAAGACTATTATGATAAAGAAACTAAAGAATTAGTTGAACACTATGATAAATTGATTTTTGATCTTCATAACTACTAATTTTTCTAAAATTACAATAAATACTGAGTTTTTTTTTATTTTAAATTGAGACTTTTTATGTATAAGAGCCTCAAATTATGAACAAAGATATTAGAAATATCACAATAATAGCTCACGTAGATCACGGCAAAACTACCTTAATAGATAATTTAATGAAGCAGAGTGGTTCATTTAGAGAAAATGAGGTAGTGGATGAAAGGTTAATGGACTCTGGTGAGTTAGAGAAAGAAAGAGGAATTACAATTTTAGCTAAACCTGCTTCAATAAATTGGAAAGACTCTAGAATTAATATTATTGATACACCAGGACACAGAGATTTTGCAGCTGAAGTTGAAAGAGTACTTTGTATGGCGGACGGAGCCTTATTGCTAATAGACTCTGCAGAAGGAGTAATGCCTCAAACGAAATTTGTGCTATCAAAAGCATTAAAGCAAGGATTAAAACCTATTGTTGTAATTAATAAGTTAGACAAATCAGATCAAAGAGCTAATGAGGTTTTAGATGAGACATTTGATTTATTTGTAAGTTTAGATGCAAATGAAGAACAGCTTGATTTTCCAGTTTTATATGCAAGTGGAAGATCTGGCTGGGCAGACAAAGAGGTTGATGGTGCTAGGGAAAATTTAAACCCTTTGTTAGATGAAATTATTAATCACGTAAAACCTAAAAAATTAGACAAAACAAAACCTTTTGCAATGCTCTCTACTCTTCTTTATGCTGACAGTTTCCTTGGAAGAAGTTTGGTAGGTAAAATAAATCAAGGTACTGCAAAAGCTAATCAAGCAATCAAGGCAATCAATTTAAAAGGTGAAAAAATTGATGAGGGAAGACTTACAAAAATATTTAGATATGAGGGCACAAAAAAAGTTCCAATTGAAATCGGTGAGGCGGGCGATATCGTTGTTATAGCAGGCTTAGAAAAGGCTAATGTTGCAGATACAATTTGTGATCTAAACGTAAATGATCCAATTAAAGCTACTCCTATAGACCCACCTACAATGTCAATTACAATTACAGTAAATACCTCTCCACTTGCTGGCACAGAGGGGAAAAAACTTACTAGCACTCAAATAAAAAATAGATTAATCCAAGAAGCTCAAAATAATGTTGGTATCTCATTTGTAGAAAACGAAGGCAATGACTCTTTTGTAGTAAGTGGCCGTGGGGAACTGATGTTAGAAATTTTACTTACTCAAATGAGAAGAGAAGGTTTTGAAATGACTGTTAGCCCCCCAAAAGTTTTATTCAAAAAAGACGAAAATGGAAATAAGCTAGAACCGATTGAAGAAATTACAATGGATCTTGATGAAGAACACTCATCTAAAGTTATAGACTCAATGAATAGAAGAAAAGGCAAATTAGTAGAATTAAAGGATACTGGAAAAAACAAAAAACGATTAATATTTTATGCTCCAACAAGAGGATTAATGGGATATACGAGTAGATTTTTAACTCTTACTAAAGGTAACGGAGTAATAAATAGAATTTTCCACAAATATGGACCATTTGAGGGTGAAATGGAAGGTAGAAGAAATGGAGCATTGATATCAATGGAAAAAGGTAAAGCTGTTGCATTTGCAATCTTTAATTTACAGGCCAGAGGAGAAATGTTTGTAACTCATAATGATCCTGTTTATCCAGGAATGATTGTTGGATTATCACCAAAACCAGGTGATATGATTATCAATGTACTTAAAGGTAAAAAATTAACAAATATGAGAACTCAAAATACTGATGAAAATGTTGTGCTTACTCCAATAAGAAAAATGTCAATCGCTGAACAATTAAGTTTATTAAACACAGATGAGGCTCTTGAAATTACACCAGATTCATGCAGATTAAGAAAAGCTATACTTGATCCTCATGAAAGAAAAAAAAGTGAAAAATCTGGTGCTGCAGCCTAATCAAAAATTCTATTAACTAAAAATAATCCAAAAGCAACGCATGGCCCTATTCCAAAAGCAAAAAATAATGTGCCAACTCCAACAGTTCCCCCTAAATACCATCCAATACTAACAACTGAAATTTCCAGTGTTGCTCTAACAACTGCAATTGGAAAATTTGTGATTTTTTGTAAACCAATCATCAAGCCATCTCGTGGTCCTGCACCTAAATTCGAAACTAGATATATTCCACCACCAATGCCAACTGTCACAACAGAAATAAGAGCTAAAATTAATTGATTGACGTAATTAGTTGGAGTTGGCACAAACTTAATACAAAGATCTATCATTAATGCAATAATAATTGCATTAAAGATTGTGCCCATTCCTGGTTTTTGGCCCAATGGAATCCATAAAATTAAAACTGCGATACTAATTAATAACGTAATTGTTCCAATACTTAAATTTACATTTAAAGAAATACCTTGTGCCAGAACACTCCATGGAGATGCCCCTGTAAAAGAGACAATTAATAAACCCTCTCCTAATCCAAATAACATCAATCCAAAACATAAAAAAAATAAAGTAGAAAATTTTGGTCTTAAATTATACGGTTTATGTGATGTCCAATTAACTTTTGGTATTTTCTTTATTCTTAAAAACATATCTTTATTAATTATTTATATTATAAATAAAGTTTAATATCATAAATGCCAATGAAAAAAAATTTTATCATATTAATATTATTTTTGTTCTTAAATCCAAGTGTTTTGGCACACATAGATCATTATAAAAATTTAAATAAAATTGAAATGGAGATTTTTAGGAACGGTAAGTTAATTGGTTATAATTATTATTTTTTCAATAAAAAAAAAGAAGAACTAATTATTACAAATCAAATAAAATTTTCTGTAGAAATTTTAGGAGCTTCTATTTTTAAAGTAGAAGGATATGGAGAAGAAAAGTACATTAAAGATCAATTAATTTCGTATGAGTCAAGAACTATACAAAATAAAAAAGAAAAATTTGTTAATCTATTTTATGACAAAAAACTTAATAAATTTAATATTAAAGGTTCATCGTACACTGGAAAAGCTTCAAATGAAAACGTCATTGGAAATTGGTGGAACCATAAAATTTTACAGGTTAATAGTCAAATAAGTCCGATTTCAGGAAGTATAAAAGAACAGGTAGTTACTTTTATTAAAAAAGAAAAAATTAATTTGTATGGAAAGACTTATGAAGTTGATCATTTCACACTAAAATCAAAAAATATGAATCTACCAAAAGAAAAAAGATTAGATTTTGATATCTGGTATGATCAAAAAAATTCTATGATTATAAAAGTAGCTTATTCAAGAATGGGCAATTGGGAATATCGTTTAAAGAATTTCCAGTAAAAAAATCATTTTCCAGCTACCACCATACCTTCTATCATCATAGTTGGAGAATTAGTTGAATATTCAAATTCTAAATCATTAGCCAATGTTATGTTTTGAAACATCTCTTTAAAGTTTCCGGCGATAGTAATTTCATTTATTGGAAATTTAAATTCACCATTTTCAACCAAAAAACCAGTTGCTCCAACTGAATAGTCACCAGTTACTATGTTACTTCCATGTCCAATGGTCTCAGTTATATATAGACATCTTGAATTTGAACTTAAGAGATCTTTATAAGAAACTTTTCCTTTTTCAAAGTAAAGATTGCTTGTTCCACCACATCGTCCATTAGATCTAAGATTTAACTTTTTTCCATTATAAGTATCTACCAAATAATGTTTTAAAATACCTTGATCTACTAGTTTTAAGGTTTCAGTTTTAACTCCTTCAGAGTCAAAAGTTTTAGAGCCAAGACCTTTTAATATATCAGGTTTATCAAATATATTTATTTCATCTGAAAATATTTTTTGATTGATCTTATCTTTTAAAAATGAAGTTCCTCTTGAAATAGCTGAGGAGAAAATTGCACTTGCAAAAGTACTAAGGACTCCTCTTGCAATTCTTTTATCAAAAATTAAAGCAATCTTTTCGCTACTAATTTTTTGTGGACTAAGTTTTCTAATAGTTTGCTCAGCAGCCAATTTTCCTAAAGACTCTGCATCTTTAATATCTTTTAGATGACATTTACTTGTATATTCATAATCACGCTCCATGCTTGACTCATCTTTTGCAACAGTTATGCTCGAGGCTATAAATGATGAGTCTTTATAGCCTTTACAAAAACCGTCAGTATTAGCTAAAATAAAATTTGACCTATCTTCGGTAAAACTAGACTCTGTATTGACAATTTGTTTATTGCTTGATGCTGAAGTTTCTAATTTTTTTAGATATTCAATCTTATCTTCATTTTTAATGTGAGTATCATCATACAAATTCAAATCTTTAACCTCTTTAGCTAATAAATCTTTATCAGGAAGTGAATTAAACTCATCTTCTGGAGTATTTTTTGTTGTTTCAACACATTTTTCAATAAGGGTGTCTAAATTATCTTTTAATAAATTTGAGGACGATATTGATGATTTTTTTTTACCAATAAAAGTCGTTATACTTATAGCAAGATTATCTGATCTATTTGATTCATCTAATTTTCTATTCCTAAAATTTACTGTTTCAGAAACTGAATTGCTCACAACAGCACTTGAACCTGTTGCTCCAAGTTTTTTTGCTAAATCTAAACAGTAGGATGCTTTTTCAGATAAGTATTCCTGATCTTTAATCATTAAAGTTTTGTACCACCCACTGTCATCTTACTAATCAAAATTGAAGGTTGTGCAACTCCAACCGGAACTCCTTGACCAGCCTTTCCACAAGTTCCAATGCCTGGGTCTAACATCATATCATTTCCCACCATTGTAACCTCTTTTAAAATTGACGGTCCATCCCCAATGAGGGTTGCGCCTTTAATTGGTGATCCAATTTTACCATTAATGATTTCATATGCCTCAGTACAATTAAATACAAATTTACCAGATGTAATATCTACCTGTCCTCCACCAAAACTGACTGCAAAAATACCTTTATCGACTGATTTTATCATCTCCTCTTGAGTGTGATTACCATTTAACATCATTGTATTTCTCATTCTTGGAAGAACTATATGCTTGTAATTTTCTCTTCTACCACTGCCAGTAGATCTTGTTTTCATTAATCGAGCATTTAATCTGTCTTGCATAAAATTTTTTAATATTCCATTTTCTATTAATATAGTTTTTTCTGTAGGTGTGCCTTCGTCATCTATAGATAAACTGCCTCTTCTGTTATCAATAGTTCCATCATCTACAATAGTAACACCCTCACTTGCAACTTTTTGACCCATTAAGTTATGAAACGCAGATGTTTTTTTTCTGTTAAAATCTCCCTCTAAACCATGACCAACTGCCTCATGAATTAATATTGCTGGCCAGCCAGGTCCTAACACAACTTTCATTTCTCCAGCTGGTGCAGGTTTACTTTCTAAGTTTACAGAGGCAATTCTTAAAGCTTCATCGCAAACTTTTTTCCAATTATCCTCTTTTAGGTATGACTCATATGAATTTCTTCCTCCTATACCATAAACACCAGACTCTTTTCTTCCATTTTTATCAAGCATTACAGAAACATTAAATCTAATTAAAGGGCGAACATCAGACAATGTTTCACCTCCAGATCTAATTATTTCAATTGATTTTTGTTCACCACTAAAGTTAGCAGTAACCTGTTTCACATTGTTATCTTTTGATCGCAAATAATCATTTACTTTATTTAAAATTTCAATTTTTTCTTTAAGAGATTTTTGCTCAATAGGATTGATGTTTTCATAATATTTCTTATTAGATTTAGGTATTGAATGATTATAATTTCCTTTTGTAGATTTTAATGTTGATTTTAAACTTTCTGAAGATTGTTTTAATGAACTTTTTGATATGTCATTTGAGTGAGAATATGCAACAACTTCCCCTGATATTGCTCTGAAACCATAACCTAAATCTGAACTATAGCTAGAATTTTTTATTTTGTTATCATCTAATACAATTGACTCAGATTTTGAATCCTCAAGAAAAAGTTCACCATCATCACATTTATTTAAGGTGTTAGAAACAATATTTTCAGCCTCACTTCTTGATAGGTCAGATTTTTCAAAGAAATTCCTCATAGAGGACATTAAATAAATTGTTTCAAAGATTTTTCAACTAGAGTATTTTACGCATGTACATATATGGGACAAATTAGTAATAAAACATCTAATTATGAAAGTTTATTTTAATAATTCTTGTAAAATTTGTAAGGCAGAAATTGATCTCTATAAGAAGGAAGAAATAGAGGAAATTGATTGGGTTGATATTACAGATAATGAATTAGCTGAACAAGAAACCTCTAAAGATAGTAAACAACTTTTGAGAAGACTGCATGTCAAAGATGGTGAAAAAGTTATCGGAGGTGCAGAAGCTTTTTTATTATTATGGAAAAAAATGCCAAAATATAAATTTCTTTATAAATTTTTTAAATTACCAATCATCTTCTATATATTTACAATTTTATATGAAATAGTAGCTTTTTTTCTTTACTTAAAAAATAAAAAGCAACTTAAAAAATCTAACTTGTAAAAAATAATAAAAATTTACTTAATAGAGACATAGAAGATACAAACATCACTAAAACTATTGAGTACATTAATAAAATAATTTTATTCTTTTTTCTTCTTAATCTAACAAAGTCCTTATCATCCAAATCAGAGATATCTCTCTCACCGACTACTGGATAATCATACGTAAACCGCCATGTACTATCACCAAGTCTTGGGTCTAAACTATTAAAATATGTGATCCACGCAATAATGTATCTGAAAATAAAATATAAAATTATTAAAAAGGCAGATCCTAAAATCATTACAGATAATACCTAATTTAATATAAATTTTTAATTATTATTTTTGGCTCTTTTCCTTGCAATGAGTTGCGTTAAAGAGTCTACCATTGTATCTGAGGCTTTGAAGATATCTACATTTCTAAACTCATGAGAAAGATTTTTTTCAGGATTAGTTTTATCTTCAATAACAATTCCTTCATCTGGAGAATTATTTTTAATATAAATCAATAATAACCAGTCATCATCTTGTGACTCATCCCATTTAATAAAAACTTCACCTGTTTCAAATCTTCTGTCTATACAACGAAAAATAGACATGTCGCGGGTGATATGTCTTTTATTTAACTGAAATACTAGGCTACTTGCACTTCTGTAAAAACTTTCTAATGCAAATTCAATTTTTTGTCTTGCTAAAGTATATTCTTTTTCTTTTTCTAATAAGGTTTCTCTATCTTCATCACCTTGAAGTTTGACCCCTAATGCTTCAACCCTTTCTTTAATTTTTTGATCTCGAAGTAATCGATATTTTTCCTTAAGTTTATCAATTCTTTCTTGTAAACCTGCATAGTCTTCTCTTTTTTCTTTTAAAGAAATTTTCTCAAGTTTTTCTAGTTCCTTGACTTCTCTAATTCTGAATTTTTCAATTTGCTTATCTAGTCTTAATTGTTTTAAAAACTGTTTTTGTTTTTCAGCTTGCTCAATTCTCAATAGTGCTTGCTCTTTTCTTAAGAATAATTTTATATCTTTTACTCGTTGTTTTTCTAATCTAGCTTCTTCTTTAAGTGTTTGTTCTTTTAGTTTAACTCTGAGAGCTTGTTCTTCCTCTTTTTGTTTAGCCAACTCAATTTTTTCTTCCCTCTCTCTTTCAATTTTTTCTATCTTAATTCTTCTTTTTTCATCACGTTTTAAAACTTTATAACTTGAAATTGTCTCTGAAATTTTGTCAAAAAAACCTTGAATATGTTTTTCTAAACTAAAATTAAATTTAAAATTGAATTGAGGTTTCAGGGATAGCTGTAATTTAACTAATTTTAAAACTATACTTTCATTTTGGGTTTTTTTAATTTGTTTTAAATGATTAGTTTTTTTTAATTTTTTAACTTTATTTTTTCTTTTTTTGATAACTCTTTTTTTTTTAAATCTTTTAACAACCCTTTTAGTTTTTTTACCTTTTCTTCGAAGCTTGTAAGATTTAGCTTTTTTTAATACTTTTCTTTTTTTTTTTGATTTTTTTTGTTTTTTTTTCATTTATGAGAAGAAATGATTCTATCAATAATTTATTGATAAATATAGTCTCTAGTCACAGGGGTTGATCTATAATTTTTAGTGAGTTGAAATTGATAGACAACTTGATCACCCCACTTAAATGCCATTTCACAACCAGCGAGATAAAACTCCCACATTCTAAAAAATTTTTCATCAAACATTTGGATTATTTTATCTTTATTTTTTAAACAGTTTTCTTTCCAATGTCTTAAAGTGTGAGCATAATGAAGTCTTAAAACTTCAATATCGGTTACAATTAAGCCAGCTTTTTCAATAGGATTCGTTACTTCACTTAAGCTTGGTGTATAACCACCAGGAAAAATATATTTAGTTATCCAAGGATGAGGATCTCTTGGCGGGTTAACAGACCCAATAGTGTGAATTAATGAAACACCATCATCTTTCAACAATTTTTCAATTTGTTTAAAAAACTTTTTATAAAATTTCCTTCCAACGTGTTCAAACATGCCAACACTCACTATTCTATCAAATTTCTCATCCAGCTCTCTATAATCCATCAGTTTAAATTTTACTTGATTCTGTAAATTCATTTCTTTTGCTCTTTGATTACAATAGTTTAATTGATTTTCTGATAGGGTTATTCCTGTAACTTCACACTTAGCATTTTTAGCAATATCAATTGCTAACGATCCCCAGCCACATCCTATGTCTAAAACTTTTTGGTCAGGTTTAATATTTAATTTTTTAATTATATGTTGAATCTTATTATTCTGTGCAGTTTCAAGACTATCATTTTCATTTTTAAAATAAGCACATGAATATTGTCTTTTAGGATCTAAAAACAAATCATAGAGATCATCTTTGATATCATAATGATGTGAAACATTCATTTTAGATTTTTTGATAAAGTTAAAATTAGTAAGATATCTGTAAGACCCCCTTAGTTTATTTAAAAAATAACTAAAAATGTTTAACTCGTTTCTTCCAATATTCATCAAGGCTAAATCTAAAAAATCAGTTAAGGTGCCATTTTCTATTCTTATTTCTCCGTTAGTGTAAGCTTCGCCAAAATACAAGTCAGGATGAAATAATAATTTATAGTGAAGATTCTTATTTAAGATTTTCAATCTGATTGGATTATTATCTGGTTTTCCTATAATGTAGTCTTTGGAGTCAGCATCAGTTAAAATAAAGCCTCCTTTTTTTATTGTCTTGTTTAAAAACCTTGCTAATTGCATGTTAAGCTGCCATTGATGATTTAGTTGTAAAATTTAAATTTTTTAATTTTTCCATTAAATCTTTTTCATCTTCTTTGCTCAAAAGACCCAATGGAGGTAAAATATTTTTATAAATTTTATTTTCCAACGCGAAGTAAGTATGAAGACCAGAAATCAAATTATACTTATCAAAAATAGTTCTTACATCAATTAATTTTTGATTTTCAGTTTGTTCTTTCTTTAAGATAAAATCATCATAAACTTTTCTTGATAATTCAGCTGTAACATTACACGTTGCTGTAATTATGCCTGAGCAACCTAACTGTAATCCTTTTATTAATTTTGTTTCTGAGCCTGGAAAAATTGAGAAATTCTCTAACTTTAAATTCTCATATAAATTATATGTACTGTCTTTTACTCCTATTATTTGTTTCGGAAATTTTGAAACAAGTTTTTTAACACAATCTAGACTAAATTTATAACCACACAGTTTTTCAAAATTATAAAGAATAATTTGTGACTCTGGGACAGCCTCTACTAACTTTGAATAAAACTCAAATACTTCGTTATCTCCATATTTGTAATAAGCTGGTGGCATAATTAAAAATGTTTTGAAATTTAGTGACAAACCTAGTTTCATATAATTAATGACCTCAACTAATGAATTTAGGCCAGTGCCAATAACATATTTATCTTTATATTTGCTTTCAGAAAGTTTATTTAAAAATTGAATTTTCTCTGCAATAGAAATTAATTGAGCTTGTCCTGTACTACCAAATATTACAACTCCATGACAACCTTGATCAATTATATTTTCTGCATGTAAAATTGTTTTTTCTATATTAAGGCTCAAATCCTCATTGAAGATTGACATACCCGCAGCATATATTCCACTAATTTTAGACATATATTTTTTTTAATAAGTATAATAGATAATTTAGTTTTATGAAAACAGGTATTTTTTTAAGTTATAAGGGGCTTGGTGCAAATTTACTTCACTTAAGTTACTGTCATGAAATTGCAAAAAAATTTGGGCCTGTTACTTTGATCACCTTGTGTCCTAACTTAGATAGAGTTTTAAAAGATGATCCATCATTTGATGAAGTTATTTATCTTGAAAAATTTCATAAAAGATTTTTTGATTTATTTAAAATGTCTAAATTTTTAAAAAAATTTAATTTTGAGAATATTTTTATATTTTATCCAAGTTTGAGACATTACTTGGCAAGTAAAATTGCAAATATAAAGAATATTTATCATTATCCTCTATTTAATAAAAAAAATCTACATCTAGTAAATACTGCAAAAAACTTTACTGAAAAATCACTTAAAATTAAAAATTGTCCAACAGAAACGAAAATTATTCTTAACCCATCAAAAATTGAAAAATATAAATCAAATAATCTTAAAAAAGTTATCTTAGGAATAGGGTCGTCAGGACCTACTACAAGATGGGGTTATGACAATTTTGCTTCATTAATTAAAAAATTAAATCAACTTGGAGATTATTATTTTTATCTTCTTTGTGGGCCAAATGAAGAAGAAGGAGCTCAAAGAATTATAAATCAAATAAGCAAAAAAAATTGTGAGTCTCTTAGTGCCAAAGATGTTTCAGATATAATTTACTACGTATATTTAAGTGATATTTTTATTGGAAATGATTCTTTCGGACATCATGTTGCTTGTCAAATGAATAAACCTAGCTTTATTATTTTGATTGATACACCAAAAGCATACTCAGATTACAGTAAAAACCAATTTAGGATCATTCCTCCAAATACTAACATAAATGAAATTACTCACAGATCAAGTCTGGATCCTAATTCAATAACCGTTGAAATGGTGATGGATGAAATTAGAAACTTTATATAATTTCTCTTAACAAAACATCTCTTGCTTCATTTACTAATGTCGACAACCTAGCAGTTTCTGGTGAAACATCAGGATGAATTTTTTTTTGAATTTTTGTATAAGCTTTATTTATATCTTCTTTTGTAATTTTTTTTTTTTCATCTAAATTCAAAATTTTAAATGCCTCGCCAACTGACATATTCGATGTATTGTTGCTTTGAGACTGATTAAATGAAAATCTTCCTGATCTCCTCAAAGTTTGAATAAGTCTAAAAAGTGAAATTAATTGAAATATTGATAATCCTTTTAATTTAAGTAAAGCTAAACTCGCAAGAGTAAGGGGTAAAGTTAATATATATCTACCTGCTATTGCAAATAATACTGCTAAAACAATTAATCCAATAATAATCAAAATTCTCAAACCTTTAGATAATTTTTTTGATGAAATATTTGTAATAAATCTCAATAGTAAATAAAAAAGAGTTAAAATTATTACTGTATAAATAATTATATTCATATATTTGTTTGCTAAAATGAAAATACCACAACTTGAAAAAAAACCAGAAATAAAATCTTGTCACAATGTAACATGGGAAGATAATTATAGTTGGATACACCAAGAAAATATTCTTGAAGTACTAAAAGATAGCTCAAAATTACTACCGGAAGTCCGAAAATATCTTATTGATGAAAATAATTACACAGATCACAATTTGAAAGATACAAAGGAATATCAAAAAAAACTTTTTGATGAGATTAAAGGTAGAATAAAACTTGATGATGAATCCCTTCCTTTTAAGGACAAAGAATATGAGTACTGGACGAAAACTACAACTGAAGGAAATTATTCAATTAAATTGAGAAAAAAAATTAATTCTAAAAAAATAGAGGAAATTTGGAATGGAGATGAAGAAAAAGAAAAATTGAAAACAGATTATTTTGGTATTGGAGATTTAGAGGTAAGTTATAATGACCAAATTTTAGGATATTCACTAGATATTAAAGGATCAGAATACTACACAATTTATTTAAGAGATATAAAATCTAAAAAATTAATTTCAGAAAAAATTGAAGAAACAAGTGGGAGTATCACTTTTAGTTTAGACGATAAATTTATATTTTATTCAAAGCTTGATGAATTTCATCGCCCTAGAAAAATCTTTAGACACAAAATTGGTTCATCCACAAAAGAAGACGAGCTTATTTTTGATGAAAAAAGTGAAGCATTTACCGTTAGTATAAGTTTAAGTGCTGATGAAAAATATTATTTTATAACATCCTCTGATCACAATACATCTGAACAATATTATTTTTCTGTAAATGAAAAAATCCCAAAGCCAAGATTAATTAAAAAAAGAAATAAAGGAGTAATTTACTCTATAACTTCTTGGGATGATTTTTTTTACTGTCATTCTAATGAAAATGCTGAGGATTTTAAGATTGAAAAATGTAAGGATTTATCAAATCAAAATTGGGAAACTTATATTGCTCCCAAAGATGAAGTGCTTATTGGTGGACTAATATTCCTAAATGATTGGATTATAAGATCTGAAAAATCAAATGCTTTAAGTAAATTATTTGTAAAAAATAAACAAACAGGTTTAGAGGAAGAATTAATATTTTCGGATGAAAAAGTAATTGTACCTGGCATTTCATTAATTCAAAGAGATAAAAATACAAATTTAATTTATTTATCTTATTCATCTCCTAAGACGCCAGGTAAAACATATTTATACAATTTAAAGACTAAAGAAAAAAAACTAGTAAAAGAACAAGAAATACCCTCTGGACACAAATCAGATGATTACATAGTTGAAAGGTTAGAATGTCCATCGCATGATGGGAGGTTAGTACCGATTACAATTACAAGACATAAAAAAACTAAAATTGATGGGTCGTCAAACTTACTGCTCTACGGTTATGGTTCTTACGGGAGTTCAATGTCTCCTGATTTTTCCTCAACCAAACTTAGTTTAATTAATCGAGATATTATTTGGGTCACCGCACATATCAGAGGTGGAATGGAAAGAGGAATGAAATGGTGGAAAGAGGGAAAACTTTTAAATAAAAAAAATACATTCGAAGATTATATTGCTGTAGCGAAATTTTTAATTGAAAAAAAATATACATCTAAATCAAAAATAATTGGAATGGGTGGCTCCGCTGGAGGTTTGTTAATGGGTGCAGTTGTTAACCAAGCACCTGAGCTATTTTTAGGAATAATAATGGCAGTTCCTTTTGTAGATTCTTTAACAACTAATTTAGACCACTCTCTTCCATTAACTGTTGGTGAATTTGATGAGTTTGGGAATGCGAAAGACAAAAAAGAACACTTTGATTACATTTATTCATATGCACCGTATCATAACATTAAAAAAATGGATTATCCGCACATTCTTATAACAACTAGCTTAAGTGATAATAGAGTTTTATTCGATGAACCTGCTAAATTTACAGCTAAACTTAGAGACTACAAAACTGACAACAATCTTCTTTTATTAAAAACAGAAATGAATGCTGGTCATGGTGGCAAATCAGGAAGAGATGGTGCGATAGAAGAAATCGCATTTGATTATGCATTTATTTTAAAAATTTGCAGAAAATTCTAATTCTCATACTTGAAAATTTTTATTTGATTACCATATATACTTCGTTAGTCGCCTTATGGGACTTACAAAAATAAACTTGCTTAAAAAAGGAGGATATATATGACAAGTAAGGATCTATCTATATTCAATTCATTAAGACCTTTTTCAATTGGTTTTGACGATATGTTTGATCAATTTGAGAGTATGTTGGGCAATGGAGGTTTGACCATGCAGCCAAACTATCCACCATACAACATAAGAAAAACAGGTAAGGATAACTACGCAATTGAAGTTGCTCTTGCCGGCTTTACAAAGGATGATGTTGAAGTTGAGTTTGAGGATAATTTGTTAACTGTAAAAACTAAACAAATTAACAAGTCTAATAACAAAAACGAAGATGGTGAAGTAATTCATAGAGGCATTTCACAAAGACAATTTGCTAGATCATTTACAATCGCAGATGATGTGAAGGTAAATGGTGCTGAGCTAAAAGATGGTCTTTTGACAGTAGATTGTGAAAGAATTTTACCAGATCATAAAAAAAAAAGACTTATTGAAATTAAATAAGTATTAACCTTGCTTGTGGGGGTTTTCCCCACAAGTGAAAATCTGTAGTATTTTAAATACATCCACTTGATGAAAAACTGATAACAGTATTATTACCATCTAGTTCAAATTTTCTATCACAAGGAATTCCAAACTTTTTAGATTTGTAAATCAAAACTTTATTACCAACTTCATTTATAAAATCTTCTGTTGGATTTCCTAATTCTATTTTTAATTCGTTCACAGTTTTACCAACTAACTTTCCATACGCTTTATTTTCTTTTTCCGCTACAGCGTCAGATTTTTCTTTAATTGTTTGACAACCCGTAAATAGAAGAGAAATGAAGAAAATAATTATTAATTTTTTGAGATCCATTAATTTATAATATCACAAAAACTAAATAAAATAATTAACCTCAGGTTGTAAAAATTATTAACTTAACAACAAATCTGATAAATTAAAGAAACTCCAAAAGGATTTTTTAATTCGAATCATCTACTGTACTTTAAAAATGGAGGTCTAATGTTAGATAACTACTTTAACTATAAAAAACATAAGACAGATTTTAAAACTGAAGTCATTGCAGGAGTGTCGACCTTTTTGACAATGGCATACATAATGTTTTTAAATCCTGTTATACTTGCAGATGGTGGTTTTGATTTTGGTGGTGTTTTTACAGCAACAGCTCTTGCAGCAGCACTAGCTTGTTTTATAGCTGCATTTTACGCTAAAACTTGGCCAGTTGGACTTGCACCAGGAATGGGGATAAATGCTTTTATCGCATATGGTGTTTGTTTAGGAATGGAATATACCCCTGCTGAAGCGCTTGGAGCTGTTTTAGTTGCCGGTGTAGTCTTCTTAATAATTTCGTTAACGCCATTAAGAGCCTGGTTGATTAATTCTATACCAAAAAGTTTGAAATTAGGAATTGGTGCAGGAATAGGATTATTCTTAGCAATTATTGGTTTTCAAATTATGGGATTGACCGCAGATAACCCCGTTGTTCTTGTTCAGATGGGGGATCTTTCTAATCCACTTTTACTTTTGGGTGCAGGTGCATTCATTTCAATGATAGTCATGGAGAAAATGAAGATTAAAGGAAATATTATTATTGGAATAATTGTTTTTAGTGCAATTGCATGGGTAACAGGATTGGGTAAATTTAATGGTGTTGTTTCTTCTCCACCACCTATGACTCACTTAATGACGTTTGATTTAGGTGCTGCTTTAAGTGCATCAATGGTGACTGTAATTTTTACTTTATTTTTTATCGACTTTTTTGATACAGCTGGAACACTAACTAGTGTTGCAAATGTATCAGGAAAAATTGGTAAAGATGGAAAAATACAAGACATTAATAAAGCAATGTTGTCAGACAGTGCTTCTACAGTAGTTGGATCAGTTTTAGGTACATCAACTGTAACAACTTATGTTGAAAGTGCTGCAGGAGTTAAAGCTGGAGGAAGAACAGGAATGACATCGCTAGTAATAGGAGTATTATTCTTAGCGTGTCTATTTTTTAGTCCACTGGCTACATCACTGCCAAAAGAAATTGATGGAGCAGCTTTAATATATATTGCAACTTTATTTGTTAGAAATATTACAGATATAGAGTGGGATGATATTGCAGAGTCTGGTCCAGCAGTGCTTGCTATGATCGCTATGCCATTTACATATTCTATTTCAAATGGAATAGCTTTAGCTTTTGTTGCTTATGCAGCTGTTAAATTATGTACAGGTAAATTTGATAGCACAAGTCCAGCAATTTGGGTTATTGCTGCACTAAGTGTTATTAGTTTCTTAGTAGCATAATAAATTAAGTTCTTATAGAAGGGGCGGCTTTTTAAGGTCGCCTTTTTTATTTCTGATGTTTTTTAATAATTTCCTCTATCCTTATCTCTTCGTAAATTTCAAATGGTTGAACAATCCAAGGATCAGCATCTAATTTAACTGCGCAAAAATCAGGTTCGAAAGTAGATTTTTTTTTCTTCCAAAGAGTGGCTGTTTTGATATCGTCTATTTTTCCTTTAATTGGTTCATATTTTTTTAACCAATCAATACTTTTATTAAATGTAATTCCAGTATCAGACAAATCATCACATAATAAAATTCTGCCACCCATATTAGGAGCTATTGAACTCATTTCTCTAGAAAAGACTATGTCACCTTGTTCATCTTCAACTCCTTTTCCACTGTAGGATTCTACAGCTAGGTAGGCACATTTTAATTTAAAAATTCTACTTAAAACATCTATCATCGGTGCGGCACCCCGCATAATTCCAATTAATATTGTAGGTTCGTAGCCGCTCTCATCAATTTTAATAGCTAATTTCTCAACAGTATTATTATACTCTTCCCAGTTAACGATTAATTTTTCTGACATAATTAATATTAAAATTAATATTTAAAAATAAAAATAACAACAGCCAGTATTATCAAAGCAATAATTGATGTAAATAAAATACTTATTCTATTTCTATTTCTTCCTCTTAAATTAAAATAATGTCTTGCTATTATAGAGATAACTCCAATTAAAGACAAAATTAGCCAATTATACTTATTATAAACTAAAAAACTATAATGTCCCGACAACATGATAAACAATACAAGAAAAGTAGAATAATTATTATGTATAGATCTTTGTTTAGCAGCTAAAGATAAACTCATATCGATCTCTCTATTTTCTTTAGTGCTATTTATTATATTCATTTGGTTAGGAATTATTACCGTGAGCACGTTTGCAAACATATTTGTACCTATAATTAATCCAACGCTTAAAAAAGCAAATTTTGGTCCAAAAATTTTTGTTAAACCAAAAGATAAGGCTCCTAATAAAAGGATCATGATTATTAGAAATAAAAGGTCATTCTTTATTAATTTTGATTTACATATTAAATCATAGATTAACCAGGAAATTAACATGGATAAAATTGAGAATATTATGGCTGTTAGAGGAGACATAAGCATAACTCTTTTGTCTACCATCAGTATTCCAGCATTATAATAGTAAATTACAGCCAATAAAAGAATTCCAGTTATAAAAGTCATATAACTTTGCCATTTAAATATTACTAAGTGATTGAGATAGATTTTATTTGGTGAATTTTTTAGACGAGATAACTTATAAAAAAAACCTGAATGCATTAAATATCCTTCACCATCAAACTCCTCAGATTTTATATCTTTATTTAATTTATTATCTAAATAATTAAACAAAAAACTATTGCCTACCCATAATATTGCAAAAAGAACATGGCCCCATCTTAAAATCACCTCTGACCATTTTAGAATATAAGTTAAGGGTTCCATTTAGTATTTAATCTTATCTTCTTTATTTTGCCAAATTTTAAAAGCCTCTAAAGCTTCATCTCTATTCATTTGAGTCATTTTAATTTTTCTCTCATTTATATCTTTTTTTACTTCTGAATAAATTAATGAGTCATCAAAATCTATATTCTTCGCGTCCATTCTGGTATTAGCGTAATATATATTGTCTAAATGGGACCAATATATTGCTGATAAACACATGGGACAAGGTTCACAGCTTGTGTAAAGATCACAATCTCTCAAAAAAAAATTATTCAATTTTTTACATGCATTTCTAATTGCAACAATTTCTGCATGAGCTGTTGGATCATTGTTTGCTGTTACTTGATTATAACCTTCTGAAATTATTTCATTATTTTTAACTATAACTGCTCCAAAAGGACCTCCCTTTGATTTTGCACTCTCTATTGAAAGTTCAATAGCTCTCATCATAAATTTTGATTTATCGGTCATTTATGAAATCATATTTTTCAATTTTTTTATACTCAACAAAATTTTTTCCGGAGTTGCGGGTGCATCTAATTCAGGTATAATTTTGTAATTAGAGACAGATGCGATTGCATCTTTAATTGCAAAAAAAACACTCATGGCAAGCATTAAAGGAGGTTCTCCTGTAGTTTTTTGTTTATTTACAACATTCTCAATGTTAGACCCTTTTTTATAAATCTCTACATTAAACTTATCAGGTGTGTCGGTAACTGCAGGTATTTTATATGTGGATGGTGAAAAAGTTTTTAATTTACCAGATTTATCCCAAACAACTTCTTCCATTGTTAACCAACCCTGACCTTGAACAAAACCACCTTCAATTTGACCAAGTTCTAACGCTGGATTAATTGCATTTCCAGCATCGTGAACTATATCAACCCGATCAATTTTATTCTCTCCCGTAAGTGTATCAATTGTAACTTCCGATACTGCAGCACCGTAACAAAAATAATAAAATGGTCTTCCTTGAAATTTTTTTTTATCAAAATTAATTTTTGGTGTTGAATAAAATCCTGATGAAGAAAGAGATATTCTATTTAAATAAGCCTCTTCTATTATTTTTTTAAAATCAAATGATCTATTTCCAAAATAAATATTTTGATTTTTATAAATAGGTTCAATTTTTGAGTAAATTTTGTACTTATCTTTTATAAAATCATTTAAATTTTTTTTAATTTTTCCAGCTGCATTTAAAGTGGCAGCACCATTTAAATCTGTTGTAGAAGATGCGGCGCTAGCAGATGTATTTGGAACTTTAGAGGTATTTGTTGATGAAATTTTTACTTTTTCAAAAGGTAAGCCAAATGTATTAGCTACCAACTGTGCAATTTTAGTATGAGTTCCTTGACCCATTTCTATACCCCCGTGATTCAAATAAACACTGCCATCTGTATAAATATGTACTAGTGCCCCAGCTTGATTTAAGTGGATGGTTGTAAAAGAAATTCCAAACTTTACAGGTGTTAACGCTATACCTTTTTTTTTATAATTATTTTTCAAATTAAAGTTTTTAATTTCTTCATATCTTTTTTTATAATTTGATTTATCTAATAAATTTTTAAAGATATCATGTATTACATTATCATTAATTTTCATCCCATAATGAGTAGTGTTTCTCTCTTTTAAACCATAAAAATTATTTTTTCTTACTTCACTAGGATCCTTTTTTAAAAATCTAGCTATGTTATCGATGATATTTTCTATAGCCATCATGCCCTGATTACCACCAAAGCCTCTGAATGCTGTTGAAGATGAAGTATTAGTTTTACAAAGATAATTTTTAACTTCTAAATCTGACAAATAATACGCGTTATCTAAATGTAATAAAGCTCTCTCATTAATAGCATAAGACAAATCTGGTGACATTCCGCATCTAGATGCAATTTTAAGCTTCAAACCCTCTATTTTGCCATTCTCGTTAAATCCAACTTCGTATTCAGAATAAAAGTCGTGTCTCTTACCAGTAATTATAATATCGTCATCTCTATCTAATCTTAATTTTGTTGGTTTACCTGTTTTATTTGATAATAATGCACAAATTGCAGCTGTCATAAAGTTTGTTTCTTTACCACCAAATCCACCACCAATTCTTCTTACCATAACTGTAATTGAATTACTTTTTTGCTTTAGCATCTTAGCAATAATCTGTTGTGTTTCCGATGGATGCTGTGTTGAGCTGTAAACTATTAAATTATTATCTTCTTGAGGAATAACCAGACAAACTTGACCTTCTAAATAAAAATGTTCTTGGCTACCCGTATTAAACTCACCTTTTAATTTATTTCTTGATTTAATTATTTTATTTTTAGGATCGCCTTTTTTGATAATTCTAGGTTCAAATAGAAAATTATTTTTTTTCAAAGCATCCTTTATAGTAATAATTGGTTTTAATTCCTCATAAGTGATTTTAGCTTTTAAAACAGCTTTTCTTGCTAATTCAGTTGAGATTGCTGCAACAGCAAATAAAGGCTGACCAAAGTATTCAACTTTTGTTTTTGGAAAGATTGGGTCTCCATCAAAAACTGGACCTACATCATTTCTACCTGGAATATCTTTATAAGTGACAATAGATATTACTCCTTCACTTTCCTCAACGTCTTTTAAATCAATCTTTTTAATTTTCGCATGAGCTTTTTTGCTCCATCCAATAGCACCATGAAGAGTATTTAATGGCTCACTAATATCATCTGTATATTGAGCTAAACCAGTCACATGCTTATTCGCACTATCGTGTGGTATGCTTTGCCCTTTTAATAATTCCTCATTTTTCATGAATGTATCCTAATATTTTTTTTATTTTCAATTTCATAAAACGCTTTTAATAATAAATTCTTTGCAACTGTTAATCTGTAATTTCTACTAGCTCGCATGTCATCTAGTGGAGAAAAATCTTTATCAATAAGATTGATCGCTCTATTAAATGTATTTTCAGAAAATTCAGAATTTATTATATCTTTTTCTATTGATAAAGCTCTTTTTGGTACTTCAGACATGCCACCATAGGCTATTGAGGCTTTTGTAATAATATTTTTTTTTATTTGAAAACTAAATGAACCACAAACTGATGAAATATCATCATCAAATCTTTTAGAAATTTTATAAGCTTTAAATATATTTTTTTTATTTAAAGGTATTTTTATTGAATAAATGAATTCACCTTTTTTTAATTTTGTTTTTCTGTAAGATATAAAAAATTGACTTAGGGGTAAGGTTTTTTTTTTATTTATTCCTTGAATAATAAGTTTTGCATCTAATGATAATAACAAAGGAAGCGTATCTCCTATGGGGGAAGCGGTAGCTATATTTCCTGCTATTGTCCCTACATTTCTAATTTGAACTGACCCATATCTTTTAAGAACATTATAAAAATCTAGATAATATTTTTTGATAAGTTTTTGAAATTCAAAAAGAGATGTTGTGGCTCCAATCTCTATTAAGTTTTTGTTTTTTTTAATAAAATTTAGCCTACTGACAGAATTCAATGAAATAATTGTTTTTATATCTTTTCTAAATTTAGTTACTTCGAGAGAAAGGTCCGTTCCTCCGCTTAAGATTTTTGAATTAGGATGTTTTTTTAATATTCTTCTTAAATTTAAAATTGTTTTTGGTGCAAAGTATTTTTTATCTTGATGATTGATTTCAATATCAATATCTTTTATTTTTTTTAATAGGTGAATAGTTCTATTTTGATTTTTTTTAAAATGATCTTGATCTTTTTTATTACTCAAACTTTTTGCAGCATCGATTATTGGTCTATACCCTGTACATCTGCATAAATTTCCAGATAAAGATTCTTCAATAATTTCATTATTTATTGATTTATAATTTTTTTGCATTGAAAATAATGACATCGTAAAACCTGGTGTACAAAATCCACATTGTGATCCATGAAATTTAATCAGAGCTTTCTGAACTATATGGGGCTTATTTTTATAAACTAAATCCTCTATTAAAATTAATTGTTTACCATTTAAAATTGGTAAAAAACTTATACAGGCATTAATAGATTTATATATTATCTTATTATCATTAAGTTCACCTAGCACGACCGTACATGCTCCACAGCCACCCTCAGCACAGCCTTCCTTAGTACCAGTTTTTTTTAGATCATTACGGATATAATTTAAAATTGTTTTGTTAGGATCAGGATTTCTTATTTTATAAATTTTGTGATTTAATAAAAATTGGATTGTATCGGAAACCATTAGCTTCCTCTATACGTTGAATAACTCCAAGGGGAAACTAATAATGGAACATGATAATGCTGATTATTATCTGAAATTCCAAATCTAATAATTACATCATCTAAAAATTTTTGATCATTTTTATTTGTTATGTTTTTGAAATAATCACCAACAAAAAATACAAGTTCGTATTTGCCTACTTTAAATTCATCTTTTTCAGCTAAAGGTTCGTCAGATCGACCATCATTATTCAAAACAACGCTTTTAATTTTTTTTTTATTTTCTCCAGAGATAAAATATAAATCTACTTTTATCCCTTTTCCTGGTTTTCCAGAATAAATATCGAGAACGTGTGTTGTAAGTTTAGTCATACAATTAGGTATATACTATACAAAAATTTCATAATAAATATATTAAATCTTATAATTGGACATTAATGAAATTAGCTCAAGATATTAATCTATTGCCAAAAAAAGAATTCTTAACCATTTTTGGAAATATATTTGAGAAGTCAGAATGGATTGCAGATGAAGCTTTTAACTTAAAACCTTTTAAAGACTCAAATGATTTAATTGAAAAAATGATTAATATATATGATAAAAGCTCAAATAAAGAAATTATCAATATTTTTAATTTACATCCTAAATTAGCTATTGAAAAGAGGCTAACACACTTTTCATCCAAAGAACAAGCTGATGCAAAATTAAATTCATGTACAAAAGAGGAATTAATTGAATTTGAAAAGCTTAATTTAGATTATCAAGAAAAATTTGGATTTCCTTTTATTATCGCTGTAAAGGGTAAAACAAAAAATGAAGTGCTTATAAATTTTAGAGAAAGGATTAAAAATAATTATATTATTGAATTTCAAGAGGCAAAACTCCAAGTTAAAAAAATTGCTTCAATTAGATTAGAAGAAATATTAAAATAGATTTATGAAAAAAGGATATTGGATCAGTTTATATTTTAAAATAGATAATCAAGAGAATTTAAAAAGATATGCAGAAACTGTTACACCAATAATTAAAAGTTTTGGTGGAAAACCTTTGATAAGAGGTGGTAATTATCAAAACTTTGAGGGAGATAATTTTATTAGAACTGTTATATGGGAATTTCCAAGTTATGAAAAAGCTATTGAATGTCAAAAATCAAAAGCGTATCAGGCAGGTTGGGGTCTAGCCAAAGAAACAACAAAGAGACATATGCAGGTAGTAGAAGGATTCAGTATTGAATAGGTTCTGGATCTATACTTCTCCACAAGTACCATGTAGCCACTGAACAATAAGGTGAAAACCTTTTTTTTAATATTTCAACAAATTTTTCAGGAGGTAGATATTTTTTTTTATAATTTTTAGATATTGCTCTTAAAAGACCTATATCCTGAATAGGCCAAATATTTGGTCTATTATAAGTAAAAAGTAAAATCATTTCAGCTGACCATCTCCCTATTTGTTTTAAATTTGATAGATATAAAATAGCCTGTTCATCATCCATTTTATTAATTAATTTAGGATTAAAAGTATTGTTTGAGATTTGTAGTGCTAAATTTTTTATTCCATTTACTTTTTGTTTGCTTAAGCCACACTTTTTTAATTTAGAATTCCTGATTTTTAGAACTACTTTTGAATTAATTTTATTTTTGCATAATAACCTAAATCTTTTAAAAACTGAGTCAGCAGCTGCTACACTAATTTGTTGACCAATAATACTTTTACACAATGAATAAAAAATATCTTTTCGAGTTGTTAAAATTTTTTCAGATGGAGATTTATATTTTAAGATCAAATTCTTCATTATTTTATCTTTTTTTGAAAGATGTAATTTAGCTTTGCTCCAATATTTGGGAACTTTAGTCATTGACCGTTTTTGAGGTAATTATATTCTTATTATAAATCTCTCTTCTAAAAATAATCATTGTAGAAACAATTACTAGTAATGCTCCTATTAATGTTTTAATTGTTGGAATTTCATTCCAAATAAAATACCCAAATATTATGGCAAATACTAAAGCTAAATATTTTAAAGGAGTAACTAAAGAAACCTCTGAATATTTATATGATTGAGATAACCATAAATTAGCAACTCCACCAAAAATTCCTATCATTGATAAAATTAAAAAATCTTTCAAATCAGGCATTATCCATCCCTGAGGAATAGTAAAAAAACTCAGAAGTGTTATTGATAAAGAAAAGTAAAATGAAATTAGCCAAACAGGCTCGGATGTAGACAATTGTCTTATTGTTATAGCAACATAAGAAAGACCTAAGCAAAAAATAATTGGAAAAATATAATAAATATTTAGGTTAGTGATACCTGGCTCTGTAATTATTAAAATACCAATAAATCCTATTATTACTGCTAGCCATCTATATATTCCAACTTTCTCACTCAATAAAAAAATTGAAAAAATTGTAGTGAAAATTGGTGCTGCAAAAGAAATACTTACTACTGTTGCTAGTGGCAAACTTCTTAAAGCGATAAAGATAGCAACCAAAGCTATTAAGCCTGAGAAACATCTTAGAAAATGTAAGCCAGCTCTTTTCGTAATATAAAAATCACGTAATCTATTTTTTGGTATAACAAAAAAATAAAATACTATTCCAAAAAAACCCCTAAAAAAAAGTACTTGTCCAATTGGATATTCTACAGACCATTTTACAATCACATCCATTACTGAAAATGCACAAATGGACAAAAACATGTACAAAAATCCTAATTGATTTTTACTTAGCATATGAATAATTTGTAAATTAATTTAAGTTATAATCAATGGAAATAGCAGTTTTAGCTCTTGGATGTTTTTGGGGACCTGAAATAAAGTTTAGTAAAATTGAAGGGATCATAAAAACAGAGGTTGGATACTGTGGAGGTGAAAATCCAAAAGTAACGTATAAAGAAGTATGCACGGGCAATACTAATCATGCTGAAGTAGTTAAACTTGATTTTGATGATAAAATCATAACTTATGAAAGAATTCTTAAAATTTTTTTTCAAATTCATGATCCTACTACTTTAAATTCTCAAGGGCCAGATTTTGGGACTCAATATAGAAGTGAAATATTTTATTTAAATGATAATCAAAAAAAAATAGCTGAAAAAATATTGAAGGATACTAATAAAAGACTGTCTGGAAAGGTTGTTACTAAAATTTCATTAATAAAAAATTATTGTCCAGCTGAAGAATATCATCAAAAATATTTGGAAAAAAGATAAAATGTCATTAGTTGAAACAGAATGGTTAGAAAAAAATTTAAACGATGTAAAAATAATTGATTGTTCATGGCATATGCCTCAAACAAAAAGAAATGGTTTCGAAGAATATAAAAATCAACATATTCCAAATGCAATTTTTTTTGATTTAGATGAAAACTCCCAAAAGAATACTGAACTTCCACATATGTTGGTTGATAAATATGATTGGGAAAAAATAGTATCTAAAATGGGGATTAAAAATGAAGATATAGTGGTCGTCTATGATAATTCTGATGTTATAAGCTCATGTAGATGTTGGTTTAACTTTATTTATTTTGGCCATGATCCAAATTTAGTTCACGTTTTGAATGGTGGTTTAAAAAAATGGCTAAAAGAAAATAAAAAGGTTACAAGTGATTTTTCTGATAATTCAATAACACAGTATAAAAGTTTTGAAAAAAAAGAGTTGGTCAAAAGTAAGAGTTTCATTGATGAAAACATCATTTCTCAAAATTTTAAAGTGATAGATGCTAGAAGCAAAGAGAGGTTTGAAGGTAAAGTTCCTGAACCAAGGAAAGGTTTGAGAAGTGGGAATATCAAAAATTCGTTTTGTATACCTTTTGGTGATTGTTTAAATCAAAATGGAACTTTTAAAGAAAAAGAAAAACTTCGTGAAGTTTTTAGTTCCAGTCTAAAAAATTTGAATGAAAAAAACATAGTCTTTTCTTGTGGATCTGGAGTAACCGCGTGTGTTTTGGCACTAGCTTATTCTCTAATAAATGATAAATATCAACCTTGTATTTACGACGGCTCATGGGCTGAATACGGAATAATAAAATAAAAATGAAGAGATCTACAAAAACAATTTCTATAATACTGGTGTTTTTTTTAATCATAGCAACTGTGATTATTGGAAGAACGATGATTGGAAATCATTTTAAAAAAAAATTTAGCAAAATACCACCACCTGGAATAATAGTTACGCAAGTTGTAGAAAAAGAATTTGCAGAAAAAATAGAAACTTTTGGAACAGCTATTTCAAAAAAGTCTGAAACGTTTAAAATAAAAAAGGATGATTTATTTGAAGATCTAAAATTAAAAAATTTTGTAAAAAAAGGAGAAATTATAATTAAATTAAAAAGTGGAAATATTATTGCTCCCTTTAGCGGTGTTCTTGGTTACACTGGTCTGACAGAGGATATACTGGTTTCAAATAATATAATAATCATCACATTGGATGACAATTCTACGATATACTCTGATATAAAAATTCCTGAAAATTATTCAGCATCAATAAAAAAAGGCTTGCCTGTTGATGTCAAGATATCTAGCTATAAAGATAAAGTTTTTAGTGGTGAAATAGACTTTGTATCAAGCAGAATTAATGCTGATACAAGAAGCTTATTATCTAGAATTAAAATAATAAATGAAAATTCGCAATTAATATCTGGGTCATTATTAGAAGTAAGTGTTAAATTTAACTTAAGAAATTCGTTAAGTGTACCCGACACAAGCGTAATGATTGAGGGGGATAAATCTTTTGTTTACTCAATAAATAGTGAAAATATTGCGAATAAAACCGAGATAAAAACAGGTCTTAGAGATGACAAAAGTATTGAAATAATTTCAGGTTTAAATATTGGAGATATTATTGTTGCAGAAGGTTTAAAAAAAGTCAGACCTCGGGGAAAAATCAAACCAATAAATAAATAAAATGTTTATTACTGACCTAAGTATAAGAAGACCAACGGTATCATGGGTAATGTCTCTCATATTAATTATATTTGGATTATTTGTCTTTTGGAAATTACCGGTAAGAGAGTTGCCTAATGGAATACAGCCCCCTGTCGTACAAGTTCAAGTAGATTATAAATCTGCTGCTGCATCAATAGTGGATCAAGAAGTCACACAAGTTCTTGAGGATGTAATAGGGGGAGCAGAAGGTATTAAGAATATAGATTCTAAATCTGAAAATGGAAGAAGCACAATTAATGTTGAATTTGATACAAGTATAGATCTAGATAATGCTGCCAATGACATTAGAGAAAGAGTTGCAAGAGTAGTTGATAACCTTCCATCAGAGTCTGACCCTCCACAAATTCTTAAAAGAGCAGCAGGTTTCACTACCACAATGTGGTTATCATTATCCTCGTCAACCTGGAGTGATCTTGAATTAGGAGATTATGCAGAGAGATTCCTAGTAGACCAATTTTCCAGTGTTAAAAATGTAGGCAGGATAAGAGTGGGAGGATTAAGAGAATTAAGTATTAGGGTTTGGGTTGATCCTATAAAACTCGCAGCAAATGATTTAACCATAAAAGAAGTTGAGTCTGCAATGCGTGGAGAAAATATTAGCCTTCCGGCAGGTACACTTGAAGCAGATAATATTGATCTCACACTTAATTTAGATAAATCATACAACGATATAAATTCAATTAAACAACTTCCAATTAAAAAGAAAAATAATAAAGTCATTTTGTTATCTGATGTTGCAAATGTTGAATTTGGTCCAGTTTCAGAGAAAACTCTTTTTAAGGCCCAGACAAAAGATCAAATAAATTTAAAGACAGTTGGTATTGGTATATACGCTAGAAGTGGAGCTTCAACAGTCGAACTTTCTAATGAGATTAAGAAAAAAATTATAGAGGTAAAAAAATCTTTACCTGAAGAATTAGATTTAAGAGTTTCATTCAATAGAGCAAACTATGTAGAAGCTGCAATAGAGGAAGTTTACAAAACGTTATTTATTGCTTTTATTTTAGTTGTTTTAATAATCTATTTATTTTTAGGAAATCTTAAAGCTGTAATAGTGCCAGCAATAGCTTTGCCAGTTAGTCTTATAGCATCTTTTCTTGGTCTATATATATTTGGACTATCAATAAACATTTTTGTTCTTCTAAGTTTTATTTTAGCAATTGGAATAATAACAGATGACTCGGTAATCATGACTGATGCAATATACAGAAGGATAGAAAATGGTGAAAATTCTTTAGTAGCAGCTTATAAAGGATCGAAACAAATTTCATTTGCTATAATTGCAACTACGTTAATTTTAGTGGCAGTTTTTTTACCATTAATTTTTATTAAAGGAATTTCTGGTACATTGTTTAGAGAAACTGCAATAGCATTATCATTCTCAATAGTTGTGTCTTCTTTTGTAGCTTTGACTTTATCACCTATGTTAGCTAGCAAATTTTTAAATAAAAAAACTTCTAAAAAATTTATTATTCAAAAATTTGAAAAAATTTTTTCTAATTTTGCAAATTTTTATAAAGAAACTTTAAGTACAGTTATGTATAAGACAAGAACTGTAGGTATTTTCATAATATTAATAATCATTGCTTCAATACTATTATTTAATTTTTCAAAAAAAGAATTATTGCCGATGGAAGATCGTGGCGCATATTTGATTATTGGTGCAACAGATGAAGGAAGTTCTTTTGAATATACACAAGAACAAGCTCAAAAAGTAGAAGCAAGACTACTACCTCTTCTTCAAGCAAAAGATAGTCCTTATTCAAGATTTATAATGAGAGTGCCTGGATTTGGAAGTTCTGCTAACTCATATAATAGTTTTATTATTATTGCCTTGCTAGATGATTGGAAAAATAGAAAAAAAGGCCAACAGGTTGTTTTAAGAGAAGCTATAGGTAAAATAGTGACTTTACCTCAAGCTTTGGCTTTTCCGATATCTCCTCAATCTATAAGAGTTTCAAGTTATAATAAACCAGTTCAAATGGTTATATATGGCAGCACATATGAAGAATTAGAAGAAATTCAAAAAAAAATAATTAGAAAATTAAGATCAAATAAAAATCTCTCAAGAATTGACTCGGATTACAATAGAAATAAACCTGAGGTGAAATTAATAATTAATAAAAATAAAGCTAAAGATTTAGGTGTTTCAACAAAGACAATAGGCGAAACTCTTGAAACTCTTTATGGAGGAAAAAAAATTACAACCTTTAATAAATTAGGAAAAGAATATCCTATTATAGTTCAGCAATATTTATCTGACAGAAGGAATAAAGAGGGTGTTTCAAAAATATTTGTTCGTTCTGAAACTAATAGTAAGTTAATTTCATTGGCAAATTTAGTAAGTTTTAAAGAAGAGGGATCAGCAAAACAACTTGCTAGGTACAATAGACAAAGAGCTGTAACTATTTCTGCAAATATTAATGAAGGTTATACTCTGACAGAGGCAATTAAATTTTTTGAAAAAGTTATGTCAAGTGAGGCCCCAAAAAATCAAATTACTTGGAAAGGAAAATCTGAGGAAATTAAAGAAACAAGCAATGAGTTGTTTATAATTTTTGCTTTAGCATTATTAACAGCATATTTAGTGATGGCTGCAACATTTAATTCATTCATTCATCCATTCATAATAGTTTTAACTGTTCCGTTAGCAATATTTGGTGGGTTGGTATTTATTTTATTTCTTAATAGCTCAATAAATATTTTTTCACAAATTGCTCTTATTATTTTGATTGGTATTTCAACAAAAAATAGTATCTTGATTGTAGATTTCGCTAATCAAATTAGAACAACTGGAAAAAATATTGATACAGCTGTAAAAGAAGCTTGCGCAGTAAGGTTTAGACCAATCATAATGACCTCTTTAAGCACTATGATAGCAATGATGCCTCTGGTCATTGGAAATATTGGTCCTGGTGCTGGCGAAGGTTCAAGATTAGCAGTTGGCTCCACTATTTTAGGAGGTATGATAATTTCAACTTTCTTTACTTTATATGTAACACCTTCAATGTATTTGGCATTAGCAAAAAATACTAAGAGAATTGATGTAATAGATATAGAACTAAAAAAAGAATTATCTAAAAAATAATATATTTATTTTTATTTAAGTTATCACTACACTTTAATAATTGTTTTTTATAAATATTTGATTGTTTCTCAACTTTTTTTGCTAGTCTTATAACCTTTTTATTTTTTTTGTAATGTTTAAAATTTCCCCAACCCTCATGATAGGCAATATATTGCCTAAAAGCATCCTTCTTGGAAATTTTCAAAATAGTTTCTGTTTTATTTGTATACCAACCAATAAAGTCAACACTATCTTTGAATCTTGCTCTTGTAGCTAATTTATTTCCTGTCTCCTTTTTGTATTGTTCCCAAGTTCCTTTAACTGCTTGAGAATATCCAAATGAACTTGATGGTCGTTTATATGGAATTACTTTGAAAATTTTTTGTCTTTTAGGTTTTGCTAACCAGTCAAAATCTGACTCCATTTTAATAATTGCTAATTGAATATAAATAGGTGTACCCCATTTTTGCTCTGTTTTTTTTGTATGTTTATACCAAAGATATCTTTCATTAAAAATTGAGCAGCTATTCGATGTGTTCTTTGGTATTGATGAACAAGCAGATATAAAAAAAAAAATTAAAATTAATGATTTGTTTAAAATTTTATTTATCACTTTTTCTAAAAAAAAATTTGTAAAATTGAAAATAAATATAAATTATCAAAACACCTACAATATTTCCAAATAAATCTGAATATTCAAAACCCCTATTAGGAATTATAAGATGTAACAATTCCAAAAATATAGAAATAAAAAATAAATAAATAAACACTAAATTTAATTTTATACTTTCGTACGATATATAGCCTAAAATAGTTAATACTGAAAAAGCATAAACATGATTAGATGAAACTATAAAATCTGGAGAAATTTGAGGTTGTAAATTTGCATCATTATACAAAAACCAACCTAATATACTCCCAGGAAAGACATATAGAGAAATTAATACAAAATTTGCAATATAAAAAATTGTTTTTAAAAATGAAAAAAATTTATTAAACATATATTGTAGTTTTTGTTTATATTAAAATAATAATTAATCTAATGAATTATTTAATATTAATTCGGCATGGTCAAAGTATTTGGAATCTTGAAAAAAGATTTACTGGATGGGTGGATGTTGAATTAACAGAAAAAGGAATATCAGAGGCAAAAAAAGCAGGAGATCTAATAAAAAAAAAGAACATTACAATTAATCTTTACTATTCATCTTTACAACTAAGGGCAAACGACACATTAAAGATTATTCAAAAAATTTTAAATGATAATAATAATTTTGTAAGAGCTTGGGAGCTAAATGAAAGACATTATGGTGCTCTTACTGGGCTGAATAAAATTGAAATGGCTGAAAAACTAGGGGAAGAGAAAGTCCATAAAATAAGAAGATCTTGGGACATTAAACCCGAACCTCTAAATAAAAATAGTTTATATCATCCAATTAATATTGGAACATACAAAAATATTCCTGGAATTATTATTCCTGATACCGAGTCCTTAAAAGATACATATGAACGAGTTATTAAATTTTATAAAAATGAAATTGAAGATAAATTGTTTAGAAAAAATATTTTGATATCAGCTCATGGAAATTCAATAAGAGCTTTATGTAAATATTTATTTAAATTAGATAATATTCAAATTCTAAATTTAGAAATCCCTACTGGAAATCCTTTAATGATAAAATTCAATGATAAACTTAATATTATTGATTGTGAATACTTGGATAAAGAAAGATCTAAAGATCTTTTAGTTTTCTAAAAACTTCAAAATTTGTTAAATGATAAAATTTGTTTAAACTTTCAAAACCATTTAACTTATTACTTGTCTCTAATTTATTCCAAATCTCTAATATTGGAAAATTATTTACTTTATAATTTTCAAATAACTTTTTATTTAAGATTTGACATCCGATAAAAGTGAATTCTTTATTATCTCTATTTATTTGATTAGTCTTTAAATTAAAATCCCCTTTCAAATTTTTGTCAAAACTTAAATTTTTTTTTACTAATAAAAGAAGATTATTTAATTTATTAGAAAAATAAAAATTCTCCATTTTCAAAATTTCATTCAAATAATTCTCACTCCATATTGTATCTGGATTAAAGATTATAAAATCATTATCATCTGAATGATTCATCAAATTTAATATTCCTCCACCTGTATTGAGTATCTCATTATCTTCTTTAATTATTTGAATATTTATTGGAAACTTCTTACTCTCAATAAACTGAAAAATTTGCTCACTTAAATGAAACGTATTGATATAGATTTGTTTGATACCTAATTTTAAAATTAGATTTATACAAATCTCTAATATTGTTTTATTATTTAGTTTAAGAAGAGGTTTAGGAGTTGACAAAGTTAATGGGTTTAATCTTTTTCCAAAACCCGCGCATAATATTAAAGCTGTTTTTATTCTCATTTAATTTTTTTTTTAAAATATTGACTTAATAAATTTTTCAAATCAATGAATGCATCATTTTGATGGATACGCATATTAATTAATTGCCATGTATAAGGAATTAATTTTAGATAATTTTTTTTACCGTCCCTTAGAGCTAGTCGAGTAAATATTCCAATTATTTTTAAATTTCTTAAAATTGATAATATTTCAAAATCATTTTTAAATTTTTTAATGTCCAAATTTTTTTGCCTTTTAAAATACAAATAAAAGATTTTCTTTTTAAAAGAGTCAGAAGTTTTTAATCTCACATCATCTATTAAAGAAGCTAAATCGTAAGCTTTATTACCAATTATTGCGTCCTGACTATCAATTACACCTATTTTATTATCTACTAACATCAGATTTGAAACATGGAAATCTCTATGAACTAAAATATTGTTTTTTAATTTTAATTTTAAAGTAAGTTTTTTAATTATTTTTTTAAAATTTTTTGTAAATTTTTTTCTTCTAGATTTTGACAAATTATCCTTAATATACCAGTCACAAAATAAATTTGCCTCCTTAGCTAAAATCTTTTTATCATATTTAGGAATTGTATAATTTTGATTTTTAAAATTTTTTATCTGTTTGCTTCTAATAGACTGAATTTGTATTAACAATTTAATTATTTGATTAAAACATCTTAATTTATTTCTACTTTTTTTTTTTAATATTTTAAAAATAGTTTTGTTTCCAAAATCTTCTATCTCAATATAATTTTTACTATATTTTTGACTATATAAGCTTGGGGCTAAAATTTTGTTTTTTTTGAAAATTTTATTAATTGCATCATACACAAGTAAATTTTTAAATTTTTCCTTTTTTGCATAAACAACAATAGATGAATAACCATTCTCTTTCTTTCTAAAAAAACTTCTAAACGATGCATCACCCTTTATTTTAATCAATTTAGTCATTGAAAATTACAGCTCTAAACCTTTAATTTTTACAGATCTAGTTTGGTGATTTATTCCATACTCAAAAACTAATTCTATCAAATTTTCAGGTTTTTCTTTAATCATTTGTGGCCATTCAATTAGGGTAATTGTGTTTTTATTATCTTCAAACAGATCTAAATTTTTTATCTCCCCAGCTGATTTTAACCTAAATAAATCATAATGGTTTATCTTGATTCCATTAATTTGATACTCATTTAACAAATTAAATGTTGGGCTCGTAACCTCAGTTATTTCTAATTTATTCACTTTTTGAAACTCATTAATTAGGTATCTAATAAAAGTTGTTTTGCCTACTCCAATTTCACCGTATAAAAAAACAGTGTTTCCAGGTTTGATCTTTTTTAAAATTTTATATGCAAATTCTTCTGTTTTTTTTTCTGAAGATAGGTCTATTTTATCACTCTTAGTAGCGATAGGCATTGGGTTTAAAAGGACCTTCAACTCCAACACTAATATAGTCCGCCTGTTCTTTTGATAATTTAGTTAATTTTGCTCCAACTTTCTTAAGATGAAGAGTGGCAACCTTCTCATCTAGATGTTTAGGTAAAACATAAACTTTGTTTTCATAGTTTTTATGATTATTCCAAAGCTCTATCTGGGCAATCACCTGATTAGTAAAAGATGCACTCATTACAAAACTTGGATGACCTGTAGCACAGCCCAAATTAACCAGTCTACCTTCTGCCAATAATATAATTCTTTTTTTACTAGGTAGTTCTATTTCATGAACTTGAGGTTTTACTTCAGTCCATTTATAATTTTTCAAAGCTTCAACTTGAATTTCGTTATCAAAATGACCTATGTTACACAAAATTGCTCTATCTTTCATTTCTCGCATATGATCTGCTGTAACAATATCTTTGTTGCCAGTTGCAGTAACCACTATATCAGCTTTACTAATAGCCTCTTCCATCAAAACCACCTCATAACCTTCCATCGCCGCTTGTAAAGCACAAATTGGATCAGCTTCGGTAACTAATACTCTTGCCCCACTTTGTCTTAAAGAAGCAGCACTTCCTTTTCCAACATCTCCGAAACCAGCAACAATAGCAATTTTTCCAGACATCATTATATCTGTTGCTCTTCTTATGCCGTCAACTAAACTTTCTCTACATCCATAAAGGTTATCAAATTTTGATTTTGTCACTGAATCATTCACATTTATTGCAGGCACTAACAAAGTTTTGTCTTTTTCCATTTTATTAAGAGCCTTAATTCCAGTTGTTGTTTCCTCTGAAACACCTTTTACATTCTTAAGCAAATTTTTATAATCTTGATGCATCATCGCTGTAAGATCTCCTCCATCATCTAAAAGCATATTTGGTACCCAATCTTTTTTGCCTTCAATTGTTTGTTTGATACACCAAACATATTCTTCCTCAGTTTCACCTTTCCAAGCATACACAGGAATTCCGGCTTTTGCGATGGCGGCAGCTGCATGATCTTGAGTTGAAAAAATATTACAAGACGACCATCTTACCTCTGCTCCTAAGGCCACAAGAGTTTCAATTAAAACAGCAGTTTGAATAGTCATATGAAGACACCCAATAATTTTCGCCCCTTTAAGAGGTGATTTTCCAGAGTATTCTTCTCTTAAAGCCATTAAGCCAGGCATCTCACTCTCTGCTATTGAAATCTCTTTTCTTCCAAATTCAGCTAAAGTTAAATCTTTTACTTTGAAATCTTCCATGGTGCGTCTTCTAACAATAAAGAATTAATTAATCAATAGAACTCTTTAGACATTTGGGAATATAATCTCCATACTTGCTCCCTTTCTGTCTAATCTGTTTGATGCCCTGATTGTTGCATTATGTAAATCAACTAAATTTTTAACAATATTCAAACCAAGTCCTGAATGTTGTCCAAACTTGTCAGGTCTATTACTATAAAATCTTTTGAATATTTTGTTTGTATCTTTTTCTTTGAATCCTTGTCCTTCATCTAAAATACTTATTGAAACTTTATCATTTTCTAATTTTGAAACTTTAACAATCACATCTTTATTGTCATCACTAAAAGATATTGCATTATCCAAGAGATTAGCGACTATTTGTTCAATCCTGTTTTCAATTCCATTAATAAAATATTTATTTTTTCCATCATTCAAATATGAAATATTAATTCCTCTTTTCAATTTATAAATATTATTAAAATCATCTACAACTGATTTTATAATTGGTTCAATATCAAGTCTTTTAATTTTTTCTTTACTCAGCGCAACTTCATCTTTTAGCATTTGTGAATAATCTGTTATCAATCTTTCAATTCTTTGCACGTCATGGCTCAAAATATCAATTAATTTTATCCTTTGTTTAACATCACTAGTATCATGTAAAATTTCAGAGGCGCTTTTAAGGGAAGCAAGAGGGTTCCTTATCTCATGCACCAGATCTGTTGAAAAATTTTCTGCATTTGAAATTCTTTTTTTAAGTTCTAATGTCATATCATCTAATGAATTAGACAATAATCCAAGCTCATCATTTCTTAATTTTAATCCCTCAATATTCGTTTTTTTTGCATTTTGATCTTTTATTGTTTTTGTATAACTTACTAAATTTTTAATCGGTTTAAGAAAGTATCTATTTAGAACGAACGAGAAAATTAAAATTACTATACCAACCGCTAATGCTGTTCTTATTATAAAACTTTTTCTCTCTTCAATAGCTGCTTTAACATCATTTGCATTTTCGGTAATTGCTAAATAACCTATATTTTGATCATTCTGCATTACATTCTTTATTGTCGTCAAATAAAATTTATTAAATTCATCTTGTGTGAAGGTGTAAGGGATACCAAAATTTTTAGATCCAGCATAATTGTAAAGTATATCTTTTAATGAAACTGTATTGTCATCTCCTAGTTTGATATTCTTTTTTTCTATAATTTCTTTTGTAATCTCCTCACTTAAAATTTCTAATTCTACTGTATCTATTCTTTTTGAAAAAGATCTGGGATCAAGATCCAAAGTATCAGTGTCACCAACCAAATTTAGTTGATTATCAAAAAAAATTACTCTATCTAAATTTTGAAAAAGAAATCTTGTTGAAAATAAAAATTTTCTAATATCTTCTTCAACAAATTTTATATTTAATCTTGTTAAATTATCAATTGTGTTATTGATTACTTCAATATGATTTGATGATTTTTTTTTTATCAGATTTGGTTGAACATTTTTTAAATAAATAAACGTAAATAATCCAATAATTGAAAAAAAAATTAAATTAATAAATAAAAATTTTTTTAAAATTGATAAATTTTTAAGAAAACTACTAAACATTAACTAACATTCCATCTATATCCACTTCCATATCTTGTTTCTATAGCTGAAAAATCGGGATCAACTTTTTTAAATTTTTTTCTTATTCTTTTAACATGGCTATCTATTGTTCTATCCTCAATATCAGTATCTTCTCTATAAGCTATATCCATAAGTTGAGCTCTTTCTTTAATTATTCCAGGTCTTTTAGCCAATTCTTTCACTAACAAAAATTCAGTTGTAGTCAATTTATCGGGTAACTGTTTTCCATTCCACTCACATTCAAGCTGTGAAGGGTCTAATTTCAATTTTCCATGCGTAATAATACTTTTATTTTCCTCCATTGTTTCTTTTGAATCTTTTTTTCGAAGCTGAACCCTTATTCTCTCAATTAATACTTTTATCGAAAATCCACCTGATTTTTTTACAAAATCATCTGCACCTAATTTTAACCCAAGCAACTCATCTATTTCGTCATCTTTTGAAGTTAAAAAAATTACTGGTAAAGAAGTTTTCTTTCTAAGTTTTTTTAACAATTCCTCTCCATCCATTTTTGGCATCTTGATATCAATGATAGCAAGGTCTGGGGGAGTCCTTGTTAAACCAATTAAAGCACTTTCCCCATCTATATAAGTTTGTACCTTAAATCCCTCTTTTTCTAAAGCAATGCTGAGGCTAGTAAGTATATTTCTATCATCATCTATAAGTGCGATTGTTTGTTTATACATACTTAATTATAAAAATACTAAATTGTTCTAATTTGGGCAATCAAATTTAAATTAATGTAAGGCACCCCAATTATCTCCTATATTAATATCTACAGTTAGAGGTATTGAAAATGAGTGGCTATCACTATCAGCAACGCCAGACATTTCATCAATTATAACTTTGCTGATTCTTTTTGATTCTGCTTTTGGTGTTTCAAAAATTAACTCATCGTGAATTTGTAATAGCATCTTAGTTTTCTTTAATTTTTCATCATTTAATTTTTTTGACAATCTTATCATTGCTAACCTCATAATTTCTGATGCGGACCCTTGGATTGGAGCATTAATAGCTGCTCGCTCTTGGAAATTTCTCACATTATAGTTTTTATCATTAATATTTATAAAATGAGATCTTCTCCCAAAAATATTATTTACATAACCACTTTTTCTGCAAAATTTTATTGTCTGATCCATATAAACTTTTATTTCTGGAAACCTTGCAAAATATGCATTTAGAAATTCCTCGGCTTCATGATTTGTAACGTTTATTTGCTTTGCTAAACCGTATTGTGATATTCCATATATAATTCCAAAATTAATTGCTTTTGCTTTTCTTCTTTGATCTTCACTAACCTTTTTAAGGTCCACATTAAATATTTGACTAGCTGTCAATGAGTGAATATCCTCTTTATTTTTAAATGCTTTTTTAAGCTCCTTAACGTCTGCAAGATCTGCCAAAATTCTCATTTCAATTTGATTATAATCGGCAGAAATTAAAACAGAGTCTTTATCTGTAATAAAAGCTTTTCTAATATCCTTTCCATCCTCAGATTTAATCGGAATATTTTGTAAATTTGGATCACTAGATGCTAACCTACCAGTAGTAGTGGCCGCTAGTAAAAATGATGTATGAACTCGTTTTGTTTTAGGATTTATATGTTCAGGCAATGTATCCGAATATGTATTTTTTAATTTAGACAGTTGTCTCCAATCTAAAACTAATTGAGGAAATTTATGTCCTTTAAATGCTAAATCCTCTAAAACAGATGCGCTAGTTGCAAAACTTCCTTTTTTAGTTTTTTTAAGATTTGCTATCTTTAAGTCATTATAAATTATTTCACCTAACTGCTTAGGCGAAGCAATATTAAATTCCTTGTTTGAAATTTTAAAAACTTCATTTTGAATTTTCTTTATCTTTTTTTCAAATTTTGATGATAAAATTTTTAAAAATTTGCTATCAATCATAATTCCCTCTATCTCCATTAATGCTAGAATCTTGATCATTGGTTTTTCAAAGGTCTCGTATAAATTGGTCATTTTTTCTGTCTTCAGGTTCTTTTTAAATTTTTGATATAATCTTAATGTAATGTCAGCATCCTCTGCTGCATAATCTTTTGCTTTTTCTATATCAACTTCACTAAAATTTATTTCTTTTTTTCCAGTACCTACTAAGTCTTTAAATGCTATAGTTTTATGACCCAAATGAATTTCGGCGAGTGTATCCATATTATGTCGATTTTTTCCTGCATCTAATACATAAGACATTAACATCGTATCCTCCATTGATTTAAGTTCAATTCCTTGTTTATAAAATACAATAAAATCATATTTAATATTTTGGCCTATCTTTTTAATACTAGGATCCTCTAATAAAGGTTTTAATTTTTCCAAAACTAAATTTTTGGTAATATTTTTTTTCGATTTATGTCCTATTGGTATATAGCAAGCCTTACCAATCTTTGTGCTCAATGAAATCCCAATTAAATCAGCTTGATGTGGATCAAGAGAGCTGGTTTCAGTATCAACCGACACCTCTCCAATCTCTTCAGCTTCTTTGACCCAATCATCAATTTCATTAACATCAGAAATTAAGTAATAATTTTTCTTATCAATTGGATTTTCTTTGTTTTTAATTATCTCATTATCTTTTCTAGTTGAAAAATCTGGTTCACCATATGCAGAAATAGCTGAACTTAATAATCTGTTAAATTCCATTTCCCTTAAAAATTTATAAAGTTTATCTTTATCAATCTCTTTAAGATAAAGTTGGTCTAATTTTATATTTGTTGGAGCATCGTGTTTTAAAGTAACTAATTTTTTACTTATTAAAGCTTTATCCTTATTTTCAATAAGAGTTTCTCTTCTTTTATTTTGTTTAATTTCATGAGCTGATTCAAGAAGTTTTTCTAGTGTTCCATATCTATTTATTAATTCAGCTGCTGTTTTAACTCCAATTCCAGGAACCCCAGGAACATTATCACTACTATCCCCTGCGAGAGCCTGCACATCAATAACTTTACTTGAGTCTACTCCAAATTTTTTTTGAACATCTTCATCTGTTATAAATTTATTTTTCATTGGGTCATATATTCGAACGTCTTTTCTAAATAATTGCATCAAATCTTTATCAGAAGAAACAATGGTTACTTTTGCACCTTTTTTTAATATTTCTTCAACATAGGTTGCTATCAAATCATCAGCCTCATAATTAGGTAGTTCAACAGAAGGTAAATTAAATGCTAAGACAGATTTTCTTATATATTCAAACTGTGGTGCTAAATCATCAGGGGCTTCAGCTCGATTAGCTTTGTATTCACTGTAAATTTCATTTCTAAATGTTTTCCTTGCTGAGTCAAAAATAACTGCAAAATGAGTTGGTTTCTGAAGATTTTTATCTGATTTTGAGTCCTCAAGAAGTTTAAATAACATACTACAAAAACCACTTACTGCTCCAGTTGGTAATCCATCACTTTTTCTAGTCAAAGGAGGTAATGCATAATAAGCTCTAAATATATAACCAGATCCATCAATTAGATAAAAATGATCTGTTTTTTGAATTTTGCTCATTATAAATTAATATAGATTATCGATTAAAATTAGATTATTATTTTTTATGGAACTAATAAAGCAAAATTCTCAAACACGAATATTTAAATCATTAATTGTAATTTTTTTAGGCTCAATACTTCTAGCTATTTCAGCGAAAGTAAAAATACCTTTTTACCCAGTGCCAATGACGATGCAAACGTTTGTTGTATTGTTTTTAGGTTTAAGTTTTGGATATAAAATAGGTTTAGCTACAGTAAGTTTATATTTAATTGAAGGAATAATAGGTTTGCCTGTATTCTCAAATTCACCCGAAAGAGGCATAGGTCTAGTTTACTTTACTGGACCAACGATGGGTTATTTGGTTGGTTTTCTGTTTGCATGTTTATTGGCATCTTTTGTAAAAATAGAAGATAATTATGTAATGACTTTTTTAAAACTCATATTATCTGTATCGACTATTTATATACTTGGAATTTTGTGGTTAGGAGTGATTATAGGTTGGGATAAACCTCTTATTGAATTAGGTGTAAAACCATTTTTATTAGCAGAAATCTTTAAAATTACTTTATTAACAATTTTAGCAAAAAAAATATTTAGGTTTAGAAAATTTATTTAGGAGATCTTTTCGATAATATTCTTTGAAGAGTTCTTCTGTGCATTTTTAATCTTCTCGCAGTCTCGGATACGTTTCTATTACATAATTCAAAAACTCTATGTATATGTTCCCATTTTACTCTGTCTGCTGACATTGGATTTTCTGGTGGGACAGCTTTTTTTGATGGGTCAGCCAATAAAGCCTTTTCAACATCATCCGCATCAGCAGGTTTAGCAAGATAATCAATTGCACCCTCTTTAATAGCGGCGACTGCTGTTGGAATGTTTCCATAACCTGTTAACATTATTATTCTACTTGATGAGTTTGATGATTGTATTTCCTTAACAACCTCTAAACCATTGCCGTCATTTAGTCTTAAATCAACTACAGCAAAACCAGGTTTCTTGTTTTTTACTGATTCTATTCCCTTGCTTACACTCTCAGCTTGAATAACCTCAAAACCCTTTTTTTCCATAGCTCTTGCCAATCTCTCTCTAAATGGATTATCATCATCCACTATTAGTAGAGATTTATTCTCAAATTCGCTTAAATTCTGCAAAGTAGCCTCATTTTTCATGAAGTACTATATGGTCATTTTTTTCCACAGTTCAATAGGTCATTATTTTCTTTACATTGAATAACTATTGAATTAATTGCCTGAAATATGAAAGTTTTTTTCATATAAAAAACTTTTTTTTGTTAAATTTTTTTTGGGGGGCACATTTGATGCAAAAATTTAAGTCAGTTGAAGAGTTAGTGAATCAACTGAAACCTGATAAGCCGGTGTACTGTATAAGAAAGAAATCAATTCTTTCTGCTTCAACGTTTTTTCAAAAAAAATTTCCTGGTAAAATTCTTTATGCCGTAAAAACTAATCCACATCCTGCAGTCATAAAAACTCTAATAAAAAGTGGTATTAATCAATTTGATGTTGCATCAATTGAGGAAATAAAAGCAGTAAGAAAATTTAGTCAATCAGCAAAATGTTCTTTCATGCACACTGTAAAAAGTCGGGAAAGTATAAGTGATGCTTATTTCAAATATGGAATAAAAACATTTGCATTAGATACAAAAGATGAATTAATTAAAATAATAGAAAGTACTAGTAGAGCGAAAGACCTTGAACTTTTTGTTAGAGTGGCAGTTTCCAATGAGCACGCTGAAATAGATTTATCAAAAAAATTTGGAGCGTTAAATGTTGAAGCAGCTGGATTGCTAAGACTAGTAAGGCAATACTCAAATAAGATAGGTTTAAGTTTTCATGTTGGTTCTCAATGTATGCACCCTATTTCTTACGCAAAAGGAATCTCAGAAATAGGAAATATTATTAGAAAAACAAAAATTACTCCAGATTATATAAATGTTGGTGGTGGATTTCCAACAATCTATCCTGACCTTATTCCTCAATCTTTAGATAATTATTTTGAAGAAATAACTAAAAGTTTGGATATCTTAAAGTTAAAACACTTGCCTGAAATTATATGCGAACCTGGAAGAGCATTGGTGGCAGAAAGTGGCTCAACCATTGTAAGGGTTAATTTGAGGAAAAAACAAAAACTTTACATTAATGATGGAACCTACGGAACACTTTTTGATGCTGGAACACCTAATATAGTTTATCCATCTAAAATGATTAAAGATAGTTCTAACAAAATTATTTCAAAAAAATTAACTGCTTTCGATTTTTATGGCCCGACTTGCGATAGCATGGACTATATGAAAGGCCCTTTTCTTTTACCAAATAATATTAAAGAAAATGATTATATAGAACTTGGTCAATTAGGAGCTTATGGATTGACATTCAGAACCCAGTTTAATGGTTTCTTTTCTGATCAAATTTATGAAGTTGAGGATAATCCGATAATAAGCCTCTATGAAAAAGACACCAATAAAGCTATTTTAGTTGCTTAATGTCTGAAAAAAAATTTGGTCATAATAGTAAGAAAGACTTTCTAAAAAATCCCGTTCACCACATAGATATAACTTCTTTTGACTCTAGAAAAATTATTTCATCAATGGAAAAAATGTCTTTTGTTTCAAGAGAAACAGCGAATGCTGCAAATATTTTCAATGAAATGATAAAAGATAAAAACTGTACTATATTCTTAACTTTAGCTGGATCAACTTCTGCAGCAGGATGTATGAATATTTATAGAGATTTAGTTAAATATAACATGGTTGATGTAATTGTTGCCACTGGTGCATCAATTATTGATATGGATTTTTTTGAAGCACTAGGATTTAAACATTATCAAGGTTCTCAATTCCAAGATGATGCTGAATTAAGAAAAAATTATATTGACAGAATATATGATACGTATATCGATGAAGATGAATTACAAATTTGCGATAAAAAAATTTGTGAAATCGCTGATAATTTAGATCCAAAAAGCTATACATCTAGAGAATTTATTTATGAAATAGGTAAATATCTGAAAAAAAATTCGGTTAAAAAAGACTCTTTAATAGAAACTGCATATGACAATAATGTTCCAATATTTTGTCCAGCTTTTACAGACTCAAGCGCTGGTTTTGGATTAGTTATTCATCAAGAGAAAAATCCAAAAAAACACATAACTATTGACTCAATTAGAGAATTTCGAGAACTTACAGAAATTAAAATTCAATCAAAAGGTTCAGGATTATTTATGATTGGTGGTGGTGTACCAAAAAATTTTATTCAAGATACCGTTATTTGTGCAGAACTTTTAGGTAAAGAAGTTGATATGCATAATTACGCTGTGCAAATTACTGTTGCTGACTCTAGAGACGGCGCTTGTAGTAGTTCTACTTTAAAAGAAGCAAGCTCGTGGGGTAAAGTTGACGTGTCTAAAGAACAAATGGTTTTTGCAGAGGCTACAAGTGTACTTCCATTAATTGCAAGCGATGCATATCATAAAGGTGAATGGAAAAATAGAGAAAGAAAAAACTTTACAAAAATCTTTGGATAAAAATTGAGATATTTGTCAAATAAAAATGGTTTTCTTGGAATTGATAATAAGTTTAATTTTAAAGAAAAAGTAATTATCATCCCATTTGGTTTAGAAAAAACTGTAAGCTATGGTGGTGGAACTAAAAATGGTCCAAAAGAAATAATTAAAGCCTCTCACCAAGTAGAATTGTATGATGAAGAATTGCATTGTGAGCCCTACAAAAAGATAGGTATAAAAACTTTAAAACCATTTAAAATTGATAAAAATATTAATAAAGCACTTAAAAAAATGGCAAGCATAAATAAAGAAATTTTAGACAAAAAACTCTTTCCAATGACATTTGGCGGCGAACATTCAATAACACCTGGATGTATTGCTCCTTTTGTAAAAAAATTTAAAGATGTTTGTCTTTTGCATTTTGATGCTCACGCAGATTTGAGAAATAGTTACAATGGAGAAAAGTTTTCGCATGCATCAGCAATAAGAAGATGTTTAGATCATAAAAATGTATCTATAATTTCATTTGGAATTAGAAATATTTCTGAAGGTGAAATACCTTTTTTAAAAAAAAATAAATCTAGAATTAATATTTTTTGGGCTAAAGATAAATCTAAATGGAACTTAAATAAATTTAAAAAACTAATTAAGAATAAAACTGTTTATCTAACTTTTGATGTAGATGGTTTAGACTCAAGTATTATGCCAGCTACTGGTACTCCAGAGCCAGGTGGATTATTGTGGGACGAAACTTTAGAAATAATCAGAATAGCAGCGAAAAATTCAAATATCGTCGGTGCTGATATCAATGAACTTTCACCGATAAAAGGTTTCAACTCTTATAATTTTTTAGTTGCAAAATTAGCCTATAAAATTTTAGCTTATAAATATTTATTTAAAAATTAAACTGGCTTAAAAGTCTTTAATAACAATCTAAATGGAATCAGCATTATTAAAGCAACTAAAATTTTTACTGCTAAGTCACCTAATGCGAGAGTAAACCAAGGAACAGGGGTTCCATAAAAAGAAATTGAAAAAAATAAAAAAGTATCAATAGTTGATCCAATTAAAGATGAAGTAAGAGGAGCAATAAACCACTTTTCTTTTCTTAAATTATCAAATATTTGAACATCTAAAAGTTGAGCACAAATAAATGCAACTCCAGACCCTATCGCAATTCTTATAGATATAAAATCTGCAAAGTCAGTAGAGAATATAATAGTAAAACCAATACCTAACAAAAAACCAAAATAAACTATTTTTCTAGCTGCAAATTTACCAAAAGATCTGTTTGCCAAGTCAGTTATTAAAAATGCTATTGGATAACTGAAAGCTCCATAAGTTAATATTTCACTCAATCCATAATAATTAACTGGAAATTGAACAAGATAATTAGAAAATAAAACTATCAATCCCATTAAGGTTGATAGAACAATATATGATCTACTCATTATACTGACTTAGACTGAACTATTTTTTTTTGAAATGGAGATTTAATTAACAAGCTTTTTTTTAACTTTTTTAAGCGTGGAGATAAATTTTTATTTTTAACAGTTTTTAAAAATTCATCAAAACTCCCTTTTTTATCAACTGATCTTACACCAGCATTGCTAACAGTAATTTTTAAATTTCTTTTTAAAATTTCACTTTTAAATTTTACTTTTTTTAAATTCGGTATAAATCTTCTTTTAGTCTTATTATTAGCATGACTAACGTTATGACCTTTCATGGGATTTTTTCCAGTGAGTTCGCATTTTTTTGCCATAATATGAACGACTATATAAGGCGAGATCTTGGTCGCGTCAAGTTTTTAAGATTTGAGTTATTTTATTTTTCCCACTATTTCACTAAAATTTTTAACTCCATCCTTTAATAACAATTCTTTAAGCTCCTTTTTAATTAAGTTGACAATATTTGGACCTCTGAAAACCATACCTGTGTAAAGTTGCACATAATTTGCTCCCGCTAAGAACTTTTGATAAGCACTTTTGCCTGAGTCTACCCCCCCGACACCAATAATTTTTATTCTTCCATTAAGGATTTTATAAAATGCACTGATTAATTTTGTAGATTTTGACTCGATAGGTTTACCTGACAAACCCCCTTTTTGGTGACCCTGAATATTCTTTAAATTATCTCTAGTTGTATCTGATGTATTAGAAATAATAATTGCTTCAATATTATTATCTAAAAAAACTTCTGAAATTTGTTGAATTTCATGATCATTAATATCAGGGGATATTTTTACTAAAATTGGTATTTTTGAATTCAAACTTTTTTTCTCTTTATCGAGAATTTTAAGTAATTCATTTAATTTATTTTGATCATGAAAACTTCTTAAATCTTGAGTATTTGGAGAGGAAATATTTATAGTAATATAATCTGAGACATCATGAAAAGTTTTTAAACATTCAACATAATCATTAATCCTATCTTTAGAGTCTTTATTAGGTCCAATATTGACACCTAACAAGCCAATAGGATTATTTCGTTTAATTCGATCTACAATATTTTTTGAGCCTAAATTATTAAAACCAAGCCTATTTATAAGAGCTTCATCTTCAACTAATCTAAAAACTCTAGGTTTAGGATTTCCGAATTGTTTTAATGGTGTAATAGTTCCAACTTCAACAAATCCAAATCCTAATTTAAACAAAGAATTGTATACTTCAGCATTTTTATCGAATCCAGCGGCCATGCCTATTGGATTATTTAGTTCCTTATTGAATAATTTTGTTTTAAATAAGGGGTTATTCTTTTCTTGTTCAACAATATTAGGAACAAAATTAAATTTAAGTGACTTAATTGCTAAACTATGAGCTGTCTCAGGATCTAACTTGAAAATTAAAGATCTTAAATTTGAAAACATTATTTAATCTTATTTATTATAAGATCTTTTGTTTCTTTAACACCAAAAAAACTTATAAAAAAACCCATTCGAGGACCATTTTCGTCACCAAATACAACTTCGTAAATTAACTTAAACCAGTCTCGAAGATTTTCTGAATAACCATTTTCCTTACCAGTTGAGTAAATCATAGTTTGGATATCTTCTGGTTTCATTTTATCATTACATTTATCAAGTGTTTTTATTAATGCTTCTAGAGCTAATTTTTCATCTTTATTTGGTCTTTTATATTTTTTTTTCATCTTAATCACATCGTTAAAATATTTTATTGCATATCCTACTAGTTTATCAAAAATAGGATAATTGTTCTCTGAAATATTAGATTTATATTTTTTTACAAATTTCCATAAAAGTTCTTTATTATTTGCATTACTTGTTTCTACAAGATTAAGAAGCATTGAAAACGACATTATCATTCTTTCTTTCGGTACTATACTATTGTGAACATGCCATACTGGGTTCATTAACAGTTGTAATTCATTTTGAGTTTTTGCTTTCTCCAAAAAATCTAAATAATCATCGACAGTTTTTGGAACGATATCTTTATATAATTTTTTTGCCCTTTTGGGATTTTGATACATGTACAATGACAAGCTCTCTGGAGATGCATATTCAAGCCATTGATCAATTGTTATACCATTTCCTTTAGATTTTGAAATTTTTTCACCTTTTTCATCTAAGAATAGTTCGTATGCAAAACCAGAGGGGTTAGTTTTGCCAATCAATTTAATTATTTTTGTGGACAATATTGCACTTTCAATAAGATCTTTGCCATACATTTCAAAATCTACATCAAGAGCATACCATCTCATAGCCCAATCAACTTTCCATTGTAATTTACAATTTCCATCTAAAATACTTATTTCAAGTTCTTTACCATCATTATCAAAAATAATTTTTGATTTATCTTTATTAATCTTTTTTACTGGAATTTCTAATACATGACCTGTATCTGGACATATTGGTAGAAAGGGACTGTAAGTTTTTTGACGTTCTTTTCCAAGAGTTGGTAATATTATATTCATGATTTCATCATAATTTTCTAATATCTTTTTCAATGATGAATTAAAAAAACCTGACTTATACAATAAGGTTGAGCTTTTAAAATTATACTTGAAGTTAAAATTGTCTAAAAAAGTTTTTAACATTTCATTATTATGTTCACCAAAACTATTAAATTTATTAAATGGATCGGGAACTTGGGTAAGTGGCTTATGCAAGTTTTTTTTTAGTAAATCTTTTTGAGGTACATTGTCTGGAACTTTTCTCAAACCATCCATATCATCTGAAAATGTAATTATCTCTGTTGGAATATCAGTTAAATGTTGAAGTGCATTAACTAACATTGTAGTTCTTGCTACTTCGCCAAAGGTTCCAATATGTGGAAGGCCACTAGGTCCATATCCTGTTTGAAGAGTTATCTTTCCTTTTTTTTCAATTAAGGTTTTTCGCTCACGAAGCATTTTTTTTGCTTCAACAAAAGGCCAAGCACTTGTTTTGTCTAAATTTTCTTTTTTAATCATGAATAATTCTCAAAAAATCTAAAATTAACGATTTAACTAATTCTTATAGAGTTGAAATTTATTTACCATAAAATAATGTTCTTTCAAAATGTCAAATTATAAAACAGTTTTTTTTACTCTAGGAATTTTACAAATAATTCTTGGAATTTTCATGTTGGTTCCATTAATAGCTCAATTCATTTATAATGAGGTAGACTCATCTTTTTTTGGATCATCAATAGTAACAATCGTTTTTGGTATTTTATTTTTTTTGTCAAATCTAGATCATAATAAAAAATTGAATTTACAGCAGGCGTTTTTGCTTACTTCATTGTCATGGGTCAGTATTGCAATTTTTGGATCTTTGCCTTTTATTTTTTCAAGCGTTGAGTTTTCTTTTACAAATGCGTTTTTTGAGAGTATGTCTGGAATTACTACGACTGGTTCTACGATTATCTCAAATTTGGAAAATATACCCAAAGGAATTTTACTATGGCGAGCAATACTTCAATGGCTTGGAGGAATAGGGATTATTGTTATGGCAATCACATTAATGCCAATAATGAATGTTGGTGGTATGCAATTATTCAAAATTTCCAATAATGACACCTCTGAAAAAATTTTACCAAAGTCAAAAGAAATCGCTCTAAGATTAATTTATATTTATTCTGGTCTCACAGCAATATGTGCAATTTCTTATAAAATTTTAGGTATGAATATCTTTGATAGTTTAACACATTCAATGACAACCATAGCTACCGGTGGGTTCTCAAATTACAATCAATCAATTGGTTTTTTTAACAATATATATATTGAAATTTCAGCAATGATTTTCATAATTTTAGGAAGCTTGCCTTTCATTGTGTATATTAAATTTCTTAATGGTAATAAAAAAATTTTTTTTTCAGATATTCAGATTAAAACTTTTATAAAAATAATAATTCTAAGTATTATAATATTATCAATTTATATCGCAGTAAGTAAAAATATTGAACTCAATCTTAGAACTGTTTTTTTTAATGTAATCTCTATTTTAACTGGGACAGGTTATGTCAACGCACAATTTGATGAATGGGGAGGATTTCCAATAGTAATATTTTTAGGATTAATGTTCATTGGTGGATGTGCTGGCTCAACAACATGTGGTGTAAAAATATTTAGAATCCAAATCCTTTATTCATTTGTTTCAAATCAAATAAAGAGAATCATTTATCCAAAAGGAATTTTTGTATTAAAATATGACCAGAACCCTGTGGACGACAAATTTATTGCTTCTATAATTTCGTTCATTTTCATGTACTTAATTATTTTTTTTATTATTACTGCATTACTATCTTTGTCAGGTCTAGATTTTGTTACATCAATTTCAGGAGCAGCTACCTCAATATCAAATGTTGGGCCTGGTTTAGGATCAATTATTGGGCCTAATGGAAATTTTTCATCTTTACCAGAAGTTTCTAAATGGATATTAACTTTAGGTATGATTTTGGGTAGACTTGAATTATTTGCAATATTAGTATTGTTCATACCTTCTTTTTGGAGGAACTAAAATGATAGAAATAAAAAAAGTATCCTTGTCAGAAACATTCTCCGTCTATTTTGACAAAAGAATGTTGAGGATTTTACTCCTAGGTGCAATATCAGGTTTCCCTTGGGTTTTGATTGGAAGCAGTCTTAGCTTATGGTTAAAAGAAGATGGACTAAGTAGATCAACTATTGGATGGGCTGGTTTGATATTTGGTGTCTATGCATTCAATTATTTATGGGCTCCTTTAATTGATAGGTTACAAATACCTTTTTTGACCAAAAAGATTGGTCATAGAAGAGGTTGGATTGTTTTAATGCAAATCATAATTTTGCTGTCTCTTGTTTTATGGAGTGTAATTAATCCTACAGAAAATTTAGCTTTTGTAATTACTATTGGTTTAATTATAGCAATTGCATCAGCCACTCAGGACATAACAGTTGACGCTTTAAGAATTGAACAGATCGGTGAAGATGAAGGCAAATCTATGGCTGCCGGAGCCGCGATGGCAGTAGTTGGTTGGTGGACAGGATATAAATTAGGTGGCGTATTATCACTTTTTTCAGCAGAATTTTTAGAAAATGCAGGTTTTGAAAATTATTGGCAATTAACATTTTTAATTCTTGGTATACTAGTTATTTTAATGAATATTGGTTTAATGTTTGTTAATGAAACAGATAGCTTCAATAGGCAAATTCAACAAATAGAAAATGATAAATTAATTTCAAATCAATTTACAAATGAAAATATGTTAACAAAATTTTTTACTTGGATTGCAGGAACTATTAGTGGTCCAATTATAAGTTTTTTTAAAAAAAATGGTTTTACTATTGCTTTAGGGATTTTAGGATTTGTTTTTTTATTTAAAGTTGGAGAAGCTTTCCTTGGTCGAATGTCTATTATTTTCTACAAAGAAATAGGTTTTAGTAAATCTGAAATTGCAATTTACTCAAAAACTTTAGGATGGATTACAACAGTTATATTCACACTTTTAGGTGGATTATTTGTAATAAGATCAGGTGTATTAAAGGCAATGTTTTTAGCAGGTATTGTAATGGCCAGCACAAATTTTTTATTCAGTATACTTGCCTGGAGTGATCGTTCAGAACTTTTATTTGCTATTGCTGTAATTTTTGATGATATTGCTGCAGCATTTGCAACAGTTGCTTTTGTGGCTTTTATTTCACTTTTGGTTGATAGAACTTATACTGCAACACAATATGCCTTATTAGCGTCAATAGGGACTGCGGGGAGAACTACTTTAGCCTCATCTTCCGGTGCTCTCGTAGATTGGTTAAACGGTGATTGGGGCGTATTTTTTATACTAACAGCATTAATGGTAATTCCATCTCTAATCATATTATGGATTATGAGAAATAAACTTCAGCTTAGTGAAAAATAATTATTTCAAAAAATCATTAGCAAATATTAATCTTAAACCTAACTTAAATTCTGAAATAGTTTCACAAATTTTATATGGAGAAAAATTTAAAATATTAAGTGAAAAAAAAAATTGGGTGAAAATAAAAACTACTTTTGATAATTATGTTGGTTATATTAAAAAGCAAAAATTTGCAAATGAATTCATACCTCATCTGAAAATTTGTAAATTAAAATCAAGAATTTTTATCAAAAAGAAAAAAAAAATTTATCCCTCAAAAAACTTTCTATATTTTGCTTCAGGCATATCTATATTGAGTAGAAATAAAAATTTTGTGGAATTTGAAAAAAATAAATGGATAAAAAAAAGAGATACAAAAAAAATTAATCATTTTGAAAAGAATTATTTAAAGATAATTAAATTATTTTTAAATTGTAAATATTTATGGGGCGGTAAAACTTCTAAGGGTATTGACTGTTCTGCTTTAATTCAAATTTTTTTTTACTACAATAGAATTTTTTTTCCACGAGACTCAAAAGATCAAATTAGATATTGCAGAAGAAAGACTGATAAGAAATTTAGGAAGGGTGATATAATTTTTTGGAAAGGTCATGTAGGTATCTGCTTAAATAAATCTAAATTTATTCACGCTTATGGCCCAAGGAAAAAAGTATTGATAATGCCCAGAAATACGACAATAAAATTGATTAAAAAAACAGCAAATTTAAAAGTAAAAAAAGTTAGTAATATAAATAAATATTAATTTCTTCCAAAATCAGGTTTGTTTGTGTCCTGCTTTAATTTCAAGATTTTAGATCTCACTTTTTTTGTTTGAATCAATTTCTTGATAATTGACTTACTATTTTTGGAGTTTATGTCTTTTTTAAAAGAATTTAAATTTTTGATAAACATATCAATAGCTTTTGAAACATTTATTTTATTATCGAAAAAGATATCTCGCCACATTATTTCGTTAGATGCTGCTATACGGGAAAAATCTCGCAAACCGCCTGCGCTATATTTAATCAAATCATATTTTTGTTTTTTTTCAAAATCTTGAGCAGATTTTACTAAATTGTAAGCGACTAAGTGAGGTAAATGACTTGTAATTGAGAAAATTTTATCATGCTTTTCTCTATTCATAATGACTGTTTTAGAACCAATTTTTTTCCAAAAAGTATTTAAAAACTTCAAATGTTTGGAATTAGTTCTTTCATCTCTAATTAATATACACCACTTATCTTTAAACATATTCTCTTTACCATGTTCTGGTCCACTTACCTCTGATCCCGTTATAGGGTGACACTGAATCCAATAAATACCTCTTTTCAGAAATCTTTTAATAATTTTTGATGACTCAAATTTTGAGGAACCAATATCAGTAATAATTGTCTTTGATGAAATAAAGTTGTTAATTTTAATAATGAGCTTTTTGTATTCACTCATAGGTGTACAAAAAATTACTAAATCTGAATTGACCACCCCATCCTTTAATGATTTTACTAAAGTCCCAGGTAACTTTAATCTCTTAATCTTTGAAATATTTGATTTTGATTTTTCATAAATAAATATTTTTTTCGCTATTTTTTTTTTAGAAATTCTTCTTACTAAAGATGATCCTAATAGCCCACATCCAATGATTAATATTTTTTTCATTTATTAAAAATCGTTTTTACTTCTTTCATAAATTTTAAATTTTCTTTTTTTGATCCAATAGTTAATCGTAACATATTTTTAATCTTATAGCCTTCTTCTGTAGATCTTAAAATAATACCTTTTAATTTAAGCTTTTTATAAAAATATCTAGCCTTAAACTTACATTTCGTAAAGTTTAATAATAAAAAGTTGGCAGAAATTTTATTAGAACTTATATCATAATTATTTAAAAAGTTTTTTAATTTAGTCGCATAAAAAATATTATGTTTTATTGAATGAGAAATAAACTTACTATCTTTAAGAGACTCCACGGCTGCCTTTTGTGCAACTTCATTAACATTAAATGGTGGTTTAATAATATTAAGCGCATCAATTATTTTCTTGGATCCATACCCCCATCCAATACGCAATGATGATAAACCATAAATTTTTGAAAAAGTTCTCAATATAAAAACATTCTGTTTATTTTTAAATAAATCTAAGCCAGATTTGTAATCATGATTTTTCATATATTCTGCATAAGCATCATCTACAACCAACAAAATATTTTTTCTTAATTTTTTTCTTAAATTAATTAATTCAAGTTTAGTTAAATAAGTCCCAGTTGGATTATTTGGATTTGCTAAAAAAACAATTTTGGTTTTTTTTGTTACTTTTTTGATTATTTCAGACACAGATACTCTAAAATTAATCTCTTTAGCAAAAATAACATTTGCACCGACTATTTTTGAATAAATTCTGTACATCAAAAAACTAAATTGTGGAACAATTACTTCATCTTTAGGTTTTAAAAATAATTGACACAACATTTGAATGACCTCGTCAGAACCTGCACCACAAATAATTTTGTCACTATTACATTTAAATTTTTTTGCAATTTGATTTCTTAACTCTTTCGATTTACCGTCTGGGTATCTAAAAAGATTTAATTTTTTATTAGACAGAATCCTCTTAACTTTTGAACTTGTGCCTAGTGCTGATTCATTAGCAGAAAGTTTAATAATTTTTCTAAACCTCTTTATATTAGATTTGCCCGGTTTATAGGCCTCAATATTTATTTTTTTAAATCTCACAGTGCTCATCTTTTTAATTTTTATGCTCTTTATAATTAAAATAAGAATTTTTCATATAGTTTAAGTATAAATATTTTTAAAATTGACATACTAAATAACTTCTTGTACAAAATTTATGCGCTGATTTATCTGAATTGCGAGCGCTCTAAAAAAACCGCTAAAAAAGTTTTTCTCGCATAATTCAAAAATCAGCATTGTTATGAATATTAAAGAAAATATAAAAACGTTGATTATTGAAAAACCACTTAAATTAGATTGTGGTCAAACTATCAGTAATTTTCCTTTAGCTTATGAAACTTATGGAACACTAAATGAAAATAAGGACAATGCTATTTTAGTTTGTCATGCTTTAACTGGAGATCAATTTGTTACTGGCATAAATCCTATTACAAAAAAAGATGGGTGGTGGGCTTATGCAGTTGGTCCAAATAAGTCTATTGATACAAATAAATATTTTGTTATTTGTGCAAATGTAATTGGTGGATGCATGGGATCATTTGGACCTAGCCATCAAAATCCTAAAACAAAAAAAATATATGGTACAGAGTTTCCCGTCATTACGATTAATGATATGGTCAACGCTCAAGTAAATTTGTTGGACTTTTTTGGAATAGAAAAACTTTTTTCAGTTGTAGGTGGTTCAATGGGTGGTATGCAAGTTTTACAGTTTGTAAGTAACTTTCCAGACAAAGCTAAAACAGCAATCCCAATTGCTTGCACATCTAGTCATTCTGCACAGAATATTGCTTTCAATGAACTTGGTAGACAAGCGATTACAGCTGATCACAATTGGCTAGACGGAAATTATACAGCAAAAAATTCTGTGCCCGACAAAGGATTAGCAGTTGCTCGAATGGCCGCACATATCACTTACTTATCAAAAAAAGGTCTTCAAGAAAAATTTGGAAGAAAATTACAAGAGAGAGATGATCTTAAATTTGGTTTTGATGCTGATTTTCAAATAGAAAGTTATTTAAGATATCAAGGTTCAGTATTTGTCGATCGATTTGATGCAAATAGTTATCTTTATATAACAAGAGCGATGGATTATTTTGATTTAGTAAAACAATTTAATGGTAATTTATCTAATGCCTTTAAAAAAACAAAAACTAAATTTTTTGTAATATCTTTTACTTCTGACTGGCTATATCCAACCCAAGAAAATAAAGAGATTGTTATTGCTCTAAATTCAATTGGTGCAAACGTGGGTTTTGTAGAAATAGAATCTGACAAGGGTCATGATTCTTTTTTATTAGATGTTCCAGATTTTTTAAAAACTCTCAAAAATTTTATAGATAAATCTTTTAAAGAAAAATTATGATGAAAACTGAGTATAAAATTATTGCTAGTATGATCGAAAATAATTCAAGCGTATTAGATGTTGGTTGTGATAATGGAACTTTAATGGAGTATTTAAAAGTAAATAAAAATACTAACATTAGGGGTATCGAAATCTCTAAAGAAAAAGTTCAAACTTGTATTGCAAAAGGATTAACTGTTATTGAAGGAAATGCAGAACTTGATCTAAAACAATTTCCAAATAATTCATTTGATTACGTTGTTCTTGGACAAACTTTACAAGCTTTTATTAATCCAGAATTGGTAATTAAAGAACTCTTAAGAGTTGGAAAAAAAGCTATTGTAACTATTCCCAATTTCGGACATTGGAAAGTGAGACTAAATTTGTTGACTAAAGGGACAATGCCAATCACAAATTCACTGCCGCATGATTGGTATAATACGCCTAATATTCATATGTGTACAATTAAAGATTTTGTAAAATTTTCTGAAATAATTGGATTTAAAATTTTTAAATCTTTGGCCTTAAAGAAAAAGAATATATCTAATATAAATAACTCGAATTTATTTTTTAAAAATTTATTTGGGGAACTTGGAATATTTTTAATTGAGAAATAAATGAAAATTGAAATTATTAAATGTCTACAAGATAATTTTAGTTATTTGATTATTGATGAAAAAACACAAATAGCATGTGTTATTGATCCAAGTGAAGCAGCACCTATATTAAATTTCTTGAAAAACAAAAAAATTAATCTTAAATATATCCTCAATACCCATCATCATTATGATCATGTTGGAGGGAATAGTGAATTAAAGAAAAAATGTAATTCTTTAGTCGTTGGTTTTAAAGGAGATAAAGATCGTATCCCAGAAATTGATATTCTCTTAGAGGATAATCAAATATGGAAAGAAGATAAGTTTGAAGCAAAAATTTACCATATACCTGGACATACAACAGGACATATTGCCTTTCATTTTTTTAAAGAAAAAAAAATTTTCACTGGTGACACTTTATTTTCCCTTGGATGCGGTAGATTGTTTGAAGGTACATATGAACAAATGTTTAACTCTTTAAAAAAAATAAAAAAACTTCCGAAAGATACAAAAGTTTATTGTGGCCATGAATATACATTACAAAATTCAAAGTTTTGTTTAGCTAATGACCCTGAAAATTTTAAACTAAAAGAAAAAATTAATAAGATTAAAGATTATCTTAAAAAAAATTTACCTACTGTCCCAACTACTTTAGAGGATGAGCTTGAATGTAATATATTTCTAAAAGCGGATAATTTGAAAACCTTTTCAAAACTAAGGGATTTAAAGGATAATTTTTAATTTATATAGCTTGACTATGGTTTAGCTGAGACTATATTGCCATAATTAAATTACGAAAATCATTATGTCTTACGCAGTAATACAAACAGGTGGAAAACAATATAAAGTTAGTTCAGGTGAGATCTTAAAAATTGAAAAACTACCTAATTCTAAACCTAATACTAAAATAGAGTTTAAAGAGATTCTTGCATATGGTGATGGAAAAATAATTGAGATTGGGGCTCCAACTGTGCAAGGTGCTAAAGTTGAGGCGAATTTAATAAAAAATAGTAAAAATAGAACAGTGTTAATTTTTAAAAAAAGAAGAAGACAAAATTCAAGAAGAAAGAATGGACATAGACAAGAATATTCAATGATTAAAATAAACAAAATTTTTTCAAAAGATGGTAAAGTTTTATCTGAGGCTGAAAAAATTTCTAAAACTTCAAAAAAAGAAGTTGTAGAAAAGAAACCAAGTAAGTAACTAGGAAAAAATTATGGCAACAAAAAAAGCAGGAGGATCATCAAGAAACGGACGAGATAGCGCCGGCCGTAGACTTGGAGTTAAAAAGTATGGTGGTGAAACTGTAATTCCTGGAAATATAATCGTTAGACAGAGAGGTACTAAAATATTTCCTGGTGAAAACGTTGGAATGGGCAAGGATCATTCAATTTTTTCAGTTATAAAAGGCAAAGTAGTTTTTAAAAAAACTAAGTCAGATAGAACTTTTGTTTCAGTAAAACCCAATTAATAGTACAACTTAAAATAGCGTTGTATTATGAAATTCTTAGATCAAGTTAAAATTTACGTTAAAGCTGGAAACGGCGGAGATGGATCTCCAAGCTTTAGAAGAGAAAAATTTATAGAGTTCGGTGGACCTGATGGCGGTGATGGTGGAAAAGGAGGTTCAATTATTTTAAAAGCAGAACAAAATTTAAACACCTTAATTGATTATAGATATCAACAACACCACAAAGCACAACGAGGTGAAAATGGTTCAGGCCAAAATCGTACAGGTAAAAGTGGTGAAAATTTAATACTTAATGTTCCATTAGGTACGCAAGTATTTGAGGAAGACAATAAAACACTATTATACGACTTCACAAAAATTGGTGAAGAGTTTGTTGCGGCTAATGGGGGTAAAGGAGGGTTAGGAAATACAAGATTTAAAAGCTCAACTAATAGGGCTCCAAAAAAATATACTAAAGGTATTATTGGAGAAGAATTTATAATTTGGCTTCAATTGAAAACAATAGCTGACATTGGAATAATAGGGTTACCAAATGCTGGAAAATCTAGTTTGTTAGCAGCAATCACAAATGCTAATCCAAAAATTGCAAACTATCAATTTACAACTCTAAATCCAAATCTCGGTGTTGCAAGTTACGATAATAAAGAAATTACAATTGCTGACATTCCAGGTTTAATTGAAGGTGCTCATGAAGGTACTGGACTTGGTACTCAATTTTTAAAACATATAGAAAGATGTAAGTCACTTTTACACCTGATAGACATTACTAATAAAGATTTAATTAAAGCATATAATCAAGTAAAAAATGAGCTAAAAAATTATAGTTCAGAACTTTTGAAAAAAAAAGAATTAATTGTTTTAAATAAGATAGATTTAGTTGATGACAAAATAGTAAAAAAATTAGTAGACAACTTTTCGAAAAGTAAAAAATGTGAAGTATTAACTCTATCAACATTAGAAAAAAAATCAGTTTCTAAAATCAAAGCTAAATTAATTTCTTATGTATCTTAAAAATTCAAAAATTATAGTTGTTAAAATTGGATCATCTTTACTGGTAGATAAAAATAAAAAGATTAGAAGTAAATGGCTATCAAGTTTCGCAAAAGATATCAAAAAACTAAAATCTAACAATAAAAAAATAATTATTGTTAGCTCTGGCGCCATTGCTCTTGGTTGTAAAAAAATGAACTACAATAAAGTAAATCTCAAACTAGACAAAAGTCAAGCAATAGCATCTATAGGTCAAATTGAGCTAATGAATTTATTTTCAAAAACATTTTCTAAATATAAATTAAATATATCTCAAATTCTTTTAACTCTTGACGATACTGAAGAAAGAAGAAGATCAATTAATGCTAAGAGAACTTTTGAAAATTTATTTCGACTTGATTATGTTCCTGTGGTAAATGAAAATGATACTACTGCTACATCAGAAATTAAATATGGTGACAATGATAGGCTTGCATCTCGTGTAGCTCAAATAACTAATGCAGATACATTGATTTTATTATCTGATGTTGATGGTCTTTTTACAAAAAATCCAAAAAAATTTAAAAATGCAAAGTTAATAAAAAGAATCTCAAATCTAGATAAAGATATAAAGAATATTAATATAAAAGGCACAACAGAATTTGGAAGTGGCGGAATGGATACAAAAATAGAGGCTGCAAAAATTTGCAATTTAGCAGGTTGTAATATGATAATTGCAAATGGATTGTATTTAAATCCTATTAATCAAATCGAGAAAAAAAACAACTGTACTTGGTTTATTTCTACTATTCCTAAATTAGATGCTAGAAAAAAATGGATTATCAGCTCTGTTTCTCCTAAAGGAGAACTGATTATTGACGATGGGGCGAAAAAAGCTCTTTTAAATGGAAAAAGTCTTCTAGCTGCTGGCATTAAAAAAGTTTCAGGAATTTTTAAAAAAGGAGATCATGTAAAGATTCTAGATTTCAAAAATAAAGAATTTGCCAGAGGTTTAAGCTCTTTTTCTTCTGATGAAATTAATAAAATCTTAGGTTGTCATTCAAATGAAATAAGAAAAATACTTGGCTATATTTCAAAATCTGAAGTTGTTCACAAAGATGATATGGTAAAAATATAATGAAAAAATTAATTAAAATTGGAAAAAAAGCAAAAAAAGCATTTACTTCTCAATTAAATTCCAAAAAAAAGAATAAAGTTTTGAAAGATTACTGTGATTTAATTATAAAAAACAAAAAACTTATTATCAATCAAAATAAAAAAGATATTTCTAACGCAAAAAGGAAGCGTTTAAAGGCAAACCTCATTAATCGCCTTTGTTTAGACGAAAAAAAAATTTTAAACATAATTAATTCAATTAAATCAATAATAAAATTGAAAGATCCAACAAATAACGTTTTAGAAAAATGGAAGAGACCAAATGGCTTGAATATCTCTAAGATTTCTATTCCTATAGGGGTCATCGGTATTATTTATGAAAGTAGACCTAATGTTACATCTGATGTTGCATCTTTATGTTTTAAATCTGGAAATGCTGTTATCTTAAAAGGTGGAAAAGAAGCTTTAAATTCTAATAAAATTTTGTCAAAATTATTCAGAAACTCTCTTAAAAAAAATAATATTGATGAAAATTTTGTTCAATTTATTGATAATAAAAATAGAAATGTTGTTGATTTTTTATTAACAAAAATGAACAAGTATATTGATGTTATAATTCCAAGAGGGGGCAAAAAATTAGTTAAAAAAATTCAAATATTATCTAATTTACCAACTATAGGACACTTAGAGGGAGTTTGTCATACTTTTGTTGATAAAGATGCTAATCCAAAAATTGCTAACAAGATTGTTTTTAATGCTAAACTTAGAAATACAGCGATTTGTGGTGCTACAGAGACAGTTTTGTTTCACGACAAAATTATAAAAAAATCATGTAATTTAATTTTAAAAAACCTTGAAAAAAATGGGTGTAAAATAGTTGCAGATAAAAAGATTAGAGACTTTTATAAAGGAAAAATATCTAAAGCGACAAATAAAGACTGGGCAAAAGAGTATTTATCACCAAAAGTCTCTGTGAAATCTGTCAAAAACGTTGATGAAGCTATAGAGCATATTAACCAATATGGCACGATGCATACAGACTCAATTATTACTCAAAACAAAAAAACTGCAAAAAAATTTTTAGATAAAGTAAAAAGTTCTATTGCAATGCATAATACTTCAACACAATTTGCCGATGGTGGAGAGTTTGGTTTTGGAGGTGAAGTTGGTATTTCAACAAGTAAACTACCACCAAGAGGTCCTGTGGGTTTAAATCAATTAGTTTCATATAAATATCAAATTAAAAGTAATGGTAAAATAAGGAAATAAATTGACTCAAAAAAATAAAATAGGGGTCCTCGGAGGAACATTTGACCCAGCTCATAAAGGGCATTTGGAAATATCCAAACAAGCTTATAAAAAGTACAAACTTAAAAAAATAATATGGGCTATTACAAAAAAAAATCCTTTTAAAAAAAAATCAGAAACAAACATTTTAGATAGAATTAAAAATTGTAAAAAAATCATAAAATCAAATGACTTTATTGAAGTAAAATTTTATGAAAAAATAATTAATTCAAACAAGACAATTGATCTAATAAATTATCTAAAAAAAAATAAAAAATTTGAAATCTATTTTTTAATGGGTGCAGATAACTTGATTGATTTTCACAAATGGGATAAATGGGAAATAATTTCTCAAAAGTGCAATATTTTAGTTTTTGATCGTCATGGATATAAAAAAAAATCGTTAAATTCAATATCATTTAAAAGGTTAAAAGGTAAAAATTTGAAATTTATTGAGTTTAATAAAGTCAATATTTCATCTTCTCAATTGAGAAAAATTTGATAAAGTTTATTTAATTAATGGATAATATTTCTGATTTAAAACAAATTGTAATTAAAACTTTAGACATTAACAAAGCACACGACATTGTAGCTATAGATTTAAAAGACAAATCATCAATGGCTGATTTTATGATTATTGCAAGCGGAACATCATCTCGACATATTCAAGCATTATCAGAACAAGTTTTGGAAAAATTAAAAGATAATGGAGTTAAAAACTCAAAAATTGAAGGTAAAGATAGCAATGAATGGAAATTGGTAGATGGTATTGATTTAATCATTCATATTTTTCATCCTGAAAAAAGAAAATTTTACGAACTTGAAAAAATGTGGTCAGAACTAATTCCAAAAGAAAAATTAATAATATGATAAAAAAAAAATTTCCTTTATTACTTGTTTTAATTTTTATCTCTTTTATTCAGATCGTTTGTAGTGCGGAAAAAGAAATTTATAAAAAGATTGATTTATTTGGAGAAGTTTTAGAAAAAATTAATAATGAATACGTAGATGAAATAAATCAATCAGAAAGTATGGATTCTGCTATCAATGGTTTGCTTCAATCGTTAGATCCATATTCTACTTATATGTCTCCAGAAATTTTTGACGAAATGCAAACGGAAACTAGTGGGGAATTTGGTGGCCTAGGAATTGAAGTTACAATGGAATCTGGTGTGGTAAAAGTTATATCCCCTATTGATGATACACCTGCTTCAAGAGCTGGAATAAAAGCAGGTGATTATATTGTTAAAATTAATGACAACCAGGTTCAAGGTAAAACTTTAAGTGAAGCAGTAGAATTAATGAGAGGGCCTGTGGGATCTAGTATTGAATTAACAGTAAGAAGAAGAGGTGAAAAAAAAGCTTTAAATATAAAAATAATTAGAGAAATTATTGAAATACAATCTGTAAAAGTAGACTTACTAGAAAAAAACATCGGATATATTAGATTAACATCCTTCAATGAAAATAGTGCTGAACAGATAGAAAAAAAAATTAAAAAACTTGAGGAAAATAAAGATTTAAAATCTTATATTTTAGACTTAAGAAATAATCCAGGTGGTCTTCTTTCCCAAGCAATAAAGATTTCAGATTTCTTTTTAGACAATGGAGAAATTGTCTCTACTAAAAGTAGAAAAGCCTCTGAAAATAGAAAATGGTTTGCAAAAAAAGGAGATTTAACAAATGGAAAAACCTTAATTGTTCTTATCAATTATGGTTCAGCTTCAGCTTCAGAAATTGTCGCGGGTGCACTTAAAGATCATAAAAGAGCAATCATCCTAGGTGAAAATAGTTATGGTAAAGGATCTGTACAATCTATTATTCCTTTAAAAAATAAGGGTGCTATAAGATTAACAGTAGCAAAATATTATTTACCATCTGGTAAATCAATTTCAGAGGTGGGTGTTTCTCCAGATATTGAAATTGATGAAAAAACCGATGATTTTAAGATAAAAACTGAAACCGACAATCAATTAAATTACGCTATCAAATTACTTAATGGTTAAGTATGAAGGAAAGATTTAAGAATCTACCATTAAGAAATGGTGTAGGAATTATTCTTTTAAATAAAGATAATAAAATTTTTGTTGCAAAAAGAATAGATAATCCAAAAAACTTTTGGCAGATGCCTCAAGGTGGTGTTGACGATGGTGAAGATTTTTTATCTGCAGCTTATAGAGAATTAGAAGAAGAAACGAGTATTAAAAATGTAGAACTTATAAAAGAAATAGATGAAATGACTACATATGAACTTCCAGAAAATTTATTAGGTATAATATGGAAAGGTAAATATAAGGGTCAAAAACAAAAATGGTTTCTAATGAGACACCTTGGCGATGATAAAGAGATTGATATTAATACTAATAAGCCTGAATTCTTAGACTGGAAATGGGTTGAACTTGATATGATTACGCAATTAGTAGTAGATTTTAAACTTAATGTTTACAAAGTACTTCAAAAAAAAATTAAAAAAATAATTAATTAATTGATCTTAAAACCTCAATTTTTTGATCTAGTAAATATTTGGTTTGATCATTAATTTCTGATTTATTACTTTCCTCTTCAGCTGCCTTTAGCAGTTCTTGAATTTTATTTTTTTTAATTTGCTTTAAACTCACAATAAAACTTGTAAGTACTGATAGGCAATTATCTTTAAATTCTATTATTCCGTCCTCAATATAATATTCTTCCTCTGCAGATTTTGCATTTATTCTTAAGATGCCTGGTTTCAAGAATGAAATTATTGATATATGATCCTTGAGAATTCCCATATCACCCTCGAAAGCTGGTACAACTACCTCTTGTACATCTTCTTTAGACAAAAAAGATTTATCAGGGTTTACAATTTCAACTTTAAATTCTTCGCTCATTACGCGGCATCTTTTTTCATTTTCTCAGCTTTTTCTACTGCTTCCTCAATTGTACCTACCATATAAAATGCAGCTTCTGGGAGATGATCGTATTCACCTTTGCAGATTGCATCAAAACCTTTTATTGTTGACTCTAAATCTACAAGTTTACCTGGTGATCCAGTAAATACTTCAGCGACAAAAAAGGGTTGTGATAAAAACCTTTGAATTTTTCTTGCTCTAGCTACAGTCAATTTATCTTCCTCTGATAATTCATCCATACCTAAAATTGCAATGATATCTTGTAAAGATTTATATGTTTGGAGAACTTTCTGAACTTCTCTCGCAACTCTATAATGTTCATCACCAACTATTCGTGGATCAAGAATCCTCGAAGTGGAGTCTAATGGATCCACTGCAGGGTAAATACCAATTTCAGCAATTTGTCTTGAAAGCACTGTTGTCGCGTCGAGGTGTGCAAATGAAGTTGCAGGAGCCGGATCAGTCAAATCGTCTGCTGGAACATAAATTGCTTGTACAGAAGTAATTGATCCCTTATTTGTTGTTGTAATTCTCTCTTGTAAATTACCCATATCTGTTGCCAAAGTGGGTTGATAACCAACAGCTGACGGTATTCTACCTAAAAGTGCTGAAACTTCAGAACCAGCCTGCGTAAATCTAAAAATATTATCAACAAAGAAAAGAACGTCTTGACCTTCTTGATCTCTAAAATATTCAGCTACAGTCAATCCAGTAAGAGCAACTCTGGCTCTAGCTCCTGGGGGTTCATTCATTTGACCATAAACTAAAGCTGCCTTTGATCCCGAGCCATCTTTTTTTATTACACCAGATTCTATCATTTCATGATAGAGATCATTACCTTCTCTAGTTCTTTCACCAACACCAGCAAAAACAGAAAAACCTCCATGTGCTTTTGCAACATTGTTAATCAATTCCATAATCAAAACAGTTTTTCCAACTCCTGCACCTCCAAATAATCCAATTTTTCCACCTTTGGCATAAGGTGCTAACAGGTCAATTACTTTTATACCAGTAACTAAAATTTCTGTTTCAGTCGATTGATCATTAAATTCAGGTGCTGGTCTATGAATTGGCCAGCTTTCTTTTGTTTTAACGGCACCTCTTTCATCAATAGGTTCACCAATTACATTAATAATTCTACCCAAAGTTTCTGGTCCAACAGGAACTTTGATTGGCGCTTTAGTGTTAACTACTTCATCTCCTCTTTTAAGTCCTTCTGTAGCATCCATCGCAATAGTTCTTGCTGTTGACTCTCCCAAATGCTGAGCAACTTCTAAAACTAAACGATTGTCACCATTTTTACATTCTAATGCAGTCAAAATCTCTGGAAGTTCTCCGTCAAATTTAACATCTACTACTGCTCCAATAACTTGTGTAATTACTCCTTTGCTCATAACTATAAACTTTCTGCTCCTGATATAATTTCTATTAGTTCTTTTGTAATTGCTGCCTGACGACTTCTATTATACTCAATTGTAAGTTTGTCAACCATTTCACCTGCGTTTCGAGTAGCATTGTCCATTGCACTCATTCTTGCCCCTTGTTCACTAGCTGCATTTTCCAGCATTGCTTTAAATATTTGGGTTGAAATATTTTTAGGTAATAAATTACTTAAAATTTCATCTTCATCTGGCTCAAACTCATAACTTTCTTCTGATTTATTCTCATCATTGTTTTCGGTATTCAATGGAATAATCTGTTGAGCCTGAGGAATTTGGGTTATCACATTTTTAAATTGATTATAAAAAATCGTACATATATCAAATTCTTCTTTTTCAAATCTTTCAATAATAATTTTTCCTACTTTTTCAGCATCAAAATAATTTGCATTTTTTGAATCTTTAAAAGATATATTTTCGATTATTTTATCTCCATAGACTCTCTTAAGCTGGTCATTGCCTTTGGATCCAACAGTTATAATCTTTAATTCTTTACTCTCTTTTTTTAATTTTGAAAAATAACTTTTGGCTTTTTTAATTATATTTGCATTAAATCCACCGCACAACCCTCTGTCTGAAGTCATTATTACACAAAGATGAATTTGATCATTTCCAGTACCTGATAGAAGTTTAGGGGCATTATTGTTGTCAGATATACCACCAGATAAGTTTAAAATAATATTATTCATTTTCTGCGAATATGGTCTTCCTTTTTCTGCACTATCTTGTGCTCTTTTTAGTTTAGCAGCTGCAACCATTTTCATAGCTTTAGTAATCTTTTGAGTAGATTTTACACTGGTAATTCTTTTTTTTAGATCGTCTAAACTAGCCATAAAATTTATTAAGATTTAAAATTTTTTTTTAAATTAGATATTACTTCAATTAAACTTTTTTCAACATTTTCCTCTAATTTTCCTGCACTCAGAATTGACTCAATAATCTCAGGTTTATCAGATTTACATCTATCAATTATCTTATTTTCAAAATCTGAAATATCTTTGAGATCAATATCATCTAAATAACCTTTAACTCCACAAAATACTGAAATCACTTGCTCTGCTACCGTCATAGGAGAATACTGTTTTTGTTTTAAAAGTTCAGTTAATTTAGATCCCCTATTTAATAATTGTTGGGTTGAAGCATCCAAATCAGAGCCGAATTGAGCAAATGCTGCCATTTCCCTGTACTGTGCTAACTCAAGTTTCATTGAGCCTGAAACTTTTTTCATTGCTTTTGTTTGAGCAGCAGACCCAACCCTGGAAACTGATAATCCAACGTTAATAGCAGGTCTAATTCCTTGATTGAATAGTTCTGTTTCTAAAAATATTTGTCCATCTGTAATTGAAATTACATTAGTTGGAATATAGGCAGAAACGTCACCACCTTGCGTTTCTATTATTGGAAGTGCTGTCAAAGATCCTCCTCCGTGCTCGTCACTTAATTTGGCAGCTCTTTCTAATAATCTGCTATGTAAGTAAAATACATCTCCCGGGTATGCCTCTCTTCCTGGAGGTCTTCTTAGTATAAGTGACATTTGTCTGTATGCTACTGCTTGCTTTGAAAGATCATCGTAAATAATAAGTGCATGCATACCATTATCTCTAAAAAACTCACCCATAGCACAACCTGTATAGGGAGCTAAAAATTGTAAGGGTGCGGAGTCTGATGCTGTGGCAGCAACAATAGTAGTATATTCCATTGCACCAGCTTCTTCTAAAGTTTTTTGAATTTGTCTAACTGTTGATCTTTTTTGTCCAACTGCAACATAAATACAATATAGTTTTTGTTTCTCGTCACCCGATTCATTGATTTTTTTTTGATTTATTATTGCATCAATTGCCACTGCTGTTTTTCCAGTTTGTCTGTCCCCAATAATTAATTCTCTCTGACCTCTTCCAATTGGAACAAGGCTATCAATTGATTTTAATCCTGTTTGCATTGGTTCACTAACTGATTGTCTTGGTATAATCCCAGGAGCTTTTACTTCAACTCTACTTTTTTTAACGCCTTTATCCAATACACCTTTTCCATCAATTGGGTTTCCTAGTCCATCAACAACTCTACCTAATAATTGTTTTCCAACTGGTGTATCAACAATGCTTCCAGTTCTTTTTACAACATCTCCTTCTTTGATATTACGGTCATCTCCAAAAATAACTACTCCAACATTTTCACTTTCTAAATTCAAAGCCATACCTTTAGAACCATCAGAAAATTCAACCATTTCTCCAGCCTGAACATTATCTAGACCATAAATTCTTGCTATACCGTCACCTACTGACAAAACCTGTCCAACTTCAGAAATCTCAGCTTTTTCCCCAAAATTTTTAATTTGCTCTTTTAGTATTTTTGTTACTTCAGACGGATTAATTTCCATATTATGCCTCTATCATTCTTGTTTCTAGTTGTTGTAATTTTTTTTTAATAGAGGTATCAATCATTGTACTACCAATTTGTACAACTAAACCTCCAATTAAACTTTGATCATGAGTGTAGTTTAATTTTATTTCTGTCTTAAAATTATTTGACAATTCTTGTGTTAACTTATTTATTTCATCTTGTGTTAAATCTTTAGCCGATTTTATCTCAGCTTTTAGTTCACCTCTTTTTTCTGAACAAATCTCATTAAAATTTTTTAAAATCTTCTGGACATAAAAAAATCTTCTTTTTGTAATTAAAAAGCTTAAAAAATTTTTAAATAAAGCATCTAAGCTAAAGTTATCAGATATTTTAATTATAACTTGATTTAAATTATTACGATTTACTGTAGGATCCTTGATAAAATTATTAAAATCTTTACTACTTGAAATTAATTTCAATAGTGCATGAGAATTTTCCTCGATTTTTGGAAGTGAGTTGGACTCATTAGCTAGCTCATATAAAGCTAAAGAATATCTATTAGCTGAAGTATCAGAAAATTCTTTATTTTTACTCAACTTATTACCCTTAAATGTAAGTGATTAATTTAAAATCACGCTTTAATTAGCATATGCAATTATAGTCTTCAAGTAACACATTGACTAAAAACTGTTTTTTTTGGGCTTTAATTAAAGCTTATTGGATCAACATCAACTGAAAGTTTTATTCCTGGTGAAAATTTAAATTTTGAAATTATTAAGGCTAGGGAATTTTGTAATTTTAAAGTTTTTGGACCTCTTACAAGTAATCTTACTCGATATTTTTTTTTTAATCTAAATATAGGTGCACTCACAGGTCCTAAAATTTTTCCATGAATCTTATTTTGCATAAGAGATTTAAATTTTATAGCTTCTTTTTCCAACTTATTTTCATTTTCTCCTGTTAAGATAAGAGAAATAAATCTTTCAAAAGGAGGTAGATTATTTTTTTTTCTTATTTCTATCTCTTTGTCTAGGAAAATTTCCGGATTTTTGTCAGTAATATCTGAAATCCTTTTTGTATTGTAATTATAAGTTTGAAAATACACTGTCGAAGATTGACCTGTTCGACCAGCTCTACCTGATAACTGATGATATAATTGTAAATTTTTTTCAGCAGTTCTTAAATCATGTCCATGAGAAGATAAATCAATATCTACTACAACAATACAATTTAAATTCGGAAAATGAAAACCTTTAGATATTAATTGTGTTCCAACTAAAATTTGAATTTGATTATTAATTATTTTTTCTAATTTATCCTTTGAACCTTTTTTATTCATAGTATCGCTAGAAAAAATTTCAATTTTTTTTGATGGAAAAATTCTTTTTAATTCTTCTGAAATTCTTTCAACACCTGGTCCACTGAATATAAAGTCACAAACTCCTTCCTTAGAACAATTTCTTTTAAGATAAGATTTAAAACCACAATAATGACACAACAAATTTTTTTTACTTTTATGATAAACTAAATTTATTGAACAATTTGGACATGAGAAGTTATTATAACATTTTCTACATAAGACATTTGGAGAAAAACCTCTTCTATTCAAAAAAAACAAAACTTGATCTTTTTTTTCTAAATGCAAGTTTACTTTTTTAATTACTTCTTTTGAAATCCATGATTGATTTTCTAATTTAACATTATTTAAATTTATTATTTCATAATTTGGTAAAGAGGCATTTTTATATCGATGTGTGAGTTTGGAAATTTTATATTTCCTTTTTTTTATATTCTCGTAAGTTTCAACTGATGGAACTGCAGTTATTAGATTGACAGGAATATTTTCAAATGATGCTCTCGATATTGCCATATCTCTCGCATTATATATCACTCCTTCGTCTTGCTTGTATGATTGGTCATGCTCTTCATCAACAATAATTAGTCCTAATTTTTTAAATGGCAAAAATAATGATGATCTTGCTCCAATCACTACATCTATTTTACCATTTATTATTCCACTCCAGATTATTTCTTTATTTTTTTTGGTGATGCCAGAGTGCCATATAGCTGGTTTGAACCCAAAGAATTCTTCGAATTTTTTTTCAAATTGGCTAGTTAAACCAATTTCTGGTAGCATTATTAATCCTTGAAAACCCTTTTCTAGAATTTTTTTGAGAGCTTCAAAATATACAATCGTTTTTCCTGATCCTGTTGTACCTTGTAATACATGAACATTGAATTTTTGATTTGAATTATTAATTTCATTTAAAGATTTTTTTTGCTCATTTGTTAATGTGAATAAATTTTTTTTAATTTTGTTATCAAAATCTTTATAAAATTTGTTGTCTAATTTCTCGATAGCTTTTCCGCTTAATAACAAAAGTTTTAAAGCCATCCCTTTTGGTACAAGATTATATTCTGAGAACCAATTTAAGAATTCTAGTGTTTTTTTTTTTAAATTGGGAGTCTGTAATTTTCGAATTATCTTTTTTATTTTAAAACTTTTATTTGTATTTTTTTCAAAATTATCCCACACAACACCTATTATCTTGGATTTACCAAAAGGTACTTCAACAAAATCTCCAATTTTTAATTTAATATCGCTTTCATATGTGAATGGATGATTAAATACATTTGGTAAAAGAATCGGTAACTTCATAATTTTATTTAATTTAGATAAGATTTTTAATCTCTTTTATAATAAACTTTTTAAAGCTAATAAACTACGCGAATATTTCAAAAAAATTAATATATATTTTTCAAAATTCCAAATGAGCCAGAAGACTCAAGTGTCATTAAAATGCTACCATTACCTAAATCAATTATATCTCTAATTCTTTCACCTATATAAATTTTCTCATATTTTAATTGTTTAAAATTTTCATCAAAATTTAAGATATGTAATGTCATATCATCCTCTTCTTTATCATAACCCATACTAGCCACTAATAATTTGTGTTGATTAACTAAAGAGTATTGTACTTTTAAAATTTCAGTTATGCCAATTGATGGAGTAAAATATTTAATTGGTTCAACAAATCCATAATCTTTATGAGATTTATATAAAGGAGCTCTTTTATATAAAATATTATCATTTAATAAGCCAGGGTTATCTTTTAATTTTTCACTCCAGCCTTGGTCCATTCCATAATGTTCTCCATAAGATGAAATTGGCCACCCAAAATTTTTTACTTTATTCTTGTTAGGTTTAACATTTGCATTGATTTCGTCACCTCCTTGAGGGCCATGTTCAGTTGAAAATAAAATATCATTTTGTCTATCATAAAACAGACCTTGTGGATTTCTGTGTCCCATAGATAAAATGTCAATTTTTTTTGAAGCTAAATCTACAGTTAAAATTTTTCCATAATAACTATTGATGTTTTGGGGCTCATTTGTTTCGTCTAAACTTGACTCATAAGCCTCATAATCTCCAATCGTAAAAGCTATCTTATTATCCTTAAATTTTTTTATATTACCACCTTGAGACAAATTATAGCGATTTTTACATTCATCTAATTTTATAAATGAATAAAAAATAATATTATTAGTATTTAAGTTTCCTTCCAATATTGAGTTTGAATAACAATTCTTATTGTCATTAATATATGATACATAAATTTTATCTTTTATTAAAAGTATTTCTTTAACAACTAAGTTTTGATTTATTATATAATCTTTACCAATCAAATCCTCTATATTAGTTTTAATTTTTTTTAATTCTATTTTTTGATTATTAAAAATATCTTTTTTAGAGAAATAAAATAATTCTCCTCTATTAGTGATTGCATAAATATTTTGTTTATCTTGCTCTAAATAATATCTGTATTTTAAAAGTATATTGGAAAACTTTTTAAATTTTACTTCTCTATTTACTAATTGAAATTTTTTTTCTTCCGATACCTTGAAGTTAAAGTCAACTATTGAGGAAGCATTTTTTTTTATAAAAGCTATAGTGTCTTTAGATAATAATTTTTTTATTTTTAAAAATGTGAATTGTTTTTTTTGAATGTTATAATCTAGAGTCCAAAAGATAATTATAAATATTAAAAATAGAACAATAAGAACTTTAAAAATAGTCCTCATTTTTTATTAAGAGTGTATTGCTCTTTTATCTACAGATAATGCTGCCTCTTTTACTGCCTCTGAAAACGTTGGATGTGCATGACAAGTTCTTGCAATATCCTCAGAACTCGCTCCAAATTCCATTGCGACACCAATTTCTGCTATCAATTCACCAGCATGTGGGCCTATAAGATGTGCTCCTAAAACTTTATCTGTTTTTGCATCAGCTAAAATTTTGACAAATCCCTCAGAATCATCAATGGCCTTAGCTCTTGAATTCGCCATAAATAAAAACTTTCCAATTTTATAATCTACATTTTTTTCTTTTAATTGCTCTTCTGTTTTTCCTATTGAGGCAACTTCTGGTGTTGTATAAATAACTCCAGGAATAGTATCGTAATTAACATGGCCTGACTGACCAGCAATATTTTCAGCAACTGCTATTCCCTCATCTTCAGCTTTATGTGCTAACATAGGACCAGTAATTACATCTCCAATAGCATAAATATTATTTAGATTAGTTTTAAAATTTTTATCTGTTTTTATTCTTTGTTTCGCGTCAAGTTCAATTCCTGCAGCTTCAATATTTAAACCATTAGTATTTGGTTTTCTGCCAACTGAAATTAAAACAACATCGCAATCAAAATCTTTTTTATTTCCATCTTTATCAGTTGTTGAAACAACTGCGCCTTCATTATTTTTTTTAATTTTTTCAACTTTGTGCTGCATATGAAATTTGATGCCCTGTTTTTTTAAAATTTTCATAAATTCCTGAGAAATTTCCTTATCCATTCCTGGAGTAATATGGTCTAAAAATTCTACTACCTGAACGTCGGCTCCTAATCTTGACCAAACCGATCCCATTTCTAAACCAATATATCCACCCCCAACAACAATCATTTTCTTTGGAACTTGCTCAATTTTTAAAGCTCCTGTTGAAGATAAAATTATTTTTTCATCAAAATTAATTCCAGGAAGTGACACTGGAACTGATCCAGTGGCAATTACTATATTATCTGCGCTAACTGTTAATTCTTTGTTATCAATATCTTTTATAATAATTTCATTTTTTGACTTAAAACTTCCATGACCTTTAAAATATGTGACTTTATTTTTTTTTAAAAGAAACTCTACACCTTTGGTCAAGACTGTTACAGCTTTATCCTTACTTTTCATCATTTTGCTTAAATTTAATTTTACTTCACCAACCTCTATCCCTTTATTAGATAAATTTTTAACTTTATGGAACTCCTCAGATAGATTTAATAAGCTTTTAGAAGGAATACATCCAATATTAAGGCAAGTTCCTCCTAGTGAGCCTCTAGACTCTATACAAGCGGTTTTTAATCCCAGTTGTGCAAGTCTAATTGCACATACATAACCACCAGGTCCTCCTCCAATTACTATCGCTTGAAATTTTTCTGACATCTATATATCTAAAAATAACCTTCTGGGGTCTTCTAAGTTTTCTTTAATCGTTTTCAAAAATGAAACTGACTCTTTTCCATCAATAATTCTATGATCGTAAGATAGAGCAAGGTACATTACTGGTCTGATCTTAATTTCACCCTCAACAACTATTGGTCTATCAACAATATTATGCATTCCCAAAACTCCTGATTGAGGTAAATTTAATATTGGTGTTGAAAGCATTGATCCATAAACTCCACCATTGCTAATTGTAAAAGTTCCTCCTTGAAGATCTTCAATAGTAAGTTTGCCACTCCTAGCTTTATCGGAAATTTCTTTAATATTCTTTTCAATATCTGCAAATGATAATTCATCAGCATTTTTTAAAACTGGTACAACAAGTCCTTTATCAGTACCAACAGCAAAACTAATATTATAATAATTTTTATAAATTATTTCCTCACCTTCAATTTCAGCATTTACCGCAGGGAAATTTTTCAATGACACTACACATGCTTTGACAAAAAATGACATTAACCCTAATTTTACTCCATAACGACTTTGAAAGTCATCTTGGTTATCTTTTCTCATCTGCATTATATTGGTCATATCGACTTCATTGAATGTAGTGAGCAAAGCTGCATTCTCTTGAGCTTGTTTCAATCTTTTAGCTATTGTTTGTCTTAATCTGGTCATTTTAATTCTTTCTTCTTGACCATATTTAATTTTTCTTTCCGAAGGTGGGGGATTTAAACCCATCAAATTTATTAAATCACCTTTTAATATTCTTCCATCTTTACCTGAGCCTTTTACTGACTCTGTGTCAATTTTATTTTCAGTAACAATTTTTCTTACTGCTGGAGAAAGATTTTGTTCAGCTAGTTCTTTTTTTACTTTGGAATTTTTTTCAATCTCATTTGTTAAAATGAGTGGTTTTTCCTCACTTTCTGATTTTTCAATAATTTCTTTTTTATTCTCAAATTCAAAAATTTCAGGTTCTTTTTTGTGAGACTCAATATTGACAACATTGTCATCAATAGTTTCGGGCTTAATTTTCTCAATCTTTTCTTTTTTTAAAGAAGCCGACCCATCTTCTGACACTAAGCCTAGAAGTGCTCCAACTTTTACAACTGAACCATCTTTTGAATTTATTTCACTTAATACCCCAGATATTGGTGAAGGGACTTCAAGGTTAACTTTATCCGTCTCTAATTCAACGATAGGTTCATCTGTTTCAACCATATCGCCTTCACCTTTTAACCATTTTGAAACAGTAGCCTCAGTGATACTCTCACCCAAAACTGGAACTAAAATTTTTTCACTCATTTTGTTAACTAAAAACTTTTTTAATAATTTCTTGTTGTTGGGAAATATGTCTTTTTGCATATCCTGTCGCTGGTGATGCATCAGGACTTCTTCCAATATAAGAAATTTGGTTATTATTAGCCTTAATATTATCTAATGTCCATTGGATATAATCTCTTACTGAAAACCAAGCTCCCATATTCTTGGGTTCTTCTTGGCACCAATAAAATTTAGCATTTTTTGCATAAGGTTTGAGCTCATTTACAAGTGCTTTGGCTGGAAATGGATAAAGTTGCTCAATTCTATAAAATACAACATCATTTTTTTTATTTTTTTCTCTTGCTTCGAGTAAATCAAAATAGATTTTACCTGAACATAATATTACTTTTTTAATTTTTTTTGGTTTTTCTAATTTTATAAACCCGCTAATTTTTGGGTCAATAGCATGATCCCACAGAACTCGATGGAATGAATTTTTTTTACTAAAATCCTCTAAATTAGAAACACAGTGCTTGTGTCTTAATAGTGATTTAGGTGTCATTATAATTAGTGGTTTTCTAAAATCTCTATGCATTTGTCTTCTTAAAGCATGAAAATAATTAGCTGGTGTAGTACAATTCATCACTTGCATATTATCATTAGAACATAATTGTAAAAATCTCTCTAATCTTGCTGAGGAATGTTCAGGACCTTGTCCTTCATATCCATGAGGTAACAACATAACTAAACCTGAAGCTCTTGACCACTTTCTCTCACCTGAAGCTATGAATTGATCAATAACTACTTGTGCTCCATTCGCAAAATCTCCAAATTGTGCTTCCCAAATAGTTAGTGTGTTTGGCTCAACCAAACTATAACCGTATTCAAATCCTAGAACAGCTAGTTCTGATAAAAAACTATCAACTATTTCAAAGTTTTTTTGTTTTTTTGAGATGTTATTCAAAGGTATATATCTTGAATTATCAATTTGATTCCTTAATACGGAATGTCTTTGACTAAAAGTTCCTCTTCCTGAGTCTTGACCAACTAGGCGGACTGGATAACCCTCTTCTAATAGCGAGCCAAATGCAAGAGCTTCTGCCGAAGACCAATCTATATTTTTTTGATTAAAGACTGAAATTTTTCTATTTTCTAATATTTTCTTAATAGTTTTATGAATATTTATTTCGTTAGGTATATTATTTATTTTCTCAGAAATTTCTTTTAATCTTTTTATATCAAATCCTGTTACACCTCTTTTATCTTTGCCCCTTTCGGGTTTATACCTCGACCAAGTTCCTTCAAACCATTCAATTTTTGGTTTATAATTTTTTGCATTTTTAAACTGTTCATCTAATAAATCTTTAAATTTTTTAATGGAATTTTCTAAATATTCATTTGTAATTGAACCTTCATCAATCAATTTTTTTCCATAAACTTTAATTGGTGAAGGATGAGAACGTATTTTTTTATACATCAATGGTTGGGTAAAAGAAGGCTCATCCCCTTCATTATGACCAAATCTTCTGTAGCAAATAAGATCTATCACTACGTCTCTATTAAATTTTAATCTAAAATCTGTTGCAATTCTTGCTGCATAGACTACTGCCTCAGGGTCATCACCATTTACATGGATAATTGGAGCTTCAACCATTTTAGATATATCAGAAGGATAAGGAGAAGATCTGGCAAACCTTGGGCTTGTTGTGAACCCTATCTGATTATTTACGATTATGTGAATAGTTCCACCAGTGTTATGACCAGGTAACCCTGACATTGCAAAACATTCAGCAACGACTCCTTGTCCAGCAAAAGCTGCATCTCCATGTATCAATATTGGAATAACTTTTTTTCTCTCTTTATCTTTATGAAAAAATTGTTTTGCTCTTGTTTGACCTAAAACAACTGGATTTACAGCTTCTAAATGCGAAGGATTATCTGTTAAACTCACATGGACTGAGTTTCCATCAAACTCTCTATTAGATGAAGCGCCCAAGTGATATTTTACATCCCCAGTATCATCTTTTGATTTAGAACTAATTTCTCCAGCAAACTCATTAAATATTCTTTTGTAGGATTTTTGTAAAACATTGGCCAGTACATTTAATCTACCGCGATGAGACATCCCGATTTTAACTTCTTTAACTTTTGATTGACCACCAATTTTAATTATTTGTTCAAGTGCAGGAATTAAACTTTCACCTCCATCAAGGCCAAATCTTTTTGTACCAACATATTTAGTGTGTAAAAACCTCTCAAAACCTTCTGCTTGAATTAGTTTATTTAAAATAGCTTCTTTACCATTTTGAGTAAATTTGAAATCATCTTTTTTTTCAACACGGTCTCTAAACCATTTTCTCTCAGTTGGATTTGAGATATGCATATACTCATAACCCAACGAACCACAATATTTCTCTCTTAAAAAATTTAGAATTTCATTAATATTTGAATATTCTCTATTTATTACACCATCTAAAAAAATTTTTTTTTGATAGTCTTCTTTTTTGAATCCATAGGACTCTGGATGTAATTCATCTAAATATTCTGATTTTAAAAGCTTCAATGGATCTAATTTAGCAATTAAATGTCCTCTTTGTCTGTAAGATCTAATCATTGCAACAGCTTTAATCGAATTTGCATTTGATTTTATTATTTCTAGTTCATCTTGTATTTTATTATTATTAAAATTTTGAGATCTATTTATTGCAACTTTTTTTGATGGACCCCATGACGGACCATTAATTTCATTAACTATTATCTCTGCCTCATCTCCAATCTCAGTGAAATATTTCCTCCAACTGTCAGGAAGTTCTGGATCGTTATTTACAAATTTTAAATACATCTCTTCAATAAAAGCACTGTTTGATTTGCTAAGAAAAGCGGTTTTCTTATATTCAAGATTTTTTGTAGAAGACATTATTTATGGTTAATATAAACCTACAAATAAATTTTTCAAATAGACAATTTATCAAATAATGTTTTTCCGATTTTTGATGGGGAGTTTGCCATTGTTATTCCACAATCCTCCATTTTTTTTATCTTATCTTTTGCGCCACCTTTACCTCCAGAAATAATCGCCCCTGCATGACCCATTCTTCTACCAGGGGGAGCGGTTACACCAGCAATAAATCCAACAATTGGTTTTTTTACTTTGTTATTTTTAATAAATTCAGCAGCTTCTTCCTCGGCCGTGCCTCCGATTTCACCAATCATTAAAATTGATTGAGTTTCATCATCTTTTAAAAATAAATCTAAACAATCTATAAAATTAGTACCATTAATTGGATCTCCTCCAATTCCTATGCAAGTTGATTGCCCAAGCCCATTCTCTGTTGTTTGAGCAACAGCTTCATAAGTTAATGTTCCAGATCTGGAAACTATACCAACAGATCCTTTTTTATGGATATTACCAGGCATAATTCCAATTTTACATTCCTCAGGAGTAATTATCCCTGGGCAGTTTGGACCTATTAATCTAGATTTTGATTTTGCCAATTTTTGTTTAACTCGAAGCATATCTTGAATAGGAATTCCCTCTGTTATGCAAACAATAAGTTCTACAGATGCATCTATAGCCTCTATAATTGCTGCAGCTGCAAATTTTGCAGGAACATATATCATTGTTGCGTTTGCACCCTCTGAGTCTTTAGCTTCTTTAACCGTATTAAAAACTGGAAGCCCTAAATGTTTCTGACCACCTTTTTTTGGTGTAACACCACCAACTAATTTTGTTCCATATTTTATTGCTTGTTCTGAATGAAAAGTTCCATGAGAACCAGTAAAACCTTGGCAAATTAATCTAGTTTCTTTATTAACTAAGACTGACATTTATTTAATAGCCTCAACAATTTTCTTAGCTGCATCATCAAGGTTTTCTGCAGAAATTAATTTTAGACCAGAGTTATCTAATATTTCTTTTCCCTCTTTAAAGTTTGTACCAGCTAATCTTACTACAAGCGGAACATCAATATTAGTCTCTTTCGCTGCATTTACCACACCTTGTGCAAGAACATCACATCTCATAATCCCACCAAAAATATTAATCAATATTCCTTTAACATTTTTATCTGATAAAATTATTTTAAAAGCGGCTGAAACTTTTTCTTTTGAAGCACCTCCACCAACATCTAAAAAGTTTGCTGGCTCTTCACCATATAACTTAATTATATCCATTGTTGCCATAGCTAACCCTGCACCATTCACCATACAGCCAATACTTCCATCCAATTTAATGTAAGCTAAATCATGTTTGCTTGCTTCAATTTCTGCTGGTTCTTCCTCATTAAGATCTCTCAGTTCTAAAATTTCTGGATGTCTAAACAAAGCATTGCTATCAAAGTTAACTTTTGCATCTAAACAAACAATTTTTTTTTCTTTAGTTAAAATTAAGGGATTTATTTCAACCATATTTGCATCTGTCTTAATAAACATTTTATAAATTGATTTAATTAAAGAAATTGCTTCTTTTTTAGAATTGCCTTCTAAATTAAAAATTTTGATTATTTTTTCGCAATTTTCGTTTGAAATTTCATCATTTAACTCAACTTTAGTTGTCAAAATTTTATTTGGGGAATTGGCTGCTACTTCTTCAATGTCCATACCACCTTGATCGCTTGTAATAAATGCAATTTTTGAAGTAGCCCTATCTACCAAACAAGATAGGTAGAATTCTTTCTCGATGTTTGATGATACTTCTACATATAGTCTTTTTATTTCTCTTCCTTCTGGTCCTGTTTGATGAGTAATTAATTTTTTTCCTAAAAGTTTTTTTGCTGACTTTTCTAATTCATTTAAATTATCTAAAATTTTTACACCCCCAGCTTTTCCTCTACCGCCTGCATGTATTTGGGCCTTTAAGACATATTTGTCTGTTTTTAATGATTTACATTTTTCTAAAAGTTCCGTAACAGTAAAACCAAATACTCCTTCCGGCACGATCGCACCAAATTGTTTTAAAATTTGCTTAGCTTGATGCTCGTGTATATTCATTATTTGGCTAAATCTGCATCTATATTAGATGCGGCTTCCCAAAGTTTTTTTACAGCTTCGACAGAGTGAAGAAATTCAGATTTTTCTTTCTCATCTAAATTTATTTCTTCAATTTTTTCAACGCCATTTTTACCTACAATAATTGGAACACCAGCATAAATATCTTTAATTCCATATTCACCATTCAAATAAGCAGCACAAGGAAGCATTTTTTTTTCATCTTTAAGATAAGCTTTAGCCATTTCAACTCCTGAAGCAGCTGGTGCATAGAAAGCTGAGCCTTTTTCCAAAAACTTCACAATTTCAGCTCCACCATCTCTTGTTCTTTGGTTTATTTCTTCCAATCTTTTTTGAGAAATTTTTCCTTCTTTAACTAAGTCTAACAAGGGTTTTCCAGAAACTTTAGTAAATCTTGGTAAAGGAACCATTGTATCGCCATGTCCGCCCATTACCATTGCCTCTATTTCTTTAACAGGAACATTAAATTCTTCAGACAAAAATAATTTAAATCTTGAACTATCTAATATACCAGCCATTCCAACAACTTTGTTTGGTGAAAGGCCTGAAAATTTTTGAAATGCCATTACCATTACATCTAAAGGATTAGTAATACATATCACAAATGCATCTGGAGCATTTTGTTTTATTCCCTCAGCAACTTGTTTGATTATTTTTAAATTTATTCCAAGTAGATCGTCTCTACTCATTCCAGGTTTTCTTGGTACCCCAGCTGTGATAATTATTACATCTGAACCTTTAATATCTTTATAATCATCAGTTCCTGAAAACTTCAAATTAAAACCATCAACTGATGATGACTGAGCAATATCTAGAGCTTTACCTTTGGCTATCCCACTAGCCACATCAAATAAAACGACTTCATTAACTAATTCTTTTATTCCAATTAAGTGTGCGAGAGTTCCACCAATTTGGCCTGCCCCAATTAAAGATATCTTGCTCATCCTCTCCTTTATTTCATTGTTGGCATCACGAATTCTGCGTTTGAACGAATCCCTGAAGGCCATCTTGAAGTTATAGTTTTTAGTTTAGTATAAAATTTTATCCCCTCCATACCGTGCATTGCACTGTCACCGAATAAAGACCTTTTCCAACCTCCAAAACTGTGGAAAGCCATTGGAACTGGTATTGGAACATTTATTCCAACCATTCCAACCTGAATTTTACTTGCAAATGTTCTTCCAGCATCACCATCTCTAGTATAAATGCTAACTCCATTTCCATACTCATGATCATTTATTAATTTTGCTGCTTCTTCGAAAGTCTTTACTCTAACTACAGATAACACAGGTCCAAATATTTCCTCTTTATAAATTCTCATTTCTTTTTTTACATGGTCAAACAAACATCCGCCGATATAAAATCCATTTTCATATCCTTGTAATTTCAAATTTCTTCCATCAACTAATAATTTTGCACCCTCTTTTACTCCTAAATCAACATAACCTTTTACTTTTTCTAAGTGATCTTTTGTCACTAAAGGACCCATTTCAGAATTTTTGTCCATTCCAGGGCCGACTTTTAAAGCTTCTGCTTTTTTTGATAATCTTGATACTAATTCATCTCCAATATCTCCAACTGCAACAGCAACTGATTGTGCCATACACCTTTCTCCAGCTGACCCATAAGCAGCTCCCATCAATCCATTTACGGCACCATCTAAATCACAATCTGGCATAACAACTAAATGGTTTTTAGCACCACCTAATGCTTGAACTCTTTTTTCATTTTTAGCAGAGTTTTCATATATATATTTTGCAATAGGAGTTGAGCCTACAAAACTTACAGCCTTAATATCTTTATTAGTAAGAATAGCATCCACAGCCTCTTTGTCCCCATTTACAACATTAAAAACACCGTCTGGTAAACCTGCTTCTTTTAAAAGTTCTGCTAATCTTATTGAACACGATGGATCTTTTTCTGATGGCTTCAATATAAAAGTATTTCCACATGCAATAGCTATAGGAAACATCCACATTGGAACCATTGCTGGAAAATTAAATGGTGTAATTCCTGCAACAACTCCTAAAGGCTGTCTTATTGACCAACTATCAACGTTAGTTCCAACATTTTCCGAAAATTCTCCTTTAAGTAAATGCGGAATACCACATGCAAACTCAACAACTTCAAGTCCTCTAGTTAAAGACCCTTTTGCATCTTCATAAACTTTTCCATGTTCTGCAACTATTAACTGAGTTAGTTCATCTGAATTTTTTTCTATTAACTCTTTAAATTTGAACATTACTCTTGCTCTCTGTAGGGAAGGTTTTAAAGACCATTCTTCAAAAGCTTTTTTTGCAATTATTACTGCTTCATCTAAATCAGATTTAGAAGCTAATCTTACCTCTTTTTCTTGTTCTCCAGTAGCAGGATTAAATACTTTACCTTTTTTATCTGAAATGCCTGGAATTATTTTTCCACCTACAAAATGTTCAATTAATTTCATGAATACGATCTTTTAGAGTAAAAATTCTTATTAGTCTATTGTTTAAATATTAGCCGTTGCTAACATTTTTTTTATTTCAGCTATAGCTTTTGCAGGATTTAAACCTTTTGGACATGCATTGGTGCAGTTAAGAATTGTATGACAACGATATAACTTGAGTTCATCTGCAACTTTTTTTAATCTTAGCTCCCTTTCTTCATCTCTACTATCTATAATCCATCTGTACGCTTGAAGTAAAACTGCCGGACCTAAATATTTATCTCCATTCCACCAATAGCTAGGGCATGATGTTGAGCAGCAGGCGCACATAATACATTCGTATGCACCATCTAATTTTGCTCTATCTTCTTTTGATTGAATTATTTCTTTAGTTTCTGATTTGGAATTTGATTTTAACCAAGGTTCAATTGATTGATATTGTTTGTATAAACCATCTAAATCACCAATTAAATCTTTTTTTACTTTTAAATGAGGTAATGGATAAATATCAATATCACCATCTATTTCAGCATGTGGCGTGGTACAAGCTAAACCATTTTTACCATTCATATTCATTGCACAAGAACCACAAACTCCATGTGCACATGATCTTCTATATGCTATTGTAGGATCTATTTCATTTTTAATCTTATTTAAAATATCCAAAACTTTAGATGGACAATTATCCATATCAACTTCATATGTATCAATTCTAGGATTTTCTCCAGAAGAAGGGTCCCATCTGTATATACTTACTTTTCTTAAATTTTTTGAGCCAGTTTGATCTTTAAAATATTTACCTTTTTTTACTTTAGAATTTTCAGGTAAGTTGATTTGAGTCATTAATAAACTCTTTCCTGAGGTGGAAAATATTGAACTTCATTGGTTAAAGTAGATTTATGAACCTCTCTATAGCTTATTTTCGTGTTCTTACCATCGCACCAAGCAAGTGTATGCTGCATAAATTTTTTATCATCTCTTTTAGGAAAATCTTCTCTTGCATGTGCTCCACGACTTTCTTTTCTATTATATGCTGAGTCAACAGTTACAACAGCCTGTCTTATTAAATTGTCAAATTCTAGGGTTTCTACTAAATCAGTATTGAATATTAACGATTTATCTTTTACAGACAAATTCTCTAAACCATCATAAGTTTTTTTAATCTCATCAACACCTTCTTTAAGATTTTTTTCAGTTCTAAAAACTGCACATTTAGATTGCATTGTTTTTTGCATTGAAAGCCTTAATTCTGCAGTTCCAACCTCTCCATTAGAATTTCTAATTTTATCAAAACGATCTAAACATTTCTGAGTTTCTGTTTCACTTATTTCCTCATGTGGAGTTCCTGGTTTAATAAGCTCTGCAGCTCTTTTGGCTGCTGCTCTTCCAAAAACAACTAGATCAATTAATGAGTTTGAACCAAGTCTATTTGCACCATGAACTGAAACACACGCTGCTTCTCCAATTGCCATCAATCCTGGTACAGTTTTTTCTGAACCATTTACTGTTAAAACTTCAGCTTTGTAATTAGTTGGAATTCCACCCATGTTATAATGAACAGTTGGTACTACTGGAATCGGTTCTTTAGTAACATCTACATTCGCAAATAACCTTGCAGCATCAGTTATGCCCGGTAATCTACTCTCAATTATATCTTTATCTAAGTGACTTAGATTTAAGTGAACGTGATCTTGATCCTTTCCAACACCTCTTCCCTCATTAATTTCAATTGACATTGATCTACTAACGACATCTCTTGATGCTAAATCTTTTGCTTTAGGTGCATATCTCTCCATAAATCTCTCACCCTTGGAATTTGTAAGATATCCTCCTTCACCTCTTGCGCCCTCTGTAATTAATGTGCCATGTCCATAAATTCCTGTTGGATGAAATTGAACAAACTCCATGTCTTGTAATGGTAATCCAGCTCTTAAAACCATCGCATTACCATCTCCAGTGCAAGTATGAGCAGATGTAGCCGAATAATAAACTTTACCATAACCACCTGTAGCAATAATTACAGTATGAGCTCTAAATCTATGAATAGTTCCATCATTTAAATTCCAAGCAATAAGCCCTTTACAAGCTCCATCTTTCATTAATAAATCCAAAGCAAAATATTCAATAAAAAATTCTGTTTTATGTTTTAGCGCTTGTCCATATAAAGTATGCAAAATTGCATGACCCGTTCTATCAGCAGCAGCACAAGTTCTTTGTACAATTCCATTGCCATAATTTTTAGTCATACCACCAAATGGTCTTTGATAAATTTTTCCATCCTCTGTTCTACTAAAAGGCACTCCATATTTCTCTAATTCGATAACTGCTTTAGGTGCTTCTTTACAAAGATATTCAATACTATCTTGATCTCCTAACCAATCTGCACCTTTTACTGTATCATACATGTGCCAACGCCAATCATCCTCACCCATATTACCAAGGGCAGCTGAAATACCTCCTTGCGCAGCAGATGTGTGACTTCTAGTAGGAAAAACTTTTGAAATACATGCTGTCTTTAGTCCTGCCTCGCTCAATCCAACCGCAGCTCTTAAACCTGAACCGCCAGCGCCTAAGACTACCACATCATATTCATGATCTATAATTTTATAAGAATTCATAACCTTGATATTAATATAATTGTAATTAGTGGAATTACCACTGCCGATGCATACAAAAGTCTGTTTGCGACATTTTTGATTTGATTATTTTTAATATAATCCTCAAAAACCTCGCTAATACTTAGTGCTGAAAAAAAATAAGCATTAATAATGAATAAACTAAATAAAAACTTTGATAATGGACTTGTAAAAAAATTTATAACCACAAAGTAGGCTTGATCATAAATTGCAATAAAATTTAAAATAAACCATATCATTAATGGAACTAATGTTACCCCACTAACTTTAAGAAAAATCCATTTTTTAGTTGCATTTATCATTTTAAAAAAAATTTTTTCCAATTAAATAGAAAGCTACTGTTAAAATTATCGATCCAAATATTACAATCAACCCTGTTATCTTTGTCGTTCTAAGTTCAAAACCATAGCCCAAATCCATGATCAAATGTCTTATCTCGCTTAAAATTTGAAAAGAAAAAGACCATGTGAGTCCTAAAATAAAAAATTTACCAATTAATGAACTTAAAAATAAATTTATAATTTCATAATTGCTTTTACCTAAAACAAGTAGTGAAGCTAACAAGCAAATAAATGTAATTACAATTATATTTATAATTCCTGTAATTCTATGAGATATAGATACTAACGATGAAATGTGCCATTTATAAATTTGAATATGTGGAGATAATGGTGCTTTATTTTCCATAAAAATTATTTTTAATTAATGTTTCAGCAATTTCTACAGCGTTCAAGGCCGCGCCTCTTAAAAGATTATCAGAAACAATCCACAAATTTAATCCATTCTCAATTGTCTTATCCTCTCGAATTCTTGATATAAATGTCTCATCTTTACCTTCTGCTTCTAATGGAGTTGAATATCCACCATCAACTCTCTCATCAATTACTTTACAACCCTCAAAATTGTTTAATGCTTCTTTGATCTTTTCAAGAGAAAAAGGTTTTTCAAATTGTAGGTTTACTGACTCTGAATGTGAAACAGAAATAGGTAATCTTACACATGTTGCTGTTAGATCAATTTTACTATCTAAAATTTTTTTTGTTTCATTAGTCATTTTTAATTCTTCTTTTGTATAACCATCATCTGAAAATACATCTATATGCGGAATAGCATTAAAAGCTATTTGTTTTGTAAAATTTTTAGATTTTACATCTTTGCCATCTAAAACTAATTTAGTTTGTTCGATCAATTCATCCATTGGTGCTTTACCACCACCTGAAACTGATTGGTATGTGGAAACGACTATTCTTTTAATTACAAAAAGGTCATGCAAAGGTTTTAAAGCAATCACTAATTGTGCTGTTGAGCAATTTGGATTAGCTATAATATTTTTTTTTATTTGTTCCAAATGATTTGAATTAACTTGTGGAACAATTAAAGGAACATCTGGATCCATTCTATAAAAACTTGAATTATCAATGACTAGACAATGCTTCGCTGCTTTTTCTGCAAATTTTTCTGAAATTTTTCCACCAGCTGCAAAAAAAGCTATTTTTACTTTGGAAAAATCAAAATTTTCCAAATTAAAAACCTCATGTTCTTTACCCTTAAAACTGATTTTTTTACCAGCACTTTTAGACGAAGCAACTAAATACAGATTATCAATAGATAATTCTTTTTTTTCAAGAACTTCTAAAGTTTTTCTTCCAACATTTCCTGTTGCTCCTACAATTGCAATATCCATGATGTAGGTTTTATACTAGATGAAAGGCAAATCGCAAACTTTTACAGCTAAAGAATTTCCCTCAATTTCCAACAATCCCGTTATGGATGGTTTACAATAAGGCTCATTTATCATGGCTATTCCTATAACTTTTTTAAAATTTGGCGAATAACAAGCCGATCTTAAATCTCCAATAAAATTTCCTTTATCATCTTTAAGTTTTAAAGATTTGGTTAAGTTAATTTTATCAGTTTCGATAAGAACTCCCATTAATTTTCTCTTTATGCCATCTTTTTTTATTTTCTTTAATTTTTCCTTACCTAAAAAAGATATTTCAGAATCTAAATTTACATATTTATCAAAGCCACATTCAAAAGGATTGTCATTATTATCAAAATCATTTCCGTAAGACAAAAGGCCACTTTCAATTCTTTCAATAAGATTTGGACAACCAGGTTTTAAATTAAATTCTCCACCTATTTCAAAAAAATGATCATAAAGATCTAAACCAGATTGAGTGTTTTCTACATAAACTTCAAACCCTCCTTGTTTAGACCAGCCAGATCTAGCAATTAAATGTTTAACGCCTCTAAAATCAAAATAATCAAAACCAAAAAATTTTAATTCATTTATTTTTTTTCCAAAAACCTTTTCCATTAAACTAAATGATTTTGGTCCTTGTATTGCAATTATATCAACATTAGGTTCAAAAATTTGGACTCTAAAATTATTTCCAGATGCAAGACCTTTTGCAAAAAATATTACATCTGAGTCAGCAATTGAAATCCACCATCTATCCTCAGCTAATTTCAAAATTACAGGATCGTTTACTAAGTTCCCATTATCATCAATTATTGGACAATAATAACATCTTCCTATTTTTGACTTTGATAAATCTCTACAAGTCATCAGCTGAACAAGTTTTGCTGCATCTTCACCAGAAATTTCTACTTGTCTTTCAGCTGCCACATCCCAAACTTGAACTTCTTTTTTAAGATGGTGACATGAATCCTCTATAGATCCAAACGCAGCAGGCAATAGCATGTGATTGTAAACTGTATATGCTGTAACACCCTGTTTTTCTATTCTTGAAGTATAAGGAGTACTTCTTATCCTTCTTGATTTTGTAATTGGATAATTTTTCATGAATTTAAAAATTTAAGGATCTTTTCCCGCATTTCGAAAGCTTTTTCAATCATAATCATATGTCCACATCCATTAATTACATGTGTCTCGGAATTTTCTAATAAATTTGAAAATTTTTTTCCTACTTCTAAATTAACCATTTTATCTAATTCTCCCAAAATTAGTAATGTAGGCAAGTTTATTGTTTTTGCAGCCTCAGAACCATTAGAATAATTATTACATGCTTTTAAATCGACTGCTAATATTTCACTTATATCTCTTGGTGACTGAATTATTTTTTCTACCGGATTTCCACCTATAAATTTTTTTGAACCCTCATAACCCCATTTCATCATTAATTTAACAGCGTCAGAGTCTCCATTTTGTGCTAAGTCTATTAAATCAGGATGTACGGGCATTTTATTTGATCCTCCAACAAAAACTAATTTCTTTAATCTTTCTTTATATTTGAAGGCATACTCAAGTATCTCTAAACAACCTTGAGAATGGCCAATCAAAATTAGGTTTTTTAAATTTAATTTTTTGAATAATTTTTCTAACCAATCAGCAATTTTTTCAATACTATCTAGGCAAGGCCCGTCTGAATTTCCATGTCCAGGTAAATCTATTGATAATACATTAAAGTTTTTATTTGAAAAAAATTGTTCAGTAAGAGACCAAACTATATGTGAAAGTCCACTACCATGTAAAAATACGATAGTTTCTTTTTTAGAGTCTATTCCTTGACCCGCATCAGATGCATGGATATTTTTATTTTCTATTTGAAATATCAATAATTTTCCTAAAATTTTTTTCTAAGCTCAAACTTTTGAATTTTACCAGTTGAAGTTTTGGGTAAATCACAAAAAACTACTTGTTTTGGAACTTTAAATCCAGCAAGAGTTTCTTTGCAAAAACTAATTAGCTCTTTTTCTGTTACTGGTTTATCTTTAACCATCTCAATAAAAGCACAAGGTACTTCGCCCCATTTATCATCTGGCTTAGCCACTACTGCTGCAATAGATACTGAAGGATGCTTTGCTAAAGTATTCTCTATTTCAATCGAAGATATATTTTCACCTCCTGAAATTATTATGTCTTTAGATCTGTCTTGAATTTTAACATATCCATCAGGATGCATTACTGCTAAATCTCCAGAATGAAACCAACCTCCAGCCATAGCTTTGGATGTTGCATCTTTATCTTTATAATATCCCTTCATGACAATATTTCCTTTGATCATGATTTCCCCGATTGTTTTTCCATCTTTAGGCACTTCAATCATCGTTTCTGGGTTCATAACTGCTATACCCTCAGTGTTTGGATATCTCACTCCCTGTCTTGCTTTAATCTCATTTTGTTTTTCCTCATCAAAATCATTCCAAGCATCATTCCACGCACATTGAGTAACATGTCCATAAGTTTCTGTTAATCCATAAACATGCATCACTTCAAAACCCAGCTCATTCATTTTTTTAAATATAATACTTGGAGGTGGTGCTCCAGCAGTAAGCACGTAAACTTTTTGTTTTAATTTTTTTCTATCGGCCTCTGGAGCGCCAGTAATCATATTCAGTACTATAGGTGCTCCACCAAAATGGCTTACATTATATTTATCAATTAATTCAAATATTTTTTTAATATCAATATTTCTTAAACATATAGTCCTTCCATTTAACATAGGTATTGTCCACGGATACCCCCAACCATTGCAATGAAACATTGGAACAATAGTTAAAAAATTTAATCTATTTGGCATATTCCAAGCAACTGCACTCCCAGTAGACATTAGGTATGATCCCCTATGATGATAAACAACACCTTTTGGATTTCCAGTAGTGCCCGATGTGTAACTTAGTGATATTGCTTGCCATTCATCCTCTGGCATTTTCCAATCATAATTTTCATCACCAGTGTTCAAAAAACTTTCATATTCTAGTTCACCAATTTTTTCACACTTAGATTGATCAGCAAATTTATCGTTAATATCAATTATTATAATTTTTTTTTTTAAATTGCTTAAAGCCTTTTTTACTTCCACATGAAGCTGTCTATCCACAACTAATACTTTTGCATCACTATGATCTAAAATATATGTAATTGTTTTAGCATCCAATCTTATATTGATAGTATTTAACACTGCACCTGTCATTGGTACTGAATAATGACCTTCAAAAATTTCTGGTGTATTAAAAGCTAAAAAAGAAACAGTATCACCTTTTTGAATACCAATTTTATTAAGTGCGCTAGCAAATTTAACAGCTCTTTTATAAACCTGATCCCATGTATATTTTCGGTCCTCGTAAACAACTGCCTCATAATTTGGATAAATTTCTTTAGCTCTTTTTAAAAAAGTTAAAGGTGTTAAAGGAACATAATTTGCACTATTTTTATCCAAATTATTATCGTAATGACTCATCTTAGTTAAATTTGAAATTCATTAAATTTGAACTGCCAGAAATAGCTGACTTATAATGTTGTTCAACTCTTGGTAATATCTTATCAAAGTAAAATCTTGCAGTATCTATTTTATCATCATAAAAGTTTTTATTTTCGTTATAATCTTTAAAACTTACCTCTAAAACCTTTATCCATGCATATGCAATAGATACATAACCTAAAGTTTTTAAATAGTCATTTGCAGCTGCACTTACATCATCTTTTTCTGTTTTTGCTCTTTCCAAAATCCAATCACTAAATTTTTTTAATACACTTAAATTACTATTAAATTCCGATATATATGGTTTAATTTTTTCGTTATTAGAATTACATTCAGATTTTACCTGTTCTAAAAACTTATTTATTATACTGCCATTTTTATTTGATAGTTTTCTGAAAACTAAATCAGCAGCTTGCACTGAATTAGTTCCTTCATATATAGGAGTAATTCTATTATCTCTATATAACTGTTCTATTCCTTGATCTTTTGTATACCCATATCCTCCATGAATTTGCATGGCGTCACTGGTTATTTCCATAGCTAAATCTGTAAATAATGATTTAACCACTGGTGTCATAAGAGAAACATAATCAGATGCTTCTTGACGAACTTTTTCATCAGGATGATACAAGCTAACTTCAGTCTGTTGAGATAACCAGAAACATAAAGCTCTTTCACCTTCAATAATTGATTTCATATTTAATAATGTTCTTCTAATATCTGCATGATCAATAATAAAATCGGCTCCATTTTTTGATTTTGAATTATGTGTTTTCCCTTGTTTTCTCTCTTTTGCATAGGATAATGAATTTTGATAAGCGATTTCTGAAATTCCTAAACCTTGAATACCAACAACTATTCTTTCGAGATTCATCATCGTAAACATGGCGCTCAAACCTTTTTCTTTAGCACCAATCATATATCCGGTAGCTTCATCGAAATTTAATACGCATGTGGCTGATCCCTTAATACCCATCTTAGTTTCAATCGATCCTGTTGATATCCCATTTCTAGGTCCTATAGTCCCATCTTCTTTAACAATAAATTTTGGTACCAAAAATAAACTTATACCTTTTGTTCCAGGAGGAGAGTCATCAGCTCTTGCTAAAACTAAATGGATAATATTTTCAGTCAAATCATGATCACCAGAGGTAATAAAAATTTTTTGTCCGGTTAATTTATATGTTCCATCAGTTTGTTTTTTTGCTTTTGTTTTTAGTAAACCTAAATCTGTACCACAGACTGGTTCGGTTAAACACATTGTGCCACTCCATTTTCCCTCAACTATTTTTGGTAAATATTTATTTTTAATATCATCTGTAGCATGGTGATTAATACAATTATAAGCACCAATACTAAGTTCACTATAAAGTTTAAAAGATAAGCTAGCGGAAGATAACATTTCATCAAAAAATGCACTGACTGTTTTTGGCATACCTTGTCCACCATATTTTGGATCACAAGATAAAGATGTCCATCCATCCTCTATATATTTTTTATAAGCTTCTTTATAACCAGGTGGAGTCCGCACAACACCATTTTCTAGAACTGCTGGATTCTCGTCACCAGCTTTTGCAAGTGGTAAAATTAGGTTTTGATTGATTTTTGCTGCTTCTTGTAAAATATCTTTCACGAGGTCTGGACTTACCTCTTTATATTTTTCTAATTCGTTATAATTTTTATTATTTCTTAGTTTCTCAAAAAGAAACATCATATCTTCTACTGGTGCTGTGTAGCTTGGCATAAAATTAGTTTAAAATAATTAATTGATTATTGCAATTTTGAAATGATCGCATCACCCATTTGACCAGTTGAAACTTCTTTCATACCCTTAGATAAAATATCTTTAGTACGTAAACCGTCATTTAGCACATCTTGAACAGCCTTTTCTAACGCTTCTGCTTCTTTATCTAGGTCTAAAGAGTATCTTAAGGCCATAGCAAAACTCAAAATCGTAGCAATGGGATTGGCAAGTCCTTTGCCAGCTATATCTGGAGCAGAACCATGAATTGGCTCGTACATAGCTCTCATTTCTCCATTCTTATTTTTAGCCCCTAAAGACGCTGAAGGCAAAAGACCTAATGAGCCTGTTAACATAGAAGCTTGATCAGACAGCATGTCTCCAAAAAGATTGTCAGTCACAATCACATCAAATTGTTTTGGATTTCTTAAAAGCTGCATTGCACAATTATCAGCAAGCATATGACTCAATTCTACATCTTTATACTCTTTGTCGTGAACTGCTTGCACTTCCTCTTTCCAAAGTTGACCTGCTTCCATTACATTCGATTTTTCACAAGAAGTAACTTTGTTAGATCTTTTTTTTGCTAAATCAAAAGCAATTCTAGCTACCCTTATTATTTCACTGCTCGTATAAGAGTGAGTATTAATTCCTCTTCTTTCACCATTTTCAATTGGTTTGATTCCTCTTGGTTCTCCAAAATATATTCCACCAGTTAGTTCTCTTACTATCATTATATCAAGACCAGATACAACCTCTGGCTTAAGAGTTGAAGACTCGACTAATTGTTTAAAACAAATTGCTGGTCTTAAATTTGCAAAAAGTTTTAATTCTTTTCTTAATTTTAACAAAGCTCTCTCAGGTTTTTTAGAAAATTCTATCTTATCCCACTTTGGGCCACCTACAGCTCCCAACATTACAAACGAGCTCTCTAAAGCTTTATAAAAAACTTCATCAGTAATTGGCGTTCCATGTTTGTCATACGAACATCCACCTGCTAAATCTTCATCAATTTCAAAATCCATTGATTTTTTAGTATTGAACCAATTAATTATTTTTTTTACCTCTCCAATTACCTCGGGACCAATTCCATCACCCGGAAGCATCAGAATTTTTCTTTTATTAACTTTAATCATTAATTATCCATGGCTTTTGATTTTTTAAATTTTTTTCAAAGTTTTCAATTTTATCTGATTTTTTTAAGGATAATGCTATGTCGTCTAAACCTTCAAGAAGACACTTTTTCTTAAACAAGTCAACTTTGAATTTAATTTCACTATTACCATAAATTATTTTTTCTTCATTTAAATCAACTGAAATTTCTTCTTTTCTATTAGCATATTCTGATAATTCCTTAATTTTTTCTTCCTCAAGAATAATTGGTAAAATTCCATTTTTAAAACAATTACTAAAAAATATATCTGCAAAACTTGAACTGATTACACATGTAATTCCAAAATCTAATAATGCCCATGGAGCATGTTCTCTGGATGAGCCACAACCAAAATTTTTTCCTGCAATTAATATCTTTGAGTTGTCAAAAGGATTTTGATTTAAAATAAAATCATTTATTTTTTCTCCTTTTTCATCATATCTCATCTCATAGAACAAATTTTTGCCAAGTCCTGTTCTTTTAATTGTTTTTAGGAATTGTTTTGGAATAATCATATCTGTATCAATATTTACTATTGGTAAATAGGCTGGAATACTTTTTAATGTAGTAAATTTTTGCATTAATTTTGATACTTCCTAACATCATCTAAATTTCCTGAAATTGCAGCTGCTGCTGCCATTCCTGGACTTACTAAATGAGTTCTGCCACCTCTTCCTTGCCTACCCTCAAAATTTCTATTTGACGTAGACGCACATCTTTCCTCTGGTTTTAGCTTATCTGCATTCATTGCTAAGCACATTGAACAACCTGGCTCTCTCCATTCAAATCCCGAACTTACAAATATCTTATCTAAACCTTCTTGTTCAGCTTGTTCTTTAACCAAACCAGACCCTGGAACTACCATGGCTTGGACATGTGAAGCTATTTTTTTATCCTTTAAAATTTTTGCAGCCTCTCTTAAATCTTCAATTCTACCATTGGTACAACTTCCAATAAAAACTTTATCAATTTTTATATCTTTAGCTGCCATATCTGGTTTTAAACCCATATATTTTAGGGCCCTTTCTAATGAATTTTTTTTATCTTCATCTTTTTCTGCACTAGGATTAGGAACCTTACCATCTATTGTAATCACATCCTGAGGTGATGTTCCCCAAGTTATCATTGGTAATATTTCATTAGCTTGTAGGCTAACCTCTTTGTCAAAAGTTGCATTATCATCTGATTTTAAACTTTTCCAATATTCTAAAGCTCTATCCCATTTTTCACCTTTAGGAGACATAGGTTTTCCTTCTAAATATTTAAATATTTTTTCGTCTGGCGCAATTAATCCTGCTCTAGCTCCACCTTCTATAGTCATATTACATATAGTCATTCGTTGCTCAACGCTAAGTGATCTAATTAAATTACCTGAATACTCAACAACACAACCTGTGCCACCAGCTGTTCCAATTTTTCCAATTATTTGTAAAATAACATCTTTAGATGTTACTCCTAATGGAAGTTTTCCATTAATATTAATTCTAAAATTTTTCGCTTTTTTTTGAACTAATGTTTGTGTTGCCAAAACATGTTCTACTTCTGATGTACCAATTCCAAAAGCTAAAGCTCCAAAAGCTCCATGTGTAGCAGTATGACTATCTCCACAAACAATTACCGTTCCTGGCTGAGTAAATCCCTGTTCTGGCCCAATTATATGAACAATTCCCTGTCTTTTATCATCCATACCAAAAAGTTGCACTCCAAACTCTTTGCAATTTTTTTCTAAAGTATCAACCTGAATTTTAGACTCTTGATCTGCAATACCATTAGTTCTATCTGTAGTTGGGACATTATGATCAGCAACAGCTAGAGTAAGTTTTGGATGTCTTACTCTTCGATTAGAATTTCTTAAACCCTCAAATGCTTGTGGACTAGTTACTTCATGTACAAGATGTCTATCTACAAATAGCAATGCTGTACCATCAGGTTGCTGGTCAACTAAGTGATCATTCCAAATTTTATCGTAAAGCGTTTTAGACATTGAAAAAAAAATTATTTTTTTTCTAGTGAACTTTCTGTTTTCTTCTTAGCTTCTACTTTAGGAGCTTCTTCTTTTTTAGCTTCAGCTTTAGAGTCTTCCTCTTTTTTAGCTTCTACTTTAGGAGCTTCTTGCTTGTTATTTTCTTTTTCTAAGATAACTGGAGCTAAATTCTCTTCAGTAACTGTCTCGGGTTTTACATTTACATCTATACCAATTTTCTTTCTTATCTTTTCAGCAATTCTTGCTGATTTACCTGTTCTATCTCTTAGATAATATAATTTAGCTCTTCTCACTTTTCCTGAACGAATTATTTTTATATTATCAATTACAGTTCCAAATAAAGGAAATGTTCTTTCTACACCTTCTCCAAAAGAAATTTTTCTCACAGTGAAAGACGAATTTAGGTCTCTATTTTTTTTTGCAATACAAACTCCCTCAAAGTATTGAATTCTCTCTTTTTTTCCTTCAGTAATTCTTACACCAACCTTCACAACATCTCCTGGAAAGAATTCTGGAATTTTCTTTTCAGAAAGAATTTTTTTGACGTTTCGTTGGTTTATTTCTTCTATAGTTTTCATTTTAAGATTTAACAATTTAATCCTTTTTATATTTTTGCCACAAATCTGGTCTTCGGACGCGTGTTATAGCCTCAGATTGGGATAAACGCCAGTCTTTAATTTTAGCATGATCACCTGATAATAACACATCTGGTACTGATTTTTGCTCCCAAATCTTGGGTTTTGTGTATTGAGGATACTCTAAGAGACCATTTTCAAAAGTTTCATCAGAAGTTGATTTTTCATTCCCCAAAACTCCAGGCATAAGTCTTAGTACACTATCAAGTATTACGAAAGCAGCTGTTTCTCCACCTGATAACACATAATCTCCTATACTTATTTCTTCAATATTTCTTGTGGTTAAAACTCTCTCATCAACACCTTCAAAATGACCACAAATTAAAGAAAATGATTTTTCTTTAGATAAATCCAATGCAAGTTTTTGATCAAATCTTTTGCCTTTAGGTGAAAGATAAAAAATTCTTTCTCCTTTATTAAGATTTTGATCGATAGATTTTGCTAAAACATCGGGTTTAAGCAACATTCCTGTTCCACCCCCATAGGGAGTATCATCAACAGTTTTGTGCTTATCCATTGCTGCATCTCTTATATTGATGACATTCAAGCTCCACAATTTATTTGCCATTGCTTTTCCATAAAGACCTTTATTTAAAGGCCCGGGAAAAATTTCTGGGTAAAGTGTAAATACTTGAGCTTGCAACATAAATTAACCTTAAGTTATTTTTTTTCTGCCTTAGGAGCTTCTTCTTTTTTAGCTTCTGCCTTAGGAGCTTCTTCTTTTTTAGCTTCTGCCTTAGGAGCTTCTTCAGAACCCTCTTTTTTTCTATCCTTTTTTGGAATTGCTTTTTGAGGATTTTTGCCATTAGCAGGCATAGGCATTAATTGATTTTCACCTAAAATTCTAGCTACTCTTGTTGTTGGTTGTGCACCTTGGCCCAACCAATATTTAATTCTTTCCGCCTCTAATCCTATTCTTTCCTTTTTTTCTTTTGGTAATAATGGATTAAAAAAACCTACTTTTTCTATAAATCTTCCGTCTCTTGCAAAACGACTATCGGCTACAACAACTTTATAGACAGGTCTCTTCTTGGTACCACCTCGTGATAATCTTAGTTTTAACATTTACTCTCCTTTTTTTATTTTAGTTGATTAAATAATTCTGGAGGTATTCCTTTATCAGACATACCTTTCAGATTTCCTTTAGACATCTTTTTCATCATTTCAGACATCATTTTAAATTGTTTTAACAATTTATTGATAGTGGCTGGATCAGTTCCAGAGCCATTAGCAATTCTTTTTTTTCTTGAACCATCAATAATTTTTGGGTTTTCTCGCTCTTTTTTGGTCATCGATAAAATTATAGCTTCATTCTTAGTAATAACACTCTCATCAATTCCAGCTGCATCCATTTGTGATTTAACTTTTGAAACCCCAGGCATAAAAGACATGATTCCCTCAATTCCACCCATTTTTTTCATTTGTCTTAATTGAGTTAAATAATCTTGCATTGAAAATTGTCCTTTTTTTAAATTTTCTTCAGTTTTTTTGATGTTTTCTTCACCTAAATCTTGAGCTGCTTTTTCAACAAGAGATACGATGTCTCCCATACCAAGAATTCTGTTTGCAATTCTATCTGGATGAAACTTTTCAAGATTTTCAATTTTTTCACCTATACCTAAAAATTTAATTGGAACTTGTGATACAAATTTCATACTCACAGCGGCTCCTCCTCTTGCATCACCATCTGCTCTAGTTAGGATTATTCCAGTGACATTTACAGTATTTTTAAACTCTTTGGCTACAGATGCTGCAACTTGCCCTGTGAGTGAGTCTGCAACTAAAAATGTTTCTGCAGGTTGAATAGTGCTTTCAATCTGTTTAATCTCACTCATCATTTGCAAATCTATTTGTGTTCTACCAGCAGTATCAAATAAAATAATATCAGCACCATTGAGATTAGCAGCACTGATAGCTCTTTGACAAATGTCAGCTGGTTGTTGACCCTCAATTATTGGAAGTGTTAAGATATTGTTTTGTTCACCTAAAGATCTTAATTGTTCTTGGGCAGCTGGCCTATAAATATCTAGACTAACCATCATTACTTTCTTTTTTTTTATATTTTCTAAATATCTTGCTAATTTAGCAGTTGTAGTGGTCTTACCAGAACCTTGGAGTCCAACTAACATTATAGGTACTGGCGGTACAGCATTTAGATTTACATCATTATTTTTTTCACCTAGCAAGTTAACCAATTCATCGTAAACAATCTTAACGACCATATCTCCTGGAGATGTTGATCTGATTATTTCTTGACCTAAAGCTTTTGGTTTAACTTTTTCAATAAAATCTTTAGCAACATCAAGAGATACGTCTGCTTCTAATAAAGCTTGTCTAATATTTCTTAATCCCTCGTCAACTTGATTTTCATCAAGTGATGGTGCTTTTTTTAAAGAGGAAAAAACTTCCTCGAATTTATTTGTCAAATTTTCAAACATTTTTATTATACGCGTTAGTAATCGCACTAGTGGGCGAACCCTCGCTGACTAGTGTCGATCTCTTTGTTTCCAAAGACACCGCAAATATAACGTTTTTGCGGAAACTGCCACAAACTATAATAGAGGTTCAAAAAGTCAATAAATAAGTTAAATAACTATATATGGACATTAAAGCATTTAAAATGAACGGATTAGGTAATGACTTTGTAATTATTGATAATAGACAAAAAATTACCAATTTAACCAAGGAACAAATAATTAAAATTTGTGACAGAAATTTTATTGGGTGTGATCAATTGATCCTGATAGAAAATGACAGTTTAGTTGATGCACACTTAAAATTTTTTAATTCAGATGGTGGAGAGTCAGGAGCATGTGGTAATGGAACAAGATGCATTGCAGATTTTATTTCAAGAGAAACAAAAAATAAAACTGTAATTTTAAGTACATTTTCTGGAAATTTAAAATCTGAAATTTTAGGAAATAATATTGTAACAACAGAAATTGGTAAAGCCAAAATAGACTGGGATAAAATACCTCTGTCGAAAAAATTAGATACAAAAAATTTAAATATCAAAATATACGATACAAATAATGAAGAACATCTTGGTGGCACTGCTGTAAATGTTGGAAACCCACATATTATTTTTTTTGTTAATGAACTTAACAATTTTGATATAAAAAAAATTGGTCCAGACATTGAAAACCATAAAATTTTTCCAGAAAAATGCAATGTCACAATTGCTCAAGTAATTAATAAAGATTTGATTAAAGTTAAAGTCTGGGAAAGGGGAGCAGGATTGACTAAAGCATGTGGTACTGCAGCTTGTGCAACTGCATTTGCTGGTAAATTAAATAATTTTACAGAAAATAAGACTGATATAGAATTTACTACTGGTAAACTATCTATATTAATTGATGAAAAAAATTCAATCCATATGAAAGGTCCTGTATCAGATATATATGAAATTGAGATTAAACTATAATGGGAATTTTTGATAAATTTAAAATAGGTTTCAAAAAAAGTGCTTCGGCGCTCGCATCTGGTCTCAAAGAAGTAATAATAAAAAAAGAAATAGATGACGAAAATTTAAATAAGATAGAAGAGTTTTTAATTCAATCAGATGTAGGAGTAGAAGCTGCATCAGAAATAAAAGAAATTATTTCAAATAAAAAGATCGATCCAAACAAAGATCTAACTGGAGAAATAAACTATATCTTAAAAGAATATATTGTTTCTTTAATGAAACCTTTGGAGAATAACTCTTTTTTTGAAAAAAAAGAAAAACTTAATGCAACTTTAGTTTCTGGAGTAAACGGAGTTGGAAAAACCACAACAATTGGTAAAATTGGTAAAATTTTAAAAGATAATGGAAATAAAGTTATGTTTGCAGCCTCAGATACTTTTCGAGCTGCAGCAATTGAACAGTTAGAAAATTGGGCAAATAAAATTAATGTTCAAATTACAAAATCTTCCCAAGGTTCTGATCCAGCTTCAGTTGCATATAAAGCTGTTGAGGAAGCAATAAAAAATAATTTTCAACAAGTATTAATTGATACAGCTGGCAGACTACAAAATAAGAAAAATTTAATGGAGGAATATAAAAAGATAGCTAATGTTACAAAAAAAATTGACCCTGAAGCACCTCATAATGTCATATTAGTTTTAGATGCTACATCAGGACAAAATGTGATTAATCAAGTTGAGGAATTTAATAAAATCATTCCTATAACAGGTATTGTCATGACTAAATTAGATGGGACAGCAAAGGGTGGTATACTTTTAGCTTTAGCTAAAAAATATAAGTTCCCTATTCTCGCATTAGGCTTAGGTGAAAAAGAGGATGATCTTCAATTATTTAACGCCAAAAAATTTGCTGAAGCATTTACCCAAGTTAATTAATCAAATTACTAGAAATTAAAGGTTTGTAGATATTACATTTATAATTATCCTTAAATTTATAATGCCCACAATCTTTAGAAAATGATGAAATTATAAAGTCAAATTTGCCTGTAGTAGGATAAAGTTCTAATTTTTTTTTACTTATATCATATTTAAAATTTGCATTTAAACTTTTTACTGCACTTATCATCACTAATGTTTTGTCATCCTTTAATAAATAATATGCAAAATCATCTGGAAACACAGGAAAATCATATTCCTGTAGAAAATATTTTGCTTGAGATGGAAACCAATCGTAAGAAATTAGAGGAGACGATGACTTAGTTGAATAGTTATAAATATAAAGGTCTTTTGGATAATCATTTATATAATTACTTTCTTCACCCCTAGCTAAAATAGATTTGTCTCTACCTTTAAAATATAGACTGAATTCTTTGTTATGAGAGTCCATATTATCTATATAAAATAAATCATCTGGCTGAAAAAATTTATCTTGCGAATAAGCAATATTTGTAAAAATTAAATAAGATATTAATAATAAAAAAAATTTTCTCACAATTAACTTTATAAAAAAATTTTGAAATATATTTGTTGAGATTATGGCTTAATTTAAACTTTTTAGAAAAGACTTAAGAGCTTTAATAAGATTTTCATCATATTCCATCATATGATTGTCATGTTTTGTAAAATAAGAAAATTTTGGTTCATTTGCAATTTTATACATTTCTTTACCCATTGAAAAAGGTACAATTTGATCAGCTTCTCCATGCATAATTAAAAGTGGAATACTAATGTTTTTAATTTTAGTTTTATTATCGAACTTATCTTTTAATAACAAACCGACAGGTATATATGGATAAAATGTTTTTGCTGCATCTATCATTGATGTAAAAGGAGTTTCCAAAATTATTCCAGCAAAATTTTTATTCTGAGATAAGTGTGTTGCGACTCCGGTTCCTAAAGACTCACCGTAAACAACAATATTTTCCTCTTCAACACCCTGGTTATACAACCAGTTAATTGCACTTCTACCATCTTCATAAAGACCTTTCTCGGTGGGTTTGCCACTATTTCCACTAAATCCTCGCCATGCGACTATCAAAAAATTAATTTCCATCTCTTTAAAATGATTTATTTTATGAATTCTATTTTCTAAAGAACCTGCATTACCATGGAAAAAAATTAAAGTCTTATATTTTTTTAAATCTTTTTCATGATACCAGCCTAATAATTCTATACTATCATCTGTAATAATTTTTACCTTTTTAATTTGAACAGACAGTTTGTCATCAAAGTAATTATTTTCACTCGGGTGATACATTAAATTTCTTTGAAAAAAATATAGAAAAATTAAAATCAGAAAATAAATTAAAGCACTTATTTGAAAAAATAATAACAAATTATTCCTAAACTTTTTTAACATTTATTTTCTTTGCCAAGTATATGCCAAAAAATACTAAAATAGTTCCTATGAAATGATAAATTTCAAATTTTTCATCAAATAAAAAATATCCATAAATTGCCCCATAAACTGTAAAAACATAAAGTGTGAACCCTGTTAATGATGCACCCAATTTTTTTTGTGCAATGGTATAGAGTGTAAAAGCAATTATTCCAGGTGAGATGGCTGCAAAAATTACCCACAAATAAAATTCAGGGATAAAAATGGTCTGTTTATAGAATATTTCTTCTCCAATATAAAAAGGCAATAAACTTAAAGCACCAAAAAATGATATAACAGTAAATCTCTCAAAAATTTTTAATTTAGAATTCCAATAAAATAGATAAATAGAATATAACGCCCATCCAATTGCTGCTGCCAACATCCATAGATCACCAATTGTGAATTGTAAGTTGATTAATAAACTTAGATTACCTTTAATTATAATGGTAAAGACACCTATTAAACATGTGATCAATCCAATTATTTTAATAAAATTAATTTTTTCATTAAAAAAAAAATATGAAATCAAAATTATAAATACTGGTGAAGATGTATAAATAATTCCCATATTTATTACTGTAGTAGTTTCACCAGCCAAAAAAGGGAAGGCTCCACAAACCCCACATCCCATTGATCCTAAAAAAAATAATTTCTTATATTCTTTTTTAATTATATGAAAATTTTTTTTTAAAGTTAAAAATGTAAAAGGTAATAATATCAAAAAGACTACGGTCCATCGCCAAAAGGCAAGTGAAATTGGAGGAACAAATTCTACACCTCCTCTTGCTACTACTAAATTACTTGCCATAAAAATTGGCTGTATAAATAATAGTGATAATGGAAAAATATTAGTTTTGAAATTTTTCAATTTTAAAAGATCTAACTTTTATCAAAGAAAGCCTCATATATCATCATTATGATAGCTGCACCCATTAATAAATAGACTGGAATAACATCTAAAAAACCAATCATCATGGATCTGGTTAAAGTAGTTGCTAACCCAACTAAAAAGAACACAGCAAATGATAAGCCAATTATAGTTGTAATTTTATTCATACTATTTATTCCTCACATTCTTTTTCCAACCATCTGGCAACACCTAAAAATCTATGGTCATCATATTTATCACCAATTAATTGGACTCCTAATGGTAAATTATTTTCACCTTCAAGTAAAGGAAGCGAAATACATGGTGTTCCTAGATAAGACCAAACTTTATTAAACTCTGCTGTACCAGTGCTTTTTAAACCTTTTGGTGCTACCCCTGGGCTAGAAGGAGATAAGACTCCATGATAATCTTCAAATACTTCTTGGTAAGACTCGTAGCTTCTTTTCATAAAATCTATTGCTTCAGCATATTCTTTTGCAGAATGCTTATTTCCTTTTGTAATTGCATCTTGCATATATTTGGAAAGTTTTTTTTTGAATTTTTTAAAATACACTGAGAAATTATTTGCTAAATCTGTTTCATGAATTATTTGATGATATTTATGAATATCTTTAAAATATGAGGGAGTATCAAAAATCTCGATATTTTTTTTAAATGACTTAATAAAATATTCAAATGATTCTCTCGATTTTTTATCAATTATTTTCCAATAATCAGTTTTATAGAAAATAAATTTAGGTTCAAATAAAGGTCCCTTTTTTGTTTCTGTTAACATATTTTCAGTTGAATAATGAATTGTTGCAGGATCAAATTTATCTTTTTTAATTAATACTTTTGCCAACATTGCTACATCTTCTACTTTTCTACCAAATATACCCATATGATCTAAGCTGTAAGAAGTTCTCAAAACACCATTTCTTGAGATTAGTCCATAAGTAGGTTTATATCCCACAACTCCACAATAAGATGCTGGCCTTATTATTGAACCTCCAGTCTGAGAGCCGATTGAGGCAGGTGCCATGAAAGAAGCAACAGAAGCTGCAGATCCACTTGAAGATCCTCCAGGCGTTCTAGTTTTATCATGAGGGTTTGTTGTAGATGGCGGTCCTAGATAAGCAAGTTCTGAAGTGGCTGTTTTACCCATAACAATTGCTCCAGAAGAATGGAGTAAATCAATTATCTCTGCATTTTGAGAATATGATTTTCCTTTTCTGATAACTGTGCCACACTCTGTTGGCATATCAACAGTCCCAATTATATCTTTAACTGCGATAGGTACTCCATGAAGTGGTCCAACAGGTTTTCCTGATTTTCTATAGTCATCCGCCTCAGCTGCTTTTTCTAATAAAACTTTTTTATCAAAATGTGCCCAAGCTTTAATATCTTTTTCAAATTTATTTATTCTTTCAATATATTTTTCACAAACTTCAACCGAAGAGAGTTGGGCATCTTTTATTTTTGATGCTAGTTCCTCAAGACTTAAAGAAAATATATCTGTCATTCAAAATTAATTTGCAAATAATGTCTCTGGTAACCAAAGAGCTATTCCTGGAAATAAATACATTAAAACCATTGCTAAAATTACAATAGCTAAAAAAGGCATTATTCCACTAAAAATCTGCATTAGCTCAACATTCTTTGATTGAACTCCTTTTAAATAATAAGCTGACATGGCCATGGGTGGTGTCAAAAATGAAGTTTGTAGATTTAAGGCAATTAACATAGCAAAAAAATATGGATTGACTCCAAAAAACTCAACAAGTGGTAAAAAGATGGGAACAAAAATAATTAAAATCTCCGTCCATTCCAAAGGCCAACCTAATAAAAAGATAATTAATTGAGTAATCACCAAAAATTGCCATGGTTGTAAATTCAAAGATTTAAAGAAATGTTCAAAAACCTCATGACCACCTAGATAAGAAAATACTGAAGCAAATGTCCATGAACCGATAAACAGCCACATGATCATAGCAGTTGTTTTTGCAGTAAGAAACACTGACTCTTTAAAATTTTTCCACTTTAATGTTTTATAAAAATAAGAAAGCACTAATGATCCAAAAGCGCCTACCGCAGCAGCCTCAGCTGGTGTTGCAATTCCAGCAAGTATCGTGCCTAAAACTAAAATAATTAGAGAAAACAAAGGTAAGAAAGAAACAAGAACTTCTTTCATAATAACTGCCGTTGGTGGAATTTCTTCTGCAGCAGGTTTTGGAGCAATTGATGGATTTAACCAAGCTCTAAATATTGCATATCCTATATAAAGTCCTGCTAACATCAATCCTGGAAAAATTGCAGCAGCAAATAATCTTAACGGTGATAATTGAGCAATTACAGAATATACAATCAACATAATACTTGGTGGAATTAAGATGCCCAAACATCCGCCTGAACAAATTATTCCAGAAGCGAACTTCTTATCATAACCTGCCTTAATCATTGCTGGCCATGCAAGTAAACCCATTAATGTTACTACAGCACCAATAATGCCAGTAGCCGTTGAAAATAATGCACAAGTAATCAAAGCAGCTACAGCCATTGAAGCCGGAAGTCTATGAGAAGCTAACCTAATTGCAAAAAATAATTTTGCTACAATACCAGCTCTTTCGACTAAATATCCCATGAACAGAAAGAGCGGGACCGCTGTTAATACGTTATTATCCATAACAGTATAAGTATTTTGAACAAAAAGTTGGAATATCCTATTATCAAAAAGATGTTCCATTTTAGTTGGATCAAAATAAGCATAATATCCGAAACCTAATCCCATGGCCATCAAAGTAAATGCTATTGGGAAACCCAATAATACAGCGAATAAAAATATTCCCATCATCATAATCGCGACTTCAGGATTTGTTAGACTAAATAACATCTTCTTTATTTCCTTCTTGTGAAGTTCTCATTAACACTTTCTCCGTTTCCTCAGCATCACGCTCTGTGCCTCTTTCAGGCCAACTCCCAGTTTGTATACAAATTATACATCTGAAAACTTCTCCAATACCTTGGAGAGTTAATAGACTACCAGATAATGGTATTAAGGATTTTGCCATATAAATTTGAATTTGAGCTGGGCTATTCCAACTAGTTTCTTTTATTTTCCAAGCTAGTGCTGCATATTCGTAACCATAAAAAGCTAATGCAAGAACACCAGGAAAAAAGAAAATAAAATATAAAATTACATCTATCCAAGCTTGTGTTCTTTGAGAAAATAATCTGTAAATTACATCTCCTCTTACATGTGCTTCAGTACATAAAGTATATGCTCCAGCCATCATGAAGATTGCACCATACATCTGAAGACTAAAATCAAAATTCCATAACGTAGGTGCATTCAAAGCGTATGCCATGAAAACTTCATAGCAAGTTCCACCCATTAAAATTACAATACACCATGAAAAAGCTTTACCCATTGAGACACTTAAACGATCAGCAAATTTTATGTAAGATCTCATCATAGATATAAACTTTTATTGAATTGTTCTTAAATAATCAAATAAAAAGGGGGCCGAGGCCCCCTTTAAAAAATGTATTAAAAGTTAATTATAACTTAACTTTTGCAATTGGTCCAAACTCATTTTCATATGCAAGTTTGTAATTAGGCTGATTCATCAGCAAGTATTTCATCACTCTCTTCGCATATGCTTTCTGAGAATCAACAATTTTCTTAAAGAAAGGATCTTTCTTATTGAAATCACCGATTACTTTATCCCAACCCTTTAATTGTTGAGCTAAAATTTCATCAGAAGTTTGATACACATTTACTTTATGCTCATTCATCAACTTAGCTAAGTCAGCTGAGTATCTTACTAAAGCTTTAAAGTAGTTATCACTGTTTGCAGCATAAGCAGCATTTTTCAATATTGCTTGGTGCGCTGGTGATAAACTATTAAATGTTTTTTTGTTAACTGGTATTTCAAACATCTCTTGAGATTGGTGAAAACTTCCTAAGTGATAATGCTTAGAAACGTCTTGCATACCAAATTGAGAGTCTGAAGTTGGGTTGTTAAACTCAGCAGCTTCAATCAAACCAGTTTTCATAGCTGGCTGAATTTCACCACCAGGTAATTGTCTAACTACCATTCCCATTGCAGTTAAAACGTTAGTCGCTAAACCAACTGTTCTGTACTTCATACCTTTAACATCAGATACTTTAGTTACGTTCTTTTTGAACCAACCAAAAGGCTGAGCTGGCATAGGCATATGGAAAAATCCAACATAATCAAAACCTACTTTTGCAAGAGTTTCGTCATATAATTTTCTTCCTCCGCCATACTCCATCCATCCCATAACTTCTTGAGATGACATACCGTATGAAGGACCAGTTCCAAATAATGATGCAGCAGGATTTTTACCATACCAATATGCTGTCACCCAGTGACCCATATCTACTACACCAGAACTTACTGCTTGTCCGATTTCTGAAGTCTTTACAACTGCACCAACCGGTTGAAGATCGATCTGAAGAGAACCTCCAGACATTTCTTTAACCATGTTACAATAGTCTCCAGCCATTTCAAAAAAGATGTTTGCTCCACTTGGCCATGCAGCTTGCATCTTTAATGTTGTTGCAGCATTTGCCTTAACATATGGCATTGCAACAGCGGCTGCAGCTAAAGCACCAGTCTTAGCAGCAGTCTTAAAGAACTTACGTCTTGAAGATGTTTTCACCTTCAATGATTTATTTTCTTTAGTCATTATTACTCCTATTAAAGTTAATTAACTGAAATAATTAAAGCATAGATTCAAATTAGAGTCTTTCTAAAAAAAAACTCATATGTCGCAGAAATATAATTTTTTACAATCTGAAGTAGAATTAATTTACTTTATTTTTACAATTTCCAGTTTTAAAAAAATCATCAATATTATCAATTGCTAAGTTAGCCATCGCAATTCTGGTATCTTTAGTTGCACTTCCTAGATGAGGTAAAATGAAAGCAGAATTAATTTTAAGATATCCTGGATTTAAATTTGGTTCATTTTTATAAACATCTAAACCAACCGCATAAATTTTTCTTCTGTTTAACGCATCTATTAACGCTTCATCATCAACAATATCACCTCTAGCAACATTTGTTATTACTGCGCCTTTTGGAAAATATTCAACTGTTTCCTTATTAATCATGTTTTCTGTTTCTTTTGTTGCTGGACAGCAAATAGATAAAACATCGGAAACTGAAAAAAGACTCTTTACATCTTTATGATAGATAGCTCCTAGTTCTTTTTCATCACTTAATTTTGATCGATTATGATAGTGAATTATCATTCCAAGTGACCTTGCTATTTTTGCAATTTTTTGACCTATTCTTCCCATTCCTAGAATTCCCAATCTTGTTCCAGTCAATTGCTTTCCAATTAAATAATCTGCGGACCATTTCCAGCCACCTTCTCTAGCTGACTCAATTCCTTCGGCTGCTCTTCTGCAAGCGCCCAAAATTAATAATATTCCAATTTCAGCTGTTGCATCTGATAAAACTTCAGGAGTATTTGTTACTGCGATGCCTCTTTTTTTTGCAGCTTCTAGATCAATATTTCCAAAGCCCACTGCAAAGTTAGAAATTATTTTTATAGTATCTGGAAGCTTATTAATAGTATCTTGATCCATTTTATCTGTAAGTGATGATAAAATTCCATCACAACCTTTAGACATTTCAATTACTTTTGCCTGTGAGTATAATTCATCATTTGAATTGAAAATTGGATTAAAAGTTTTTGAAGCTTTATCCTCACTTTCTTTGATTAATTTTCTTGTAATTAAGATTTTTTTCATGATTTTATTAATTTAGATCAAATATCTTTCCAGGATTCATTATATTATTTTGATCAATACTTCGTTTAATCATCTTCATAACTGGAATATTGTCACCATGTTCCTCTAATAGATATTCTTTTTTATGAAGACCTACTCCATGTTCCCCAGTGATAGTACCATTTAATTCTAGTGCTTTTTTAATAAGCAGATCGTTAAATTCTCTAATTTTTTTATACATTTCTTTTTTTGCCGGATCAAAAGGTAAAAGTACATGAAAATTTCCATCTCCTAAATGACCAACCATCGGAGCTCTAAGCCCAAATTTTTTTGCCTGTTCTTCTGCGTAATTTACACACTCAGTAATATTTGAAATAGGTAAACACACATCTGTCGAATAAACTCTCCCATTATTGATTAAAGCTTTTACTGAATAATAAACGTCCCATCTTGCCTTCCAAAGTTTATTTCTTTCCTCTTGATCTTTAGCCCACTTAAAAGAACTTCCATTGTTATCTTTTGATATTTCTTCTACAATTTTAATATTCTCATTATTTGACGACTCTGACCCATGAAATTCAAAAAATAATGTCGGAACTTCCTCAATGTCTTTTAATTTTGAATATTTTATACTTATTCCCATTTGGTCTTTATTAAGCATCTCAATTCTAGCAATTGGTATGCCATATTGAATTACTTGTTGAGCAGTTTGCACTGCATTTTCCAAAGTTGGAAAATGACACACTGCAGCCATTATACTTTCAGGTATAGGCGATAATCTTAGTTGAACTTCAGTTATAATACCTAATGTTCCTTCAGAGCCAATAAATAGATTTGTCAAATTATAGCCTGCAGAAGTTTTTTTAGTCCTGCTACCAGTATTTATAATATCACCATTAGGTAAAACTACTGTAAGGCCTGAAATTACAGTTTTCATAGTTCCATATTTTACTGCCATAGTTCCTGAAGCAGAGGTTGAAGCCATTCCACCTATTGCAGCATTAGCACCAGGATCAATCGGAAAAAAAACTCCATCCTCACGTAAATATTCGTTTAATTGCTCTTTCGTAACACAAGCTTGAACTCTACAATCAAAATCCTCGGCATTAACACTTAAAATTTTATTCATTTTTTCTAAACAAATTGTTATCCCTTTTTCATTTCCTACAACATTCCCCTCTAAAGATGTTCCAGTTCCAAATGGAACTACTGGAATTTTATGTTCGTTACACAATCTAAGAATTTTTGAAACTTCTTCATTTGTTTCAGGAAAAACTACTGCTTTAGATAAAACAGGATCATATGTGTCCTCTCCTCTAGCATAATTTGTCCTTGTTGACACAGAAGTTGAATATCTGCCATTGAAAATTTTTTTCAATTCTGCTTCTACATGATCATACATAATTGAGTAATATTAGTAAAAATTACTTTAAAAATACAGCTTATTTAGTAAGCATTTTCTTTATGTTTTCTAATGCTTGTGAAATATTATCTCTAGATGCTGCAAAACTAAATCTAACATAATCTTTACAAGTTTTACCGAAAGCAGTACCAGGAACTATAGCAACACCTGCTTCATGCATAGCTTTTTTACAAAACTCAGATCCGTTCATGCCTGTTCCGCTAACATTTGGAAAAGCATAAAAAGCCCCGCCAGGGAGACTACATTCCACACCTGGTAAATCATTTAAACCTTGATGAATTAAATTTCTTCTAGCTGTAAATTTTTCCATCATTTCATGAATAGAGTCATCAGGGCCATCTAAAGCTGCAATACCAGCAAATTGAGCAGCAGCATTTACACAGGATACACTATTTATTAATAATTTATTAACATGTGGTACTAATTCTTTAGGCCAAAAACTCCAACCCAATCTCCATCCAGTCATTGAATACGCTTTGCTCCATCCTTCCAACACAATTAATCTATCTCTTAATTCTGGGTAATTAAAAAAGGAGGGCATCTCTTTATTATCAAATATTTGTCTACTATAAATTTCATCACTCAAAATAGTTAGATGTGGATGCTTCTTTAATCCTTCAGCTAATACGTCAATATCAGATTTTTCTACAAAACTTCCTGTAGGATTGTTTGGATTTATTAAAATTAGTAATCTAGTCTTATCAGTGATTAGTGACAATATTTTTTCAGGATTAAATTTTAAATCTTTATCTTCTGTTAAATCGTAAGGCACAGAGGTTGAGCCTGTATAATTAATCATTGACTCATAGATAGGGAAAGCAGGTGTTGGATGAATTATCTCTGCGCCTGGCTCTCCAAAACATTGAATTGCATAACTCATTGTAGGCTTACCGCCTGGCATGATCAAAATTCTTTCAGCATCTACTTCAGTGTTATATCTTTTTTTTATCCATCTTGTAACAGCTTGCCTGCATTCTAAAATTCCATTTGATAAAACATACCCATGATGTCCATCATCTAATGCTTTTTTAGCAGCTTCAACAACATGTTTTGGTGTTTTAAAATCTGGTTGACCCAAACCTAAATGTATCATTGGATTTCCTTTAGCTTCCAATGCTTTGGCCTCAGCCAAAACTGAGAAGGCTGTTTCAGTACCTAAATTATTTAAATTCTTTGCTAGCTTCATAATTTAAAATTTTAAGGTCCATTTCTATAAATTAATTTTGAACTATTCAACTCTTTTAAATTTTTACAACCCATTAAAACCATGTTTCTATTAATCTCATCGTGCATATTTTTAAGTAAATGTTCAACACCTTGCTGACCCCCTGCGGCCAAAGAGAACAAGAACATTTTACCAAAACTACATGCTTTTGCCCCAGCAGCGATGGCTTTTAATACATGAGTTCCTCTTCTCACACCTCCATCTAAAATAATCTCTAATTTATCACCTACAGCATCAGAAATTGCCTTTACTTGATCAAAAGGAGATCTCGACCCATCCAGTTGTCTACCTCCATGATTTGAAATCATTATTGCTGTACACCCAATATCAATTGCTTTTTTTGCATCCTCAACTGACATTACTCCTTTTAGAGCAAATGGACCATTCCATTTTTTTACACAATACTCAGCATCTTTCCAATTCATAGAGGGATCGTATTGTTCATTAATGTAATCTATAACTGATTTTGCAATATTAGTGCCTTTGTCTGTTTTTGTTGCAACATTTGCAAGTTTAAATTTTCCATGAGTTAAATAGTTTAAAACCCAATTAGGATGTGTAACAAAACTCATAAGACTTTTTAATGTTAATTTTGGAGGAGTTGTAAATCCTGTTCTGTGGTCTCTCTCTCTGTTACCCGCTACCAAAGTATCTACCGTTAAACACATTCCATCAAACCCTGATCGTCTACAACGATCAATTAAATCATCCGTGATTGATTGATCTTTATGAACATAAAGTTGAAATAATTTTGGACCGCCTGATATGTTTGAAATTTCCTCAATAGTGTTGTTAGCCATTGTTGACATACTATAAAAAGTTCCAAATTTATCTGCTGCTTTTGCAGAAGCTTTGTCTCCATCGTGATGGTATAACCTTTGCATAGCACATGGCGATAAAAAAATAGGCATATCAATTTTTTTTCCAAAAATTGTAGTCGATAAATCTGGTTTTCCAACACTAGCAAGAATATTTGGTACCAAGTCACATTCATCAAATGATGAAGAGTTTCTTTTTAAAGTAATCTCGTCGTCAGCTCCACCATCAATATAATGAAAAATTGGTGATGGTAATTTTTTCTTAGCAAGATTTCTAAAATCCTCAAAATTATAACAATTTTTTAAGCTCATTTTGAAAATTAAATTTGTCTAAATCTTAAATTATTTCTATTTAAGTCACTAATTTTAGTGCAACCCATTAGCTTCATATCTCTTTCTAATTCTGCTTTATATTGTCCTAAAGCTCTCTCAACACCAGCTTGTCCTGCTGCAGCCAAGGCATAAAGATATAATCTCCCTCCTGCACATGCTTTAGCTCCTAAAGATAAAGCTTTTAGCATATGGGTACCTCTTTGAAATCCACCCTCACAAATTACATCAAGCTTATCACCAACTGCATCTACAATTTCTTGCAATTGGTCAAAAGGAGATCTAGAACCATCAAGCTGTCTTCCTCCATGATTAGAGACCATTATACCTGTGCATCCTATATCTACTGCCTTTTTTGCATCCTCAACACTCATGACGCCTTTAAGAGCAAAGTGTCCTCCCCATTGAGAACATAATTTTTCTGCATCTTTCCAATTCATAGATTGATCTAGCATTGTGGAAAAATAATTTCCTATGGAAGTGTTGGTACTCGTACCTTCCTTAACATAATCTTGGAGATGAGGTAATTCAAATTTACCCTTTGTTAAATAATTTATTCCCCACATTGGTTTGGTAGCAAAACTAAATAAACTCGCCAATGTTAATTTTGGTGGAGAGGTAAAACCAGTCCTTAAATCTCTTTCTCTATTTCCTCCTGTAATTGTATCAACTGTTAAAGCCATAACATCAAATTTAGCTGCTTTAGCTCTTTCTAAACAAGAATCGTTTAACCCTCTATCTTTATGAAAATAAAATTGAAACATTTTTGGTGTATCAATCATTGAGGATATTTCCTCTACACTCACGGTAGCTAAAGCTGAAACTCCAAACATTGTATTAAATTTTTGAGCTGCTCTTCCAACAGCTCTTTCACCATCATAGTGAAAAAGTCTTTGTAAAGCAGTTGGAGAACAATAAAAAGGTAAATCTAGTTTTTTTCCAAAAATTGTAGTTGAT